>NZ_AP027058.1:2317907-2649037 GCF_027925025.1 Limnohabitans sp. MORI2
CGGCCAACAAACGGCTGAAGTCGAGGCCACGGGCTTTCCAGTGCTCGACGCCAGCACGCATGTCGAGTAGGTCTGCGCGACCCACCATGTCGTCAAATTTACGGATACCCAACTGGGCCATGATCTGACGCACTTCTTCAGCGATGAAGAAGAAGTAGTTGACCACGTGCTCGGGCTTGCCTGTGAACTTCTTGCGCAGCTCAGGGTCTTGAGTGGCCACACCCACGGGGCAGGTGTTCAAGTGGCACTTGCGCATCATGATGCAACCCTCAACCACCAGCGGTGCGGTGGCGAAGCCGAATTCATCGGCACCGAGCAAAGCACCCACCGCCACGTCGCGTCCTGTTTTCATTTGGCCGTCGGCTTGCACGCGGATACGACCGCGCAAACCGTTCAACACCAAAGTTTGTTGGGTTTCGGCCAAACCGATTTCCCAAGGCGAACCGGCGTGTTTGATGGACGACCAAGGCGATGCACCGGTGCCGCCGTCAAAACCAGCGATCACCACGTGATCGGCCTTGCACTTGGCCACGCCTGCGGCGATGGTGCCCACACCAATTTCAGACACGAGCTTGACGCTGATGTCCGCGTGCGGCGCCACGTTCTTCAAATCGTGGATCAGCTGAGCCAAATCTTCGATGGAGTAAATGTCGTGATGAGGTGGGGGCGAAATCAAACCCACGCCTGGCACGCTGTAACGCAGCTTGCCGATGTACTCAGACACTTTCGAGCCTGGCAACTGACCGCCTTCACCAGGCTTAGCACCTTGTGCCATCTTGATCTGAATCTGGTCAGACGAAGACAGGTATTCAGCGGTCACACCAAAGCGGCCAGAGGCCACTTGCTTGATGCGTGAGCGCAGGCTGTCACCAGCTTGCAAAGGCATGTCCACTTCGACCACATCTGCGCCAATGACGCTCTTCAAAGTTTCACCCTGTTTGATTGGGATGCCTTTGAGCTCATTGCGGTAACGCGCTGGGTCTTCACCACCCTCACCCGTGTTGGACTTGCCGCCAATGCGGTTCATGGCCACGGCCAAGGTGGCGTGGGCTTCGGTGGAGATAGAACCCAACGACATCGCACCCGTTGCAAAGCGCTTGACGATTTCAGAAGCAGGTTCCACTTCGTCCACCGAGATGGCCTTAGATGGATCGATCTTGAACTCGAACAAACCGCGCAAGGTCAGGTGACGCTTGTTTTGGTCGTTGATGATCTGGGCGTACTCTTTGTACGTGTTGAAGTTGCCAGCGCGTGTGCTGTGTTGCAACTTGGCAATCGCGTCAGGCGTCCACATGTGCTCTTCGCCACGGGCACGCCAGGCGTATTCACCACCGGCGTCGAGCATGTTGGCCAACACAGGGTCGTCACCAAATGCGGCCTTGTGCATGCGAATGGCCTCTTCGGCCATTTCAAAAATGCCGATACCTTCGACACGGCTCGGTGTGCCGGTGAAATACTTTTGCACGGTTTCGCTGTTGATACCGATGGCTTCAAACAACTGCGCACCACAGTAAGACATGTAGGTCGACACGCCCATCTTGGACATGATTTTCGACAGGCCTTTGCCGATGGCTTTGATGTAGTTGTAAATCGCTTTCTCGGTCGACAAATCAGCTGGCAAATCTTTGTGCAAGTTCGCCAGTGTTTCCAACGCGAGGTAGGGGTGCACGGCTTCTGCGCCGTAGCCTGCCAACACGGCGAAGTGATGCACTTCGCGAGCGCTGCCAGTTTCCACCACCAAACCAGCGGTGGTGCGCAAGCCTTCACGCACCAAGTGTTGGTGGATCGCGGACAAAGCCAACACAGCGGGGATCGCCACTTGTGTGGGGCTCACAGCACGGTCGCTGATGATGAGGATGTTGTGACCGCCTTTGATAGCGTCCACGGCTTCAGCGCACAACGACGCCAACTTGGCTTCCACGCCGTCGTGGCCCCAAGCCAAGGGGTAAGTCATGTCGAGCGTGGCGCTCTTGAACTTGCCGTGTGTGTGCGCTTCGATGTCACGCAACTTGGCCATGTCGGCGAAATCGAGCACAGGCTGGCTCACTTCCAAACGCATGGGTGGGTTGACTTGGTTGATGTCGAGCAAGTTGGGCTTAGGGCCCACGAACGACACCAGCGACATCACGATGGCTTCACGGATCGGGTCGATCGGAGGGTTGGTCACTTGCGCAAACAACTGCTTGAAGTAGTTGTACAGCGGTTTGTTTTTGCTAGACAACACAGCCAAGGGGCTGTCGTTGCCCATCGAACCAATGCCCTCTTCTCCGTTGATGGCCATGGGGGCCATCAAGAACTTGACGTCTTCTTGGCTGTAGCCAAACGCTTGTTGACGGTCGAGCAAAGAGACTTCGTTGGATTGAGCCACTTCGCCTTCATGGCCTTTGACGTCATCGAGCTTGATGCGGACGTTTTCGATCCATTGCTTGTAAGGCTTGGTGTTGGTCATGCCAGCCTTGAGCTCTTCGTCGTCGATCATGCGACCTTGTTCGAGGTCGATCAAGAACATCTTGCCGGGCTGCAGACGCCACTTGCGAACGATCTTGCTCTCAGGCACGGGCAACACGCCCGACTCGGAGCCCATGATGACCATGTCGTCATCGGTGATGCAGTAGCGTGAAGGGCGCAAACCGTTGCGGTCCAGCGTCGCGCCGATTTGACGACCATCAGTGAACACGATGGACGCAGGGCCGTCCCATGGCTCCAACATCGCGGCGTGGTATTCGTAAAACGCTTTGCGGCGTTCGTCCATGGTGGTGTGTTGTTCCCATGGCTCGGGGATCATCATCATCACGGCTTGGCTGATGGGGTAACCGGCCATCGTCATCAGTTCGAGGCAGTTGTCGAACGTAGCCGTGTCAGACTGATCAGGGAAGCTGATGGGGTAGAGCTTGTGCAAGTCGTCGCCCAACACGGGTGAAGACATCACGCCTTCGCGGGCCTTCATCCAGTTGTAGTTGCCTTTGACGGTGTTGATCTCACCGTTGTGCGCCACATAGCGGTAAGGGTGAGCCAAAGGCCACTCGGGGAATGTGTTGGTAGAGAAACGTTGATGCACCAAGCCGAGAGCAGACACGCAGCGTTCGTCTTGCAAGTCGAGGTAATAGGTACCCACTTGATCGGCTAGCAACAAGCCTTTGTAAATGATGGTGCGGCTTGACATGCTCGGCACGTAATACTCTTTGCCGTGCTTCAAGTTCAAGTGCTGAATCGCGGCGCTGGCTGTTTTGCGGATGACATACAGCTTGCGCTCGAGCGCGTCTTGCACGATCACGTCATTGCCACGACCAATGAAGATTTGACGGATGACCGGCTCTTTTTCACGCACGCGGGGCGACATAGGCATGTCGAGGTTGACCGGCACATCGCGCCAGCCCAAGAACACTTGGCCTTCGGCTTGCACCGCGCGTTCCAACTCTTGCTCGCATGCCATGCGAGAGGCGTGTTCTTTGGGCAAGAACACCATACCCACACCGTACTCACCTTGCGGGGGCAAGGTCACGCCCTGCTTGGCCATTTCTTCGCGGTACAGCGCGTCGGGCAATTGAATCAAGATACCTGCGCCGTCACCCATCAATGGGTCAGCACCGACCGCGCCACGGTGGTCGAGGTTTTCCAAAATTTTGAGCGCCTGCCCCACGATGGCATGGCTCTTTTGACCTTTGATGTGGGCCACAAAGCCCACGCCACAGGCGTCGTGTTCGTTAGAAGGGTCGTACAAACCCTGAGATTGCAAATGTGCTTTATCGGCAGCCGTGGTCATGGCGCATTCCTCAAAAATTCAGCGGGACAAAGAGAATACTGCATTGCAGCATTTATGCCAAGCAAATTAATTGGGGTCAGAACCCAATTAATTAAGTTTCAATTTTGGCAATTATTTAATTGGGGACAGGTTTATTAACCTTGTTGAAAGGCCGTCCAGCCTTGGTTTTGGTCAAGCGCCGTTCGGTTTGCATCTGCAAATCGGCCACAAAACGCTCATCGCCCAGCGCCCAACCGCTGAGCGTCGCGTCAGTCAATGCACCCTGCTGGTCCGCACTGATGCCTGCGTGCACCAATTCGGCGTATGCCGCCTCACGCGCAAAGGGCGTATTGCCCAAGGCCCAGTACAAAGCGTGCGGGGTAATTAGCCGATCAGTGCGATGCCCCGCGTAATGTCCGTAACTAGACCACGCGTAATCCTCAGGCCGCGCCACCATGTGCGCGCGCACGGGGTTGAGGTCGATGTAGGCCATGCAGGCCAACAAGTAACGGTCGGTTTGAATGAGCGTCGATCGATAGCGCCCTTCCCACAACGTGCCAGTGCGTGCGTGCACTTTGTTGAACACCTGCACGTAGCTGCGACCCACGGCTTGCATCATTTTGGGCAGCCCCTGGTCCTCTTGCGGTGTAAGCAGCAAATGCAGATGGTTGCCCATCAACACATAGGCATGAATGTCGACCTTGTGCGCACGGCTGTGCTCGAACAGCAAATCGAGCATGCGTTGGTAATCCGCGGTGCTGCGAAAAATGTCTTGTCGGTTGTTACCCCGCAGGATGACGTGGTGCGGGTAACCGGTGATGGTGAGACGAGGTAGGCGGGCCATCTTCCGATGGTAATTCGAACCTGACCCCGATTAATTAAGCGACGACTTTGAACCGCATCGAAGCCAACTCTTGCAAACCGAACTCTTCGAGCAAAGCGGTCAAGCGTTCCGATGCACTGCGCTTTTTCTGCCCCGTGTACTTGGCCAAGATGAGTTCGTTTTTCATGCTGTGCTCCCAGCCCACCAGCTCGGTCACAGTCACTTGGTAGCCCATCGCTTCTAGGTACAAACAACGCAGCACGTTGGTGAGCTGACTGCCCATCTCACGCGTGTGCAGCGGGTGACGCCACAACTCGGCCAACGGTGTGCGCTGCAAGTTGAGCGCTTTGTTTTTGTTTAACGCACGCGCCAGCTCAGCTTGGCAGCAAGGCACGAGCACCATGTATTTGGCTTTCTTTTGCAAGCCAAATGCAATCGCGTCGTCGGTGGCGGTGTCGCACGCATGTAGCGCTGTGACCACATCTATCTGGTCGGGCAAAGCATCGCTGTGTGCGGACTCAGCCACGCTGAGGTTGAGAAACTTCATGCGTTCGAACCCCAAGCGCTGCGCCAGTGCTTTGGACGAATCCACCAACTCACTGCGCGTTTCGATGCCGTAAATACTGCCGTTGCCCAAGCTCTTGAAAAACAAGTCGTAAATGATGAAACCCAAATACGACTTGCCCGCGCCGTGGTCAGCCAAGGTCGGGCCTTGTTCGCTGGCGGGCAGTTCTTTCAACAGTTTTTCGATGAACTGAAACAGGTGATACACCTGCTTGAGCTTGCGACGTGAATCTTGGTTGAGCTTGCCGTCGCGGGTGAGGATGTGCAGCTCCTTGAGGAGCTCAATGGATTGGCCGGGGCGCAGGTCGAGCTGAGAACGAGGGTCTTGAGACTTAGGTGCAGCAGCGGGTTTGTGTTTGGACATGGGCCAATTGTGCCGTGAGCGCCTGTTGCTCAGTAGCGGAGCATGTCAGCACAAGAGAAATATCCCGCAGCCAAGTGGCATAGCTGGTGCGCGATGCGGCGCCATCACGGCGCGCCAGCGACGTTAAGCCGCAGCGCGTACCGGCTGTGCCGCTTGGCGAAGCAAACGAACGAGCGAGCGAACGCCAACAGTTAAACAGCCATCAATCCCGAAGCCGCGCACGAATCCCCAACGCCTGCCACCCCGCATGCCCCAACCTATTGAGCACCTCAATGTTGCGTTCAAATATGAGCGACGCATCGGGATAAGCCTCCACCGCTTTGTCAATGCTGGCTTCGCGCAGCAAGTGCAGCGTGGGGTAAGGCGTGCGGTTGGTGAAGTTTTCGATATCGTCCACATCCGTGCCGCCAAATTGGTAGCGCGGGTGAAAGTCGGCTACTTGCAGCACGCCGTCTAACTCAAGCTCCATCAACACTTCATCGCAATCGGCCAAGAAATCGTTGAAGTCCAAGAAATCGGGCAAGGCATCGGGTGCAATCAGCAGCGTAGTGTCTAGCTTGTCTGGGTCGGCCTCGGCCAAGTGTTGCAACTCTTCGCGCAACATGGCCAGCACGTCGGCGGGCTCGGCGGATGCGCACACGCGGTAGCGCACCATGTCTTTGACCACCACCGATTTGGCGAAGGGGCACAGGTTGAGGCCCACCACGGCTTCGAGCAGCCACTTTTGTGTGTCTTCAATGACGAGGCGTTCTTGCTCAGGCGTGAGGGTGTGGGTCATGTATGTGCTTTCTTGCGCAAGGCGCAACCAATGAAATAAGCCAGCACTGCGCCAGCCAAACTGAGTGAGGCCGTCACCACCCACGTCCATTGCCAACCGCCTACGCTGACTGCCACCCACGCGACCAACGGCGGGCCAGCAAACTGGCCGAACGCCGACCATTGCTGCATATAGCCTACGGTGGTGGACAACGTGCCTTCACTCGGGGCCAAACGCATGGCGGACGCAAATAAAGTGCCGGGTATCAAACCGCCGACGGCTGAAAACATCACCACGCACGCAAAGCGCAAGGCGGTGGGCAAACCGCTGCCCTGCCATGTGGCGTAAGCCCCGACCGCACCCAAAGCCATGCAAGCGAAACCGATCCAAAGCAAGCGCTGCGCGGGCCAGCCACGTTGCAACAAACGACCAGACAGGACGTTGCCACTCACATTGGCCAGCGCCACACAAGCAGACAACACACCGGCCATGCCCGCTGTCAAACCTAGCTCGGCATAGACCGTCGGCAAAAAGCCCACCACGGCCAACCACTGCGAGGAATACACCGCAAAGGTGAGCGCCACCAACCAAGGACCAGCGCTTTTGAGCGTGAGCCCCAAACGCTTGGGCCACGCGTCATTCGCTGCTTGGGTGTGCTCAGATGCTGGCTGCACTTGAACTGGCGTGCTCGCTTGTGGCACGCACAACCACACCGCCACAAAAGCCAAAGCAGACACAACCCCTAGCAGCCACCACCACGCTGACCAATCAAAACCCGCAATCACCCAAGGACCAACTAACAACGCCAAGGCGCTGCCGGTCGGCATGTACGTGCCCCACCAGCCCATGCGCCCACTTAAGTGCGACGCATCCACAGTGCTGCGAATGAGCGCAGGCGCAGGCATGACGACCAATAAAAAGCCCAACCCTTCAAGCGCACGCAACATCAGCAAACCTTGCGCATCGGTCACAAAGCCACCACTGATGCTGGCGACTGACAACAGCGCCAAGCCCGTCAACATGCTGCGACGCAGGCCCAAACTGTCAGCACTCAGCCCCACCGCAAGGCCCAGCGTCATGCTGGCAATTTGCACGGCAGACAACAAGAACCCCGCTTGCACCAAGGTGATGTTGAGTGCGTCTTGCAGCACCGGCAAAGCGGGCGGCAGCTTGCCCACATGCAACGCGGCGCACACGCCTGCAAACACGATGACCCACGAGGGGTGGATGCCAAAGCGGTGCTTGCTCATGCTGAAAAAAATGCGGCTGGTTTTACGCCGTGAGTCGTGCATGCTCACGCGTGGCAAAACGGTCGGTCATGCCGGACAAGTAGTCGGCCACAGCACGCGGCACATCGCTGCGCTGGGCGTAAGCGGCGGGCATTTCTTGGGGATTGGCCATGTACACATCAAATAGGTCTTTGACCACAACACGCGCGCCTTCAGTGGTCTGCATGACCTGCGGGTGACGATACAAATTGCGGAACAGAAACGACTTGAGCGCTTTGGATTCTTCGTACATCGCCGCGCTGAACTGCACCAGTGCCGGACACTGACGCGCTTCGTCTGCGCTGGTGGGGGCGTGTTGCTGGAGTGCTGCCCGAGTGGCGTTGATCACGTCGTACACCTGATCGCTCAACATGCGGCGGATGGTTTCGTACAACACACGGCGGCCTTGCAACTGAGGGTACTCGGCCAAGGTGTGCGCGTGATAGCGCGCAAACAACGACACGTCTTGCATTTGCTCCAGCGTGAGCAAACCTGAGCGCACGCCGTCGTCAATGTCGTGCGCGTTGTAGGCAATGGCATCGGCCAAATTACAGAGCTGTGCTTCTAGGCTGGGCTGTGTGCCGTTCAAGAAACGAGCGGCAATGCCATTGGGCTCTTGCGCGTTGATGAGCTCGGCGTTGCGGCGTGCGCAATGTTTCAAGATGCCTTCGCGTGTCTCAAAGCTGAGGTTGAGGCCGTTGAACGCGGGGTAGCGTTCTTCCAATTCGTCCACCACGCGCAGGCTTTGCAGGTTGTGTTCGAAGCCGCCGTAGGGGGCCATGCATTCGTTCAGCGCGTCTTGACCGGCGTGGCCGAAAGGCGTGTGGCCTAGGTCGTGCGCCAAGGCGATGGCTTCGACCAAGTCTTCGTTCAAGTTCAACGCGCGGGCGATGGAGCGGCCCAGTTGCGCCACCTCTAACGAGTGCGTCATGCGCGTGCGAAACAAATCGCCTTCGTGGTTCAAGAAGACTTGAGTCTTGTAAACCAAGCGTCTGAAGGCTGTGGAATGAACGATGCGGTCGCGGTCGCGTTGATGCGGGTTGCGCATGCCCGAGGCGTGGGCGGGTAGTTGGGGCTCTGCGTGGCGGCGGCCGCGCGATTGGTCTGGGAGGCAGGCGTAGGGGGCGAGGTGGGTCATTGCTTTTTTTATCTGTGCTCGCTGGCGGCATGGGGGATGTGCCGCTTCTTCATGCTGGTCCAGGAATCATCAGCAGCACATCCCCCATACCGCCAGACTGCGTCGGGGCTTTGTTTCACTCGCCTAGCTTCGCCGCTCTTTTTTTTCACAGCAATCGTCAATGACTTGGGCCACCAAAGCATCCGGCGCGCCGCGCACGATGGCCGTGCCGGGCTTGTCGATGAGCACGAATTTGATTTCGCCAGCTTCTGCTTTTTTATCGACACGCATGTGGTGCAGGTACTCGTCTGCACCGAGTTTGGGGCCGACGATGGGCAAGCCCGCGCGGGCAATGAGTGCGGTAAAGCGCGACACAAACGACTCGTCCACCAAGCCCAAACGTTGCGACAGGTGCGAGGCCATGACCATGCCGCAGCCTACGGCTTCGCCGTGCAGCCATTCGCCAAAGCCCAAGCCGGCTTCGATGGCGTGGCCAAAGGTGTGACCGAAATTGAGGATGGCGCGGATGCCGCCTTCGCGTTCGTCTTGGCCCACGACCCAAGCTTTGATTTCGCAACTGCGCTTCACGGCATGCGCCAAGGCCTTCGGGTCACGCGCAAGGAGTGCGTCAAGGTTGGCATCAATCCAATCGAGAAACTGCATGTCAGCGATGGGGCCGTATTTGATGACCTCAGCCAAGCCCGCGCTCATCTCGCGCTGGGGCAAGGTTTGCAAGGTATCAAGGTCGCACACCACGCGTTGCGGTTGATAGAACGCGCCAATCATGTTTTTGCCGATGGGGTGATTAATGGCGGTCTTGCCGCCCACCGATGAATCGACTTGCGCCAGCAAGGTGGTAGGCACTTGCACAAAGGGAACGCCGCGCATGTAGCACGCGGCAGCAAAGCCGGTCATATCGCCTACCACGCCGCCACCCAAAGCGAACAACACGGTTTTGCGGTCGGCGCCTTTGCCCAGTAGTTCGTCAAAAATCAAGTTCAGCGTTTGCCAATCTTTGTGGCTCTCACCGTCGGGCAAGGCCACGGTGTGCACGTGTTTGTAAAGGGGCGCAAGTGCAGCTCGCAAACGCTCGGCATAGATGGGGCCCACGGTGTCGTTGGTGACGATGAGTGCGGCCGAGGCCTTGGGTAAATCGGCCCATGTGCTGGCGGTATTGAGCAGCTGCTCGCCAATGAAAATGTTGTAGCTACGGTCGCCCAAGTCAATGGCAACGCGTTCAAGGTGTGGTGTGTTCGACATGGCTCAAATTCGGTGTGGGGGCGACACGCGTGGGCGGTCGGCAGGCGCGGGGGGCGAGACGGGTTTGATGTGGCCAGCCAATTCGAGCTGCGACACGATCATGTTGACCAAGCCCGCCACATTGGGGCGGCCTGTTTCGATGACGTAGTGCGCGGTTTCGCGGTACAGCGGGTCACGCACGTCGAGGAGTTCGCGCAAACGCGCTTGCGGGTCGGCCACTTGCAGCAAGGGGCGGTTTTGGTCGTTGCGCAAACGGCGAAACACCTCTTCAGGACTGGAGCGCAAATAAAACACGTGACCGTGTTCGCGCAAGCGTTCGCGATTGATGGGTCGCAGCACAGAGCCGCCGCCTGTGGACAAGACGCCGTGGTGGTTGTGACACAAATCGGCGAGCACTTCGGATTCGAGATCGCGAAAGCGGTCTTCCCCTTCGCGTTCGAAATATTCGCGGACCGAGCAACCCAAGCGGTTCTCAATCGCGTGATCCGAATCAACAAAGGGGAGGTGAAGACGTCGAGCGAGTTGACGCCCAACGGTCGTTTTGCCGGAACCCGGCAGACCCACCAAAACCAACAACATATGCTTTCTTAACGTGCAACGGCACTGTGATCAAGCATTTTAGGCGTTATGAAGACCAGCAACTCTTGCTTGGCTTGGGCGGTGCGGCGGTTTTTGAACAAATAGCCCAGCACAGGGATGTCGCCCAAGAGCGGCACTTTGTACTCGTCCTCTTGCTCGCTGGTCTCGTAAATGCCACCGATCATGACCGTGCCGCCGTTTTCCACCAGGACTTGGGTCTTGACGTGCTTGGTGTCGATGGCAAAACCGGCGGGGGTGATTTGGCCCACGTTGTCTTTGGAAATATCAAGGTCCAACACGATGCCGCCCTCGGGCGTGATTTGCGGTGTGACTTCGAGCTTGAGATTGGCCTTGCGAAACGCCAAGGTGGATGCACCGCTGGCTGCCGCCACTTGGTACGGAAGCTCTGTGCCTTGCTCAATCACGGCCTTGGCTTGGTCGGCTGTAACCACGCGGGGACTAGAGACCACCTTGCCTTTGCCATCGGCCTCTAATGCCGATAACTCAAGATTCAGAAAACGGTTTTTGGCTGAGTTGAAGATGGACACCGCAAAACTGGCGGATGCAAAACCGTTCAGACTGGCCGCAGGCAAGTTGACGAAGCTGCCGGAGGTGTCCAGCGCTTTGTCGGCGATGTTGAAGCTGGTGCCTTGCTGTGCCGTGGGGTTGGCATTGGCGATGACGTTGGTATTGGTCGGCCCCCACACGGTTTGCGAGCCACCCTGCCCCATGCCGCCCAAGCGCACACCCAGGGTTTGGCCAAATGTGTCGCTGGCTTGCACGATGCGCGCTTCGATCATCACTTGGCGCAAAGGGATGTCGATCTTGGCAATCATCTGCGCCACTTGGTCAAGGCGCTCGGCAATGTCGGTGACAAAGAGTTGGTTGGTACGCGACTCGGCCATGGCGCTGCCGCGTATGCTGAGAATGCGTGAGCCACCGCCCATCGAAGACAGGCTGAAGGGTGCGGTGCTTGCTGGCGAGGCGTAGCCTAGGCCTGCACTACCGAAACCACCCAAACCACCGTAAGCGCCAGCTCCTGCACCATAGCCACCCACCATGGGCATCGCAGGCAACACTGTGCCGCCTTGAATTTGTGTGAGCACATCCACCGCCTTGGCGTAGTTGAGCGCGAAGCCTCGCGTTTGCATGGGCTCTAGGTTTTGCGCAGCGAGTTTGCTTTCATATTCCAGCTTTTCTCGCGCCGCCACTTCGGCACGCGGAGCCACCCAAATGACATTGCCCTGCCTGCGCACGCTCAAGCCCTTGGCTTGCGCCATGATGTCCAGCACTTGATCCCATGGCACTTTGTGTAGTTTGAGAGTCAGCGAACCCGTGACACTGTCAGACGTGATGATGTTGAGCCCAGTGAAATCGGCAACGATTTGCAAGGCGGTGCGCACTTCGATGTTTTGAAAATTCATCGACATGGGCGCACCGGTGTAGGCGGGCTTGATTTCTTGGCTACTTAGTGGCGACATGACCACACTTAACAACCAAAGACAAATACACACAAGGCCACGACACGTTGCCGTCATATGCTGAGAAAGCATCAACAGCCCACGCACCAACCTACTGCTCATGGCGCAGCCTCATGCAATGGCAAACGCACCTCACGGGTGTGCCATTCACCCGAAGGGTTCAGCGCCAGTTCTTGCACAACCAAGTGATCGGGTTCAATCGCCAGCACTTTGCCAAAGTCCTGACCCAAGTGTTGCCCCACACGCACGCGATGCACGCTCATCATGGGCACCTCTTTTTTAACCCCTGTAGGTGGCAGCACTTTCACCAAGGCCTCCACCTCACCCCTTGATGCAATTTGCCCCACATACTGCAGACGATCGCGTGAAAAGGTTTCCAGTAAGTCACGAGGCCTGAGCAACTCAGGCGCAACCAAGCGGGCATAACTGGGGTGCTGCTCGGCGTGGGTGCGTTGGGCGTTCGTCCACGTTTGTGCATTGAACGGGTCGTTAGAAGCCAAATCATCTAAATTCACACTCGAGAGTTCAAACGCAGCGTCCGCTGCAGTTGACTGCGGCGCAACTGCCAACACTTGCGCAGAAATGCCACCTCGCGGGTCCGCCTTGAGTTCAAGCGAAGACACGGTCACACCAGGCGCCGATATGGGCCACTGGGACAACCAATTGAGCCAACCCTCCCACGAGCCCTGCACATTCAGGTGCACCGGCAATTGCTGCATGTGTAAGGCCGCCATTGCTGGACTGTGTTGCGGTTTGTCTAAACCGACATGGGAAAACTGCAAGCCCTGCTGTTGCGCCAAGTGACTCAGCGTGGATGGGTCGACAAAGGCGATTTGCGGCTGACTGGACGTTTGCAACAGCTGTGCAGTCTGTGCGCGCAACGCTTGCGTAGAAGCTTGTTGCGCCACCAAATCAGCCTTGGCCTGGCTCGCGTCATCCCAAGACTGCCAGCTATGTAGCCACCACGGGGTGAGCAGCAGCGCCCCCAAAACACCCGCACCGACAAACAAAGCGTATTGATACGCACGAGGCCAGCGCCAAGGTTGGCGCAAATCCAACTGTGCAAGAGCGATATTCAAACCTTTCATCACACCCCCACTTTCAAATCAGCTTCGATGCGAAATTGCCAGACAGGCAGACCCGTGGTCGACAGCGCAGGTATGACTTGTAACTGCGGCAACTCTGGGGCTCGCGCCCAAATATCAAGCACTTTGAGTTGCTGCACCAATTGCTGTGCATGCTTAGACGACAAGGCTTCACCTTGCACCGTCCAACGTGTGCCTTGTTGTTTAACGCTGGCCACCCACACGCCATGCGCCGCATGGCTGAGCACACGGCTCCATTGCAAACTTTGAGATTGCAACTCTTGGCGAGCCTTGAGCCACCTCACCTGCTCTGCGTAGCGGTCTTGCTGTGCTTTGGCCTGCATGTGCGCTTTTTGTGCGTCCTCAAAGGCGCGCGCGGAAACCCTCACATCTGTCATCGACGGCTGTTTGTTGTCAGCGGCAGACGTCATGACGATGGCAAAGCCAGCCGCCAAAAATGCACCACCCATGGCGCACACCGCCACCCCCAACAACCAGGCTCGGCGCAACACATGCTGCGTGTTTTCGCGATGAGGCAAAAAATTAGTGCCCTCATCGTGCCAAGCACGCAAGGCCAAGCCAAACGCTTCGTCACACTGCAATGCCAACGCCGCACTGGCTTGGGGCAAGTGCCCCACCAAAGCATGACTTTGTTCCGTCCGTTGTGCGGCATCGTGGCGGGGCTCCACCACTGCTGCTTTCAACCCTGCATGGTGCGCCACGCGCTGCAAAGCCTCCACACGCAAGCGTGGCGCAGCTTGCACCAAATAGCGCTGCTCGCCCGCAGGCGAGGCTTCTGTGTCCAAGCTGTAATCGATGCACATCTCAGGCGCGTGATCGGGCAAGACCGATTGCACATCGGCTTGCAACTGAAACGCCACATCGTCTGGTGACAAACCTGCAGTCAAACTCACCAAGTGGTTAGACACGCAAGCACTGTCCAAACTCAAATAGGCCAACTCGGGCTGGTAGTCCCCTGCCTCTAAATAAGCGCGCAACCACTGGCCCAACACCACCGACTGCAACACCTCGCCGTCAGTGACCAACCCGTCTGGAAGCTCTAAACGCTCTGCGCAACACACCCCATCAGGCTGGCTTGGCGAGCCGCTGAGCACGACCAAACTACAAGCATCTGGCCCCACATCTAAACCCAACACGCTGAAGCGGCGCGGGCGTGAGCGGGGTAGCCATGAAGTCCAACGCATGAGACATATCCTTTTGCAAATGGCCTAGATGCTTTGAATTTCAACCCGTTGACAGGCGCTTGCGGAGGTGTTTGACTCGAGACTTTTGTGATGAAAGCGTGTTTTTATAATCCTTCTCACTTATGGCGACAAACCACACCCCTGAAGGTTCGAAAGAACACACCGCAGAACCCGCTGCGCCCCGCTCTTTGCTGAGTCATGTCTTGCTCTGGACCTTTGGCATTGGGGCCGCTCTGGCCACGGTCGTGGGCTTGTTGGTGGCGGTGGCCTTGGCCATGGCTTATCCACAATTGCCGGACGTCTCAGACCTAGCCGACTATCGCCCCAAGCTCTCAATGCGCGTTTACTCGGTCGAGGGCACGCAGATTGGGGAGTTCGGTGAAGAGAAGCGCAACCTCACACCGTTCAAGGACATCCCCAAGGTGATGAAAGACGCGGTGCTGGCCATTGAAGACGCACGCTTTTACCAACACAGCGGTGTTGACTACATCGGCCTCATGCGTGCAGGCTTGGCCAACTTAGGCCGCGCCAAGAGCCAAGGCGCATCAACCATCACCATGCAGGTGGCGCGTAACGTGTACCTGTCCTCTGAGAAAACATTCACGCGCAAGATTTATGAAATCTTGCTGACCAGCAAGCTCGAGCACATGCTCACCAAAGATCAGATTTTTGAAATTTATCTGAATCAAATTTATTTGGGCAACCGCGCTTACGGCTTTGCAGCTGCGTCTGAGGCCTACTTTGGCAAACCCTTGAAAAACATCAGCATCGCCGAAGCAGCCATGTTGGCGGGTCTGCCTAAAGCGCCATCGGCCTACAACCCGATTGCCAACCCCAAACGCGCACGCGCACGTCAGCTCTACATCATTGAGCGCATGGAAGAAAACGGCTTCATCACGGCCGAGCAAGCCACAGCCGCTAAACAAGAAGAACTGAAGATTCGAAGCGCGACCAGCAGCTTTAACACGCACGCTGACTATGTGGCAGAAATGGCTCGTCAGCTGATGTTTGCGCAGTACGGTCCCGAAATCTACACACGCGGCTTGAACGTGTACACCACCATTCGCGCCAGCGACCAACAAGCGGCCTACTTTGCGCTGCGTCGTGGCATCATGGACTACGAGCGTCGCCAACACTACCGTGGCCCTGAACGCTTCATCAACTTACCCTCCAAGCCTGCTGAGCTGGAAGACGCGATTGACGACGCTCTGATTGAGCAAGGCGATAAGGGCGACTTGCTGGCAGCTGTGGTGTTGGAAGCCACCCCTAAGAAAGTGCGCGTGATGCGCCAAAACAGCGAAGTACTCGAAATCACAGGTGAAGGTTTGCAGCCTGTGCAATCGGGCTTGTCTGACAAAGCCGCGCCCAACATCAAGCTGCGTCCGGGCGCCCTGGTGCGCATCACCAAGACTGCCAAAGGCGGCTGGGAAATTACCCAACTGCCAGAAGTGGAAGGCGCGTTTGTGTCCATCGACCCACGCGACGGCGCCATTCACGCGCTGGTGGGCGGCTTTGATTTCAACAAAAACAAATTCAACCATGTGACCCAAGCGTGGCGTCAACCGGGTTCGAGCTTCAAGCCTTTCATTTATTCAGCCGCATTGGAAAAAGGCTTCACGCCCATGACCGTGGTGAACGATGCGCCCTTGTTCTTTGATGCCAGCGTGACTGGCGGTCAGCCATGGGAACCCAAAAACTACGACGGCACGTTTGAAGGCCCTATGACTTTGCGCAAAGGCTTGGCCAAATCGAAAAACATGATTTCGATTCGCGTGCTGCAATCGGTGGGTGCCCAAAACGCACAGGACTGGATTGCCCAGTTTGGCTTTGACGCCGAAAAACACCCGCCCTACCTGACCATGGCCTTGGGTGCTGGCTCGGTCACGCCAATGCAAATGGCCGCTGGCTATTCGGTGTTTGCCAACGGCGGCTACCGTGTGAACCCCTATCTCATCACCAAGGTGACCGACCAAATGGGCAAGGTGTTGTCTGAATTCACACCGCCCCCCTTGGATGAATCAGCCCGTGCCATCGATGCACGCAATGCCTTTGTGATGACCAGCTTGCTGCAAGAAGTCACACGCTCAGGTACAGCCGCACGCGCGCAAGCCACCTTGAAGCGCAACGACATCTTCGGTAAAACAGGCACCACCAACGATTCGATGGATGCTTGGTTCGCGGGCTACCACCCCACCCTAACCGCCGTCACATGGATTGGTTACGACACGCCACGCAAACTGGGCGACCGTGAAACCGGTGGTGGTTTGAGCCTGCCTGTGTGGATCAGCTATATGCAACACGCTTTGCAAAATGTGCCTGTGGCAGAGCTGACACCGCCCGCTGGTCTGACCCACGAGGGTGGCGACTGGGCGTATACCGAGTTCAGCAAAGGCGGTGGCGTGAGCAGCCTAGGCATGGAGAGCCGATCTAGCAACAGCAACGAACCGCTGCCAGCGAACGACGAGAAGAAAAAGATTCTCGATTTGTTCAAAAACTAAAAAAGGGCGCTTCGGCGCCCTTTTTCATGCGTGCCATCAACTTACGCTTGAAAAAGCAACGCCTGTCCCGTCTGTGTGCTGGCATCTTGACTGAGGCGCTCAAAGAACTCGCCTTGACCTTTGGTATCCGCCCAATGTTGCCCGTCAAACTTGAAGTGGTAACCACCCGAACGCGCCGCCAACCACACCTCGTGTAAGGGCTTTTGCAAATTGATGATGATTTGGCTCTTGTTCTCAAATGTGAGCGTGATCATGCCGCCCACACGCTGGTTATCGATGTCGGCATCGCCCTCATCGTTGATGCGGTCACAAGCCAATTCAACGGCTTTGAGCAGAAGTTCTGCGCGGTCTAAGAATTCGAGATCGGTCATTACAATTTGCGCCATGGGTATTGAACAAAAGATTCTAGTCACGGGCAAAGGCCTACGCGTTGTTGTGGCCTCTGCATTGTGTGCATGTGCCGCCCTCACCGCGTGTGGCCAAAAGGGAAACCTTTACATGCCCAACGACCCCGAGTTCAGACAGCGTGCAACCCTGCCTGAGATTGTGCGCCGTCAATTACCGGGCAACACGGCAACACCTGCCAAGCCCCCTGCATCCGCACCATCCAACACAACGCCACCTGCCAGTGCAGCCTCTGCGGCGGGTCGTTAATTTTCTAAGAGCCATCAGATGACACACACCACGCTTGCCGGTGCGCCTTTTGTGGCCACCCAACACAACGATTTGTATTTGGAAGGCGTCAAACTCGCCGACCTTGCACACGCCCACGGTACGCCTTTGTTTGTGTATTCCAAAGCCGCGATGCTCAGCGCGCTCGCAGCGTACCAACGCGGCTTTGCAGGCCGCAATGCCCGCATTTGCTACGCCATGAAGGCCAACTCATCCCTCGCTGTGTTGCAAGTGTTTGCGCAAGCGGGTTGCGGCTTTGACATCGTCTCTGGCGGTGAGCTTGACCGCGTCATCGCAGCCGGAGGCGACGCCTCCAAAGTGATCTTTTCTGGCGTAGGCAAAACACGCGCCGAAATGCGCAAAGCCTTGGAAGTGGGCATTGCCTGCTTCAATGTGGAGAGCGAAGCCGAGCTCGAAGTGTTGAGCGATGTGGCCCACAGCATGGGCAAGCGTGCGCCCGTGAGCATTCGCGTCAACCCCAACGTCGACGCCAAAACCCACCCCTACATTTCCACCGGCCTCAAAGGCAACAAGTTTGGCGTGGCGCATGAACGTGCTTTGGCCACGTACCAACGTGCCGCCAGTCTGCCCGGCTTGCAAGTGACGGGCATCGATTGCCACATCGGCTCGCAAATCACAGAGAGCACACCTTACCTCGACGCGATGGACCGCGTGTTGGATTTGGTCGATGCCATTGAAGCAGCAGGCATTGCCATTCACCACATCGACTTTGGCGGCGGCCTAGGCATCAACTACAACGGCGACACACCGCCCGCTGCAGATGAACTGTGGGCACAACTGTTGGCCAAACTCGACGCGCGCGGCTACGGCCAGCGCCAGCTGATGATTGAACCCGGTCGCTCACTCGTGGGCAACGCGGGTGTGTGCTTGACCGAGGTGCAGTACATCAAACCTGGCGAGCAAAAGAACTTTTGCATCGTCGATGCTGCGATGAACGATTTGCCTCGCCCCGCAATGTACGAAGCCTTCCACCAAATCGTGCCAGTGTCGGCGCGCACAGGCGAAGCGGTGACGTATGACGTGGTGGGCCCCGTGTGTGAGAGCGGCGACTGGCTGGGCCGTGACCGTCAGCTCACCGTGCAAGCAGGTGACTTGCTGGCCGTGTTGTCGACCGGTGCGTATTGCATGGCGATGTCTAGCAACTACAACACGCGTGGTCGTGCGGCTGAGATTTTGGTGGATGGCACAAAGGCACATGTGATTCGTCGTCGTGAGACGGTGGAAGATCAGATGGCTTGTGAAGCTTTGGTTCGCTGATTCTTTCTTTTCATCACTTTCGAAGCGAGTCCTTATGTGGCTCGCTTTTTCTTTTGCTGCTGGTGTGTTTTCGTGTTGGCTCTTTCGCTCCGCCACGACGAGCAGCCAGCACCTGCCATGGCTCCCATCGCTGCGCGACGAATGTCGCCAAGTCAGGCGCTGACTGCTCGCCGAGGCTTCGGATTCAGGCTAACCAAAGGTGGAATCGCAACCTGTTTGCGCACTCTCACCCGTAGCCGCATCAGCGAGTGAAGTCAGACACCCAAGAACCAGCAACACCACGCAACCGATACAGTAACAGCACACTCAAGACAGAGGCATAAACAAAGACCTCCGCAAAGTTACTCTTCCCCGCCCGCATCCAAAAAAAGTGCAACACAGCCAACACGGCGACGCCGTAGACCAAGCGATGCAAGCTCTGCCAACGCTTGGCACCTAACCAGCGAATGGCTCGATTGAACGAAGTCAAAGCCAGGGGCGTAAGAAGCACAAACGCACTGAACCCCACCAAGATAAACGGGCGCTTGGTGATGTCGGCCAACACATCGCGCCACTCAAAACCCATATCAAACCCGCTGTAGCTCAACACATGCAGCACCACATAGAAGTAGGTGAACAGCCCCAACATACGCCGAAGCTTGGCAAGTTCGGGCAAACCGAACATCACACGCAGGGGCGTGACTGCCAAGGTGACGCAGAGCAAACGCAGCGTCCAGTCGCCTGTGGCGCGAATCAGGTATTCGGCGGGATTGGCGCCCAACGCATCGTTGGCAGCTCCCCATACCAACCATGTGAAAGGCATGAGACACAACAACCACAGCACAGACTTTGTGCTGCGGTGTTGCAAGGCTTGGCGCAAGACGAGATTCACATCAATACAGCTTGCTCAAATCCATGCCCGCATACAGCTGCCCCACTTGCGCCTCGTAGCCGTTGAACATCAAGGTCTTGCGCTTTTTAGCAAACAAGCCGTCTTCGCCAATGCGGCGCTCGGTGGCTTGGCTCCAGCGCGGATGGTTCACGTTCGGGTTCACGTTGGAATAGAACCCATACTCTTGCGGCGCTGAGCGGCCCCATGAATTGATGGGTTGTTTTTCAACAAAGCGAATCTTCACCAAGCTCTTGGCGCTTTTGAAACCGTATTTCCATGGCACCACCAAACGCACAGGCGCGCCGTTTTGATTGGGCAAGACTTCGCCATACATGCCAAAGCTCAACAGCGTGAGTGGATGCATGGCTTCGTCCATGCGCAAGCCTTCCACGTAAGGCCAATCCAGCACGTGAGAGCGCACACCGGGCATGGTCTTGGGGTCAGCTTGGGTGATGAACTCCACATACTTGGCACTGCCCAAAGGTTCGACGCGCTTGATGAGTTCAGCGAGCGAATACCCAACCCAAGGGATCACCATCGACCAACCTTCGACGCAACGCAGGCGGTAAATGCGCTCTTCCATCGGGCTGAGTTTGAGCAAGGTATCGAGGTCGAAGCGACCAGATTTTTTAACAAGACCTTCGATCTCGACCGTCCACGGCGAGGTTTGCAAAGTGTGCGCGTATTTGGCGGGATCTGACTTGTCGGTGCCAAATTCATAGAAATTGTTGTAGCTGGTGGCGTCGGTATAGGCGGTGATTTTTTCCATGGTGTTGGCACCACTCACTCGGCTCACCGCCCCCGTCAAAGGGGCCAACTTGCCCGCACGCACCACCGCTGCACTGGACGCTTGAGCCAGAGCTTCACGAGAGGCCCATGCCGCCATCGAGAGGCCTGCTGCGCCAGCGGCGACTTGCTTGAGCCAGTCGCGGCGTTGGGCGTACACCGTTTGCGGTGTGATCTCACTGCCCAAGCCATGCACAAAACCTGTGTCAGCATTTTTTGAAAATTGATTCAAGCGCACGCGAACTCTCCCCGAAACAAAAGCTTATCGCATTGTGGGTCAAAGTGCATGGCGACACACAGCAAGCCTAGAAAGACCTTGCATCTGAAAACAAAAAAGCTGGCACAAGGCCAGCTTTTTTAAGTGCATTTGAAAACGTTGAATTAACGCAGGCCTGCGATGTAGTCGGCCACTGCTTTGATTTCGCGGTCATTCAACTTTGCAGCCACGCCACTCATTTGCACGCTGTTGCCACGGCCCACCGCTTGGGCAGATCCTTTGCTGGTGCCGTTTTCGCGGAATGCGTTCAGTTGAGCCACGGTGTAGTCCGCATGTTGACCTGCCAAACGTGGGTATTGAGCGGGAATACCAGCACCTGTTGGGTTGTGGCAACCTGCGCAAGCAGCGATTTGACGCTCAGCCACGCCACCGCGGTAGATGCGCTCACCCAAAACCACCAAGTCTTTTTCTTTGGCGAAGTTGGCAGCCGATGTTTTAGAACCCACCCAAGCAGCCACATTCTTCATGTCGGCGTCAGACAAACCAGCAGCCATGCCCATCATGATGGCGTTGGCGCGCTTGCCTGATTTGAATTCTTGCAATTGCTTGACCAAGTAATCGGGGTGCTGCTGAGCCAGCTTGGGGTACGCAGGCGAACCTGAGTTGCCATCGGCGCCATGACAAGCTGCACAAATGGCGTTGTAAGTGGCTTCACCTTTGGCCAAATCGGCCTTGGCAGCAGGCGCTGCTGGCTCGTTGGCATGAGAAAGGGCGGGGGCCACCAATGCGGCGGCGATCAACAAGGAGGCAATCAACTTCATATATGTTCTTTGGTTAAGGGTCTCAAAGACGTCGAAAAACTGCAGAGATTCTACAATGCCGTATGAACCAGCCAGACCCACACGACACCCCAGCCCCGAATGACACGCCCGAGGTGCCTGAAATCGCGGTCTTGAACGCTGAATTTGAGGCCCAGCGCGATGCAGATCGCGCCGCAGCCAAAGCTGCTTTTGAGCTACTCAACCCCAAAGACCAAGCCAAATACGCCATGGGCTGGTTGCACACCGCCCGGTTTTTGACCACCGCCGCGCAATTGCACCACCTACCCACCTACGACTTGCCTGAAATTGCCTTTGTGGGTCGTTCTAACGCAGGTAAATCGACCTGCATCAACGTGCTGACCCAGCAAAAGCGCTTGGCATTCGCCTCCAAAACCCCAGGTCGCACCCAACACATCAACTTGTTCGCCATGGGGCGCCAAGGCAAAACCGATGCCGTGCTAGCCGACTTACCTGGCTACGGCTACGCCGCTGTGCCCAAGCAAGACAAGATTCGCTGGCAACAGGTGATGGCCAACTATCTGCTCACACGCCCCAATTTGCGTGCGGTGGTGCTGATGTGTGACCCACGTCATGGCCTGACAGAACTGGACGAAATTTTGTTGGACGTGATTCGCCCACGCGTGGAAGAAGGTTTGAAATTTTTGGTGCTGCTCACCAAGGCTGACAAACTCAACCGCGCCGAAGCCAACAAAGCACTGCAAATCACCAAGCTGCAAGCCGGTGGCGGTGAAGTGCGTTTGTTCTCAGCGTTGAAAAAACAAGGTGTGGATGAAGTAGCCAGCACCTTGTACCAATGGATGCATCCCTAAGCTCAGTAGATGCTGGGCGCGCCTGGCAGCCGAGTCTTAAAGCGCTTGTGCACCCAGAAGTACTGCGCTGGCATGGCGTTGATGAATACCTCTAAGCGTTGGTTCATGGCGGCAGTGTCCGCCTCGGCATCGTCGGTCGGGAAATCTGTCCACGCAGGGTGAACGACCACCTCATAGCCTGTGGACGTCATGCGCGTGATCACAGGCATCACGCGGGCACGGCCCAATTTGGCAAAGCGCGAGAGCGAGGGCACTGTCGCCGCTTGCTCACCATAAAACGGCACAAAGATCGACTCGCTCGGGCCAAAATTCATGTCGGGCAGCAAATACAACAATTCGTTTTGACGTAGCGCACTGACGATGGGCTTAACGCCGTCCTCACGCCTGAACAAACGCACCTGCCCAAAACGTTGACGCCCCTCGGCCACCCACGCATCGACCGCCGCATTGGACTGCGGTGTGAAGATGGTGGTGAAGTTCAAAGGTAGGCTCATGGTGAGCGCCGTCCATCCCACATCTAGCCCCATGAAATGCGGTGCAAACAACACGGTTGGCGTAGCCTCAGACAAAGCGGCCACCTCACCCGACAGCTGCACACGCGCTTGGATACAGGCTGCACTGCGGTGCCACAACCAGCTGCGATCCAGCCACGCTTGCGCAAAATACACAAAGGTTTGGCGGGTCAACACATCGCGCTCGGCCTCACTCAAATGCGCAAAGCACACGCGCAAATTGGCTTGCACCACGCGGCGACGAGATGGAATCACCACCATCAGCACAGCACCTAAACCTGCACCCAATGCTCGCAACCATGACAAGGGCAAATAGCTCAAAGCGCGCAAAAACAATAAGCCAAACTTAGTAAACATGGCTTAGCCTTCTGCACGCGGTTGTTTGTCGCGGGCATAGCCCCACAGGTATTGACCTGGCGCATCTAAGACCATGCGCTCCACACCACGGTTCACAGCGGCAGCGGCCACCTCGGGTGATACCGTCGCGTCTTTCATCTCAGGCGCTTCAAAGGGGCGCATGTGCATGCAAAAGCCCTGCCCCGTTGGTAAACGCTCGCACCACGTCATGATGACTTGCGCACCCGTTTGTTGCGCCAGCTTGGCAAGCAAGGTCATGGTGTAGACATCGCGACCGAAAAATGGCGCCCACACACCTTGCCCAAGAGGTGGCACTTGGTCCGGCAAGATAGCCGTGTAGCCGCCATTGCGCAAAGCGCGAATGAGCGTGCGCACGCCTGCCAATGAAGTGGGTGCTGAATCTAAATAAGGGCGGGTGCGGGCATTGGCCACCAACGGCTCTAACCAAGCTTTGCGCGCAGGGCGAAACAGGGCAATCATGGGGCCATAGGTGGGGCCAAATTTTTCAGCAATGGCTTGCGCGCCAATCTCCCACGCGCCGATGTGCGGCGACATGATGATGACGCCTTTGCCTGCTTGCATGGCAGATTCAAAATGCTCCGCGCCATCCCACTTCACCAAACCATCGAGCGTGGCCGTGTGCGGACGCATCCACACCCAAGGCAACTCGGCCACCATGCGACCGATGGCCGCCACCGCAGGGCGAGCCTCGTGCCAAGCCACACCTGCCGCTTGCACATTCGCATGGAAGTTTCGGCGATAGCTGGGCGACAGCCACCACACCAGCCACCCGAGCACAGCGCCTAGTCGCTGCATCAAAGGCAGAGGCAAGCGAGCTAGGAAATGAAAGATGCGCGTGGTGGCCGACATGAACTTTTTGATGACTTTGATAAATCCACTAGAATCTTGATTGTCGCCGAGTTAAAGAACTACTTGCAGGGCGACGACACACTTCGGTGTGCAGGCTATGAGCGATCAAGGCCACTCTGCTAAAGCGTTCGCTAGGCTCCAAGTTTTCAGGGTCGGCAACGCCGATAAACCCATTGAAAACAAGGAGCTTTTTTCATGTCTAACGACTTCCTCTTTACCTCTGAATCCGTCTCAGAAGGCCACCCAGACAAAGTGGCTGACCAAATTTCTGATGCGATTTTGGACGCGATCTTTGAACAAGACCCACGTTCACGCGTGGCCGCCGAAACACTGACCAACACTGGTTTGGTTGTGTTGGCTGGCGAGATCACCACCAACGCACACGTCGACTACATCCAAGTCGCACGCGACACCATCAAGCGCATCGGCTACGACAACACCGACTACGGCATCGACTACAAAGGTTGCGCCGTCATGGTGTGCTACGACAAGCAATCCAACGACATCGCCCAAGGCGTGGACCACGCGTCAGACGACCACCTCAACATCGGCGCGGGCGACCAAGGCCTGATGTTTGGCTACGCGTGCAGCGAAACGCCTGAGCTGATGCCCGCTCCTATTTACTACGCACACCGTTTGGTCGAGCGCCAAGCCCAGTTGCGCAAAGATGGCCGCTTGCCTTTCCTGCGCCCCGATGCCAAGAGCCAAGTGACCATGCGCTACGTCGACGGCAAGCCTCACAGCATTGACACCGTGGTGTTGTCTACCCAACACAGCCCAGACCAAAGCGAGTCAGCCACCAAGATGAAGGCCAGCTTCAATGAAGCCATCATCGAAGAGATCATCAAGCCCGTGTTGCCCAAAGAGTGGTTGCAAGACACCAAGTATTTGATCAACCCCACAGGCCGTTTCGTCATCGGCGGCCCACAAGGCGATTGCGGTTTGACTGGCCGCAAGATCATTGTTGACACCTACGGTGGCGCATGCCCTCACGGCGGTGGCGCGTTCTCTGGCAAAGACCCATCCAAGGTGGACCGCTCTGCCGCTTACGCTGCACGCTACGTGGCTAAAAACATCGTGGCCGCTGGCTTGGCCAAGCAATGCCAAGTGCAAGTGGCTTACGCCATTGGCGTGGCACGCCCCATGAACATTACCGTGAACACGGCAGGCACTGGCGTGATCTCTGATGACAAGTTGTCAGCACTGGTGGCTGAGCACTTTGACTTGCGCCCCAAAGGCATCATTCAAATGCTCGACTTGCTACGTCCTATCTACAGCAAGACAGCGGCTTATGGCCACTTTGGTCGTGAAGAGCCTGAATTCACTTGGGAGCGTACCGACAAGGCTGCAGCTCTCAAAGCTGCAGCTGGCCTGTAAGGCCACTGCGCACATCGTGCGCAGCTTGTCAGTACGCGGGCGAAGCTCATATCGCTTAGCGATGTGAGCGAAGACCAAAATACTGACTCACCCAAGCAAGGGGCTTCTCGTTTTTACGAGAAGCCTTTTTTTTGGGTTCCTCGAAGATGCGAGTTGGGGTAAGCAGACGCGGCTTACATCGCTTCGCGACGAATGGCGCCGCATCTGCCTACCCCAACTCGCATTTGGTGGTTCGGAATGTTTCAGGCGCGAAAGGTTTTCATTTCAGCATCGTTCGCTCAAAGAAGCTTGGGTGGCGTACCCCAATAAGGCGCCATTCGTCGCGAAGCGATGTAAGCCGTTTGGGGTTCGCCACCCAAGCTTCGCTGCAACGTCAAAGCAACCAACCAGCGAGCAAAAATCAAACCTCAGCAGACTGCTGCAACGCCCACATCTGCGCATACTTGCCATTCATAGCCAGCAACACCGTATGCGTGCCACGCTCCACAATGCGCCCCGCTTCCATCACCAAAATTTCGTGGGCATCCACCACGGTCGAGAGGCGGTGCGCAATCACCAGCGTGGTTTTGTTGTGCGCGGCGCTTTGCAGTTCGGCTTGAATGGCTCGTTCGTTGGCACTGTCGAGTGCTGAAGTGGCCTCATCAAAAATCAAAATCGGCGGGTTCTTCAGCAAGGTGCGAGCAATGGCCACGCGTTGCTTTTCACCGCCAGAGAGTTTCAAGCCGCGCTCGCCCACCATGGTGTCGTAACCCTTGGGCGTAGCTGCGATGAAGTCGTGAATATGCGCGGCCTTGGCGGCTTGCTCCACTTCTTCGGGCGTGGCCTCAGGTCGGCCATAGGCGATGTTGTAGCGCACCGTGTCGTTAAACAGGACGGTGTCTTGCGGCACGATGCCAATGGCGCGGCGCACGCTCAGTTGCGTGACGCAGCGAATGTCTTGGCCGTCGATGGTGATGGCACCTGCGCCCACGTCGTAAAAGCGAAACAGCAAACGCGCCAGCGTCGACTTACCCGAGCCCGACGCGCCCACCACCGCCACGGTTTTGCCTGCAGGAATGTCAAAGCTCACGCTTTGCAAAATCGGGCGCGTGGCTTCGTAGGCAAACACCACGTTGTCAAAACGTACATGCGGCGAGCCTTGCAAGGCCAAGTCTTTGGCGCCTGCGTCGTCGGCCACTTCGCGTTCTTTTTCCATCAAGGTGAACATGCGATCGAGGTCGGTCAGGCTTTGTTTGATCTCGCGGTAAAGCACACCCAAGAAGTTGAGCGGGATGTAGAGCTGAATCATGAAAGCATTGATCATGACCAAGTCACCCAAAGTCATGCGGCCATCCACCACACCTTGCGTGGCGCGCCACAGCATGGCCACTAAAGCCACGGCGATGATGAGTTGCTGCCCTGTGTTGAGCAGCGATAAGGACGTTTGCGCTTTCAAACGCGCGCGGCGCAGGGCCTCTAGGCTTTTGTCGTAACGCGCCGCCTCAAAGGCTTCGTTGTTGAAGTACTTGACCGTTTCATAGTTGAGCAACGAATCCACCGCTTTGGTGTGGGCAGCCGAGTCAAACTCATTGGCTTGGCGGCGGTACTGCGTGCGCCACTCGGTCACCTTGACGGTGAAGACAATGTACAGCGCCAGCGCCAGCACGGTGATGCCTGCAAACCACACATCAAACTTCACCGCCAAGATGCTCAGCACCAAGGCCACCTCAATGAGCGTGGGCACGACGCTGTAGAGCGAATACGAAATCAGCGACTCAATGCCGCGCACGCCGCGCTCAATGTCGCGCGTCATGCCGCCGGTTTGACGCTCCAAGTGGAAACGCAAACTCAAACCATGCAAATGCTGAAACGTTTCCAACGCAATTTGCCGTGCCGCGCCTTGCGTGGCTTTGGCAAACACCAACTCACGCAACTCGGTGAAGGCCGACACCGACAAACGCAGCACGCCGTACACCACCAACAACGACACGGGCACCACGATGAGCGCGGCGGGATCGTTCGGTTTGAACGACATGGCGTCGATCAACTCTTTGAGCAGCAAGGGCACGCCCACATTAGCCAGCTTGGCACCGACCATGAATGCCAAAGCGGCGAACACGCGCCACTTGTATTGCCACAAATAGGGAAAGAGGCGTTTGAGTGTGTCGCTGTCAGCGCGCTGGTGATGGGTTTGCCCGTCGGGCAAGGGAATCGAAGAATGACCGTGATGACGCATGTTGCACAATGCCAATAAATAACTCATCGATTGTGCCCATGTCTCACACACCTCGCCCTCACGCCGAACATCTCCCCACAGACCAAGAGTTGGTTTTAAAGGTTATCCCCATGCCCGCCGACTGCAATGCCAATGGCGATATTTTTGGCGGCTGGGTGATGGCGCAGGTGGACTTGGCAGGGGCTGTGTTGCCTGCACGTCATGCACGCGGGCGTTTTGCCACCGTGGCGGTGAATGAGTTCATCTTCAAGCAGCCCGTGCGCGTGGGCGATATCTTGAGCTTTTTCTCACGCGTGGTGAAGTTGGGCAACACCTCCATCACGGTGAGTGTGGAGGTATTTGCCGAACGTTGGAATGAGCAAGGCCAGTACATCAAGGTGACGCAAGCCACCCTCACCTATGTGGCCATCGACAAAGACGGCAAGCCGCGCGTCATCCCCAAAGACTAAGAAACGATGTACGCGCCTGTGCCCGTGGACATCAACATCCCATCGGGCCCGCGAAATTCCATGCGCGATGTACCCACACGCGTGCCTACACGCAAAGCGTGAGCATGCACGGTGAAGTATTCGCCAATTCCGGGACGCAAATAATCCACCCGCAAATCGATCGTGCCGAGTTTGGCAAAACGCTCCAAACGCTCGGACGGAGACTCCTTCATGTGCTTCGCTGCCAAACACGCCATGACGGCAGCACTGCCAATCGCGTCCAGCACCGCACTGATGACGCCTCCATGAATGCGGTTGTACGCGTAGTGCCCCACCAACTCTGGGCGCATCTCAATGCGAGCCACCACTTCATCAGGTGTGACGCTCACCAATTTCAACCCTAGTGTTTGGTTGAAGACAATCTTCTCTTCGTAGATTTCACGAAAGCCTTCGAGGTACTCAGGCTCAAAAACAACAGGGCTTGCCATGGGTGGTGTCATATCCACAGCGCTCACAATTTTGAAAAATCTGGTTTGCGCTTTTCCATGAACGCGCCAAACGCCTCTTTGGCAGCAGGCTCTTTCAACATGCGGCCAAATGAGACAGCCTCAGCATTCATTTGCTGTTGCACCAACTGGGTTTGTCCCATTTTCATCAAGCGCTTGGTTTCTAAGAGCGATGTCAGTGGCTTCGCTGCCAGCTTGCGGGCTTGCGCTTGAGCGTAGCTGTTGACTTCCGTGGGGGGCAACACACGGTTGACCAACCCCACCTCCAGCGCGGCTTCAGCCATGAAAGGCTCGCCCAACAGCAAAGCCTCTGCCGCACGGTGGTAGCCCATCATTTGTGGCGCCAGCAAACTAGACGCAGCCTCTGGGCAAATACCCAGATTGACAAACGGCATGGCAAACACAGCGTTGTCACCGGCGTAAACCAAGTCGCAATGAAACAGCAGCGTGGTGCCAATGCCTACAGCAGGGCCTGCCACGGACGCCAACATGGGTTTAGGAAACGCAGCCACGTTTTTGAGCAAACGGAACACCGGCGCATCTTGCGTAGATGGTGGGTTATTCAAAAAGTCTGCAATGTCGTTCCCAGCGCAAAACACCGTTTCTGCGCCCTGAAACACCAACACGCGCACATCTGGGTTGCGTTCGGCTTGTTCAACCGCATCGGCTAGTGCGGTGTACATCGCCGCTGTCAGTGAATTTTTCTTGTCAACGCGATTGAATGTCAGGGTCATCACACCCGAATCGATGTGGCTCAGAATTTCGCTCATGAGAGTCCTTGTTTATTGGGCGCGCAGCCAAGTTTGTGTGCGAAAGAAAGGACCGATATAGCCGCGCACTTGCAGTTTTTTACCGCCCTCCAGCGGCACCATTTTCACGGTGTATTCCTTGCCGTTTTCTGGGTCCAAAATTTTCCCACCGTTGGCCCACAAATTTTCACCAGAGGCATCAGGCTTCACGCCACGGATGATTTCCATGCCGATGATGTCTTTGCCTTTGCGATCGTCTTTGCAGTCGTCGCAAGTTTTCTTGGCATTGGGGTCGTTGCGCAACGACTTGACCACACGGCCATTGAGCACACCACCGTTGTCAACGATTTGAATCTCGGCTTTGGCCTCGCCAGTTTTATCGTCAATCGTGTGCCAAGTGCCCACGGGGGTCATTTGCGCAAAGCTACAGCTGGCCAGTAAGAAACTCGCTGCAGCCACGCATCTTGAAAAGTTAATTTGGATCATGGTTTGAATTTACTCCATTCAAAGTTTGAAACAACTCAGGCAAACACCGCTTCTGTCTCCATGAGCACACCCGAGCCCGCACGCGCCGTGAGCATGAGCGAGGCTGTTTCTGGGAACAGCTTGGCAAAGTAAAAGCGCGCGGTTTGTAACTTGGCTTGGTAAAACGGATCGCGGTTGCCCTCCGCAATTTTTTGCAAGGCCACATGCGCCATGCGCGCCCAAAAATAACCAAACACCAAGTGACCGGCCACGCGTAAGTAGTCCACTGCGGCTGCGCCCACCTCATCGGCGTTTTCTAGGGCTTTGTAGCCAATCTCACCTGTGAACTGCGTCATTTGCTGGCCCAGCTTGGCCAGTGGGTTGATGAACTCGGCCATGTCTTCATCACCCTGCGCCTCCTCTACCAACGCGGCAATGAGCCTGCCAAACTTCTTGAGCGATGCGCCTTGGTTGCCCAAGACCTTGCGGCCCAACAAGTCCAAACTTTGAATGGTGTTGGTGCCTTCATAAATCATATTGATGCGAGCATCGCGCACGTATTGCTCCATGCCCCACTCGCGAATGAAGCCATGCCCACCAAACACTTGCATGCACGACGAGGTGGCTGTCCACGCGTTATCCGTGATGAAGGCTTTGACAATCGGAGTGAGCAAAGCCACTTGCTCAGCAGACTCGGCACGCACCGCCTCATCGGGATGACTCAACTCACGGTCAATCAACATGGCGCAGTGCAAAGCCAGCGCACGACCACCCTCAGCATAGGCACGTGCAGTGAGCAGCATCTTGCGCACATCTGGGTGCACCAAGATGCTGTCTGCGGGTTTGCTGGGTTCTTTCACCCCCGTCAAGCTGCGCGATTGGATACGGTCTTTGGCATAAGCCAAAGCGTTTTGATACGCCACTTCAGTCAAGCCCAGCGATTGCATACCCACACCCACGCGCGCGGCATTCATCATCACAAACATCGCGGCCAGGCCTTTGTTGGGTTGACCCACCATCGTACCCACGGCACCGTCTAACACCATTTGGCAGGTGGCATTTCCGTGGATACCCATCTTGTGTTCTAAGCCGCCGCAATAAATGCCGTTGCGCTCACCCAAGCTGCCATCGGCGTTGACGTGAAACTTGGGCACCACAAACAAGCTGATGCCTTTGCTACCGGGAGGCGCATCAGGCAAACGTGCCAACACCAAATGCACGATGTTGCTCACCATGTCGTGTTCACCGGCGCTGATGAAAATTTTGTTGCCGGTGATGCGGTATGTGCCATCGGCTTGTGGCTCTGCCTTGGTGCGCAACAGACCTAAGTCTGTGCCGCAATGCGGCTCGGTCAAGCACATGGTGCCGGTCCACTCACCGCTGGTGAGCTTGGGCAAGTACAGCGCTTTTTGTGCGTCTGTGCCGTGTGCGTGCAAGGCCTCGTATGCGCCGTGCGTGAGGCCTGGGTACATGGTCCACGCTTGGTTGGCGCTGTTGAGCATTTCGTAAAAACACTGGTTCACCACCACAGGCAAACCTTGACCGCCGTAGTCGGGGTCAGCGCTCAAAGCGGGCCAGCCACCTTGCACGTATTGGTCATACGCTGCTTTGAAACCATCTGGCGTTTTGACTTCGTGCGTGTCGCGGTTGAGCACGCAGCCTTGCTGATCGCCCACTTGGTTGAGCGGGAAGATCACCTCAGACGCAAACTTACCGCCCTCTTCCAACACCGCCGCAATCGTGTCGGTATCGATATCGGCATGCTTGGGCATTTGTTTCAAGTCATCGGTGACGTGCAGCACTTCGTGCAACACAAATTGCATATCGCGCAGAGGTGGGGTGTAGCTGGGCATGGTGGGTCTCCTTATTTTTTGGATGAGGTGTTGCGCTTAGCGCTTGTTTGAATGTTGGATGCCACATCTTTTGCGCCATAGCGCTGCAAGATGTTTTCAAAACCTTTGTGAGTGCGCGCCAACGACTTGGACGAACGCAAAAACCGTGCTTCGTATTGCAACGCCAAGATGAGGCCGTGTAGCTCAAACACCATTTGCTCAGCATCCATGTCAGCTGCCAAATGGCCCTCCTCACGCGCTTGCACCACGGTGCGGTGTACTGCCGTTAACCATGTTTTGACCATGCCTGCCAACGCATCACGCACAGGCCCAGGACGGTCGTCAAACTCAGCGGCACCGCTGATGTACAAACAGCCGGAGTCAATTTCTGCAGACGTTCGCTTGGTCCAATTGGCAAACAGTTGTCGCAAGCGAGGCAAGCCTCGCTCTGCCTCCAAAATTGGGAAAAATACTTCCGCTTCAAAACGCGTGTGGTACTCGCGCACCACCGACAATTGCAGCTCTTCACGCGAGCCAAAATGAGCAAACACCCCCGATTTGCTCATGCGAGCGACTTCAGCCAGGGCACCTATGCTCAAGCCCTCTAAGCCAATTTGGGTGGCCAAGCCCAAAGCTGCATCCACAATCGCGGCTTTGGTCTGCTGCCCTTTTTGTAAGGCCTTGGCTTCTGATGCGGTGGGTTTGCGAGGAGAGGTCATGCGTCGTGTCAAAAACAAAAACCAGAAAAAGAACGGTCGTGCTATTTTGCATGATTTTTGAATCTTTAAACTAAACCCCTATGCAAGCCACCAGAATTCTCGCCATACGCCACGGGGAAACCCTGTGGAATGTGGATACACGCATTCAAGGCCACCTCAACATCGACCTGAATGAAACCGGTCGATGGCAAGCCGAACGCGTGGGCCATGCATTGGCGCAAGAGCCGATTCAAGCCATTTACAGCAGCGATTTGCGACGTGCATTTGAAACCGCGCAAGCCATCGCCACCGCCCCCGCACGCTTGATGGCACACACGCCCACGCCCTTGCAAGTCACACCGCATCTGCTGTTGCGAGAGCGTCACTTTGGACACTTGCAAGGCAAAACTTGGGCGGAAATTGAAACCCAACATCCCGAAGAGTGTCGACTTTGGCGAGGTCGCGACCCGCACTGGGCACCCAAAGGCGGCGAATCACTCACCGCCTTGCGCGAGCGCATCCGCCAGTGTGTGGACAGCCTAGCCAGTCAACACATGGGGGCACAAATTGTGTTGGTCGCTCATGGTGGCGTGATGGATGCGTTGTACCGTTTGGCAACCAACCAATCGGTCGAAGCACCACGCACTTGGCATCTAGGCAATGCGGCCATCAACCGCTTGTTGTGGACGCCTCAAGGCTTGAGCTTGGTCGGTTGGGGCGATGTGTCTCACTTTGACGAGACCCATGGCGCCCCGCGTGACGAGAGCACCACTTGAGCTGCTTTATTCGTTAAACAGGTCAGAGGCCGACTTGGGCGGCGTCACACCCATGTGGCGGTACGCCGCCAAGGTGGCCGTGCGACCACGTGGTGTGCGCTGCAAGAAACCTTGCTGAATCAGGTACGGCTCGATCACGTCTTCAATCGTGTCGCGCTCTTCGCCAATGCTGGCGGCGATGTTGTCAAGGCCCACTGGGCCGCCGTCGAATCGGTGAATCACGGCTTCGAGCAGCTTGCGGTCCATCAGGTCAAAACCTTGCGGGTCGACGTCCAACATGGCCAATGCTTTTTGCGCCATCTCTTGCGTGATGCGGCCCGTGCCTTTGACGTCGGCGTAATCGCGCACACGGCGCAGCAAACGGTTCGCAATGCGCGGTGTGCCACGTGAGCGGCGGGCGATCTCAAAACCACCTGCTTCGTCAATCGGCGTGTCGAGCAAGCCCGCGCTGCGCATGACGATGCGCAGCAAATCTTCGGCGCTGTAAAACTCCAAGCGCGACACAATGCCAAAGCGGTCGCGCAGTGGGTTGGTCAACATGCCTGCGCGCGTGGTGGCGCCCACCAAGGTGAAGGGCTGCAAGTCGAGCTTGATGCTGCGGGCGGCAGGCCCCTCACCAATCATGATGTCGATTTGGTAGTCCTCGAGCGCGGGGTACAAAATTTCTTCCACCACAGGCGACAAACGGTGAATCTCGTCGATGAAGAGCACATCGTTTTTTTCCAAGCCCGTGAGCAGCGCTGCCAAGTCTTTGGGCTTTTCGAGCACAGGACCGCTGGTGGAACGCAGGTTCACACCCAGCTCTTGCGCAATGATGTGACTCAGCGTGGTCTTGCCCAAACCGGGCGGACCAAACAGCAGCACATGGTCTAACGCTTCGCTGCGTTTTTTGGCCGCGCCAATGAAAATTTCCAACTGCTCGCGCACCTTGGGCTGGCCCACATACTCTTGCAGCAGCTTGGGGCGCAAGGCGCGTTCAATGGCTTCCTCGTTGGAAGACATGGGTGCAGCAGACACCACGCGAGGCGCGGGGGTGAACTCACCAAAGTCGTCGGTCTGGATGCTCATGGTTTATTTCGCCAAACTTTTCAGCGCTAGCTTGATGCCCTCGCTCACGCCCACATCGGCTGGCAAAGCCTTGAGTGCGGCAGCGGCCTCTTTGTCGTTGTAGCCCAAGGCCAGCAAGGCTTGCAAGATGTCGCTCTGGTTGCCCGTACTCGCCGCTGCGCTGGGCCCTAGGTCAGCGCCCAGTTTGCCTTTGAGTTCGAGCAACAAACGCTCGGCGGTTTTTTTGCCAATGCCCGGCACCTTGGTCAAGCGCGTCACGTCTTGGTCGGACACCGCGCGAGCCAGTTCGTCCGCGCTTAGGCCACTCAAAATACCCAGCGCTGTGCGCGGGCCCACGCCTGAAATTTTGATGAGCTGGCGAAACGAGGCGCGTTCCGCCGCCGTGCCAAAGCCGTACAAAATTTGGGCATCCTCACGCACAACAAAATGGGTGAGCAAAGACACCTTTTCCCCCGTGGCGGGCAGGTTGTAAAACGTGGTCATGGGCACATCGACCTCGTAGCCCACGCCATTGCAGTCCACCAATACTTGAGGTGGATTTTTCTCGCTGAGGATGCCGGTTAATTTGCCAATCACATCTTGCCTATCATTGGGGACCTTTTGAGAGATTATCGACTTGATTCTTCGCCACACCTTTACCCCGCACAACAACACGCGCTTGTCGCATTTGTGCGGCCCTACCGATGAACACTTGCGCACCATCGAACTTGCCTTGGACGTGAAAATCGCCCATCGTCATGAGCAGTTCAAAGTGGACGGCCACAAAGCCAAAGCCACCCGTGCGCTCGAAGTGCTGCAAGCGCTCTACGAACGTGCAGCCAAGGCCATTCCGCCCGAGCAAGTGCAGCTCATGCTGGCAGGCGACAGCGGCATGGAGGAAGAAGACATTCCCACGCTACAAACCCGCCGCACCGACCTGCGCCCACGCACGCCCACGCAAGCGGCTTACCTCGACAACATTGCCGCGCACGACATCAGCTTTGGCATTGGCCCTGCGGGCACAGGCAAAACCTATTTGGCCGTGGCCTGTGCGGTGGATGCACTGGAACGCAGCGCGGTGCAACGCATTGTGCTCACACGCCCTGCGGTGGAAGCGGGCGAAAAGCTCGGCTTCTTGCCCGGCGACTTAGGCCAAAAAGTAGACCCCTATTTGCGCCCCCTGTACGACGCGTTGTACGACCTGATGGGGTTTGACCGCGTGCAAAAAGCCTTTGAGCGCAACGCGATTGAGATTGCACCACTGGCCTTCATGCGTGGGCGCACCCTCAACAACGCGTTTGTGATCTTGGACGAAGCACAAAACACCACGCCCGAGCAAATGAAAATGTTCCTCACCCGCATTGGCTTTGGTGCCAAAGCGGTGGTCACGGGTGATGTGAGCCAGATTGACTTGCCCAAGGGCCAGCTCAGTGGCTTGATTGACGCAGAGCGCGTGTTGAAACGCGTCAAAGGCATTTCCACCACCCGCTTTACCAGCGCAGACGTGGTGCGTCATCCGCTTGTGGCGCGCATCGTCGATGCGTACGACGCACAGCGCAGCGCAACGAGCGGCGCTCCTTCACGCAAACAAGCTTAAAAACATGGCCCTGCCCAACTTAGACCTCACCCTGCAATTTGGCGACATCCCCTACGCCGCCCGCCACAAAGCCGCTCTGCCCCGCGCATTTGTGAACCGCTGCATTCGCCACGCCTTGGCCCACGATGCCGAGATGACGGTGCGCATTGTGGATGCCGAAGAAGGCCAAGCACTCAACAGCAGCTACCGCAAAAAAAATTACGCCACCAATGTGCTGACGTTTGACTACGCCCAAGCCCCGATGGTGATGGCCGACCTCGTGCTGTGCGCCCCTGTGGTGGCGGCTGAGGCCAAAGAGCAAGGCAAGTCGCTGCAAGCACACTACGCGCATCTGCTGATTCACGGCACCTTGCATGCGCAGGGCTACGACCACGAGACCTCTGACAAAGACGCCATTGAGATGGAGACCCTAGAAATGCTCATCATGGCCGAACTAGGGCTGCCTTGCCCGTATTGATGCAGGACGCGCACGCAGCCGGAACGGTGCAGCGTGCGAGAGTCACATGCCGAATGTGTGACTAACGACCTGCCGCGTCTTCCAGCAAACGCACTTTGACCGTTTTGCCTTTGATGCGCCCCGCGTTCAAACGCTTGACGGCCTCACGCGCAATGCCACGTTCGACCGCGACGTAAGTAGAAAACTCGTTCACGTTGATCTTGCCCACCTGCTCTTTGGCAAAACCCGCTTCGCCGGTGAGCGCCCCCAGCACATCGCCGGCGCGAATTTTTTCTTTGCGACCACCCACAATTTGCAAGGTCGCCATGGGTGGCTGCAACACACCACCCGCTGCAGGCGTGAGGCCACTGAGCGGGGCCCAAGTGGACTCGCGGTTTTGCAAGAGCTCAATGCGCCCCACATAGCCCATCTCGTCCATGCTGGCGAGTGACAGGGCCAAGCCTTCGGCGTCGCCTCGACCAGTACGACCAATGCGGTGAATGTGCACCTCGGGGTCGGGCGTCACATCCACGTTGATGACGGCTTCTAAGTTGGCCACATCCAAACCACGCGCTGCCACATCGGTGGCCACCAACACCGAGCAGCTGCGGTTGGCAAACTGCACCAGCACTTGGTCTCGCTCGCGTTGTTCGAGTTCGCCAAACAAAGCCAAAGCGCTAAAGCCTTGCGCTTGCAACACGCTCACCAAATCGCGGCACTGCTGCTTGGTGTTGCAAAACGCCAGCGTCGATTCGGGACGGAAGTGGTTGAGCAGTTGCGACACCGCGTGCAAACGCTCGTGGTTGCTCACCTCGTAAAAAATTTGTTTGATCTTGTGGGCGTCGTGCTGCGCCTGCACCTTGACGGTTTGCGGCTCGCGCATGAACTGCGCGGCGAGCTTGGCAATGCCATCAGGGTAAGTGGCCGAAAACAACAAGGTTTGACGATCTTTGGGGCACTGGCGCGCGACCTTGGCGATGTCGTCAAAGAACCCCATGTCTAACATGCGGTCGGCTTCGTCGAGCACCAAGGTCTTGAGGCCTTGCAAGCTGAGTGAGCCACGCTCCAAGTGGTCCATGATGCGACCAGGTGTACCGACCACCACATGCGCGCCGTGCTCCAAGCTTTGAACTTGTCCGCGCAATGCCACACCACCACAAAGCGTGACCACTTTGATGTTGCCCACGGCACGTGCCAAGCGGCGCAGCTCTTGCGTCACTTGGTCGGCCAGTTCACGCGTGGGGCAAAGCACCAAGGCTTGCGCGTCAAACAAGGTGGCATCCAGTTTTTCAACCAAGGGAATGCCAAAGGCGGCCGTTTTGCCGCTGCCTGTGCTAGCTTGGGCTATCAAGTCGCGCCCCGCTAAGGTGAGGGGCAAGCTCGCGGCTTGGATTGGAGTCATCTGGGCGTAGCCCAGTTGGTTCAGGTTATCGAGGGTGGCAGCCGCCAAGGGCAAGGCGGCAAAGGTGGTAGCGCTGTTTTTGATATCGGTCATTCACCGATTATCGTGATCGGGATGGTCACTGGGCCATCGTTGACCAAATGCACCTTCATGTCCGCACCAAAAATGCCCGTTTGCACAAGGGCGTGACGCGACTTGGCTTGCGCCACAAAGGCATCGTACAGACGACGGCCTTCGTCAGCGGGGGCGGCACTGGTGAAGCTCGGACGCGTGCCACTGCTGGTGTCTGCTGCTAGCGTGAATTGGCTGACGATCAGCAAACCACCTTGCACATCGGTCACGCTGCGGTTCATCTTGCCAGCATCGTCGTAGAACACGCGCAGCTTCAAAATTTTGTCGAGCATTTTTTGGCCCGTGGCCTCGGTGTCGCCTTTTTCGGCGCACAGCAACACCACCAAGCCTTGGCCAATCTCACCCACTGTTTGGCCATCCACCACCACTCGGGCTTCGCTCACGCGCTGTAACACTGCTTTCACGAGTTGCCCTTTCTACCCGAGAGTTGTCGGCGCATCCAATGGGTCGTCGATGTGCGCTTCCACATCGTTGGGAAGCAGCTGAATGGTGGCGCGCAGTCCCGGCACCGCCTTCATCAAGGCTTGCTCAACGTTGCCGCGAAACATGGCCGCACGCCCCAAGGTCCATTCGGCGGGCATGTGCATGTGCAAATCCACAAAACGGCGCTGCCCCGCCTTGCGGGTGATGATGTGGTCAAAGCGCACGATGTGCGTGTGATCAGCCCCTGCCTCTTCGTGGGTCATGGACACGTCATGCAACACCGCATGAATTTGCGCCAGCACCTCGGGCTCCACCGCTTCATCCATCAAGCCTTGTGACGCATCCCAAATCAAATGCCAACCTTCTTTGAGAATGTTGAGCGCGACCCCCATCGCCACAGCGGCATCGAGCCACAACCAACCGCTGTAGCTCACTAGCGCAATGCCCACCACCACACCGGCGGAGGTCCACACATCCGTCACCAAATGGCGCGCGTCGGCCTCGAGCGCAATCGAACGGTGTGTTTTGGCCGCACGAAACATCACCCATGCCAACAAGCCATTCAGCGCAGAGCTGGCGACAGACAACGCCAAGCCAATGCCCACTTGCTCAAGGGGTTGCGGGTCGAACAAACGATGCCCCGCCGCCCACATGATGCCCAGCGCAGCTACCACGATGAGGATGCCCTCAAAGCCCGAAGAAAAATACTCAGCCTTGTGATGGCCGTAGGGGTGGTCTTCGTCTGCGGGCATGGCCGCTACGGTGACCATCATCAACCCAAACACAGCGCTGGCCAAATTGACCAGGGACTCCATGGCGTCAGACAGCAACCCCACTGAGTCGGTCAAGTGCCACGCCAAGGTTTTCAAGGCGATGGTGATGCAAGCGACCGCCACAGAAGCCCAAAGCAAGCCTTTGGGCGAGAGCCATTTTTCAAAGGTCTGGGTGTTCATCCGTGCAGTCTAAAGCCGCTCTGTTATGCCAATGTGACACGCGCAAATTTGCGCTTGCCCACTTGCACCACAAACGTTCCGGCATCGAGCTTCAAGCCTTTGTCGCTGACCACACTCGAATCCACGCGCACACCACCGCCGTCGATCAAACGGTTGGCTTCACTGGTGGAAGGGGCCAAGCCAGCAGACTTGAGCAATGCACCAATACCCATCGGTGCGCCGCTGAGCGACACCTCTGGAATTTCGTCAGGCACACCGCCTTTGCTGCGGTTATTGAAGTCTTGTTCCGCCGCTTCTGCCGCTGCTGCACCGTGGAAGCGTGCGGTGATTTCTTTGGCCAAGGCCACCTTGGCGTCTTTGGGGTTGCGACCGCCTTCGACTTCTTTTTTCAACGCTTCAATCTCTGCCATCGATTTGAACGACAGCAAGGTGTACCAGCGCCACATGAGCACATCAGAGATCGACAACACCTTGGCAAACATGGTGTTGGGCTCTTCGCTGATGCCGATGTAGTTGTTCTTGGACTTGGACATTTTTTCAACGCCATCCAAACCTTCAAGCAAAGGCATGGTCAAAATGCATTGCGCTTCTTGGCCGTACTCAGCCTGCAAGTGGCGACCCATGAGCAAGTTGAATTTTTGGTCCGTACCGCCCAGTTCCAGATCAGACTTCAAAGCCACCGAGTCGTAGCCCTGCATGAGCGGATACAAAAACTCGTGCACGCTGATGGGCGTGTTGGCGTGGAAGCGATCATGGAAATCGTTGCGTTCCATCATGCGTGCTACGGTGTACTTGGACGCGAGTTGAATCATGCCCATGGAGCCCAGTGGAATGCACCACTCGCTGTTGTAGCGAATTTCAGTTTTCGCAGGGTCGAGCACCAACGAGGCTTGCTTGTAATACGTCTCCGCGTTCACCTTGATTTGCTCAGGCGTGAGCGGTGGACGTGTGCTGTTGCGGCCTGATGGGTCGCCAATCAAACTGGTGAAGTCGCCAATCAAAAAGATGACTTGATGCCCCAAGTCTTGCAACTGGCGCATTTTGTTGAGCACCACGGTGTGGCCAATGTGGATGTCGGGTGCTGTCGGATCCAAACCCAATTTGATGCGCAGCGGTTGGCCCGTCGCCTCTGAGCGCGCAAGCTTTTTCACCCATGCGTCTTCGGGAATCAGTTCTTCGCAGCCGCGTTTGGTGACAGCCAAGGCTTCGAGGACGCGATCAGTAACTGGATGGGTAGCGGAGGTATTTTGTGCAGGTGCTTGATTCATAAGGATTTTTCACCATCCAAGGTATACTCGACGGTTTGGTGTTTGGGCCTGATTTTAGAGGCTCAAACTTTGAGGCTGCGGGCTTGGCTCCACCTTTGACCAACTGCTGGAGACACCGCCTTGCAGACACTCTTTGCTTCGTGGGCCACGCGCCTACAAAACATCGCTCAACAGCACCCACGTCGCGTTTTAGCCGGCGTGGCGGTATCGCTGTCACTTTTGGGTGGTGGGGCGTTTGCGGTAGCCAGCTTGGATGCCAACAGCAACCAAACGCCCTTGCATCAAGTGCTCGAAAGCGTCAGCACTTTGTCGTTACCCAGTCTGTCCGTCGAGCAACCGTTACAACTCTTTCGCTCGGATGTCACACGCTCGAACGACACAGCAGACAGCTTGCTCTCGCGCCTCGGCCTGAGTGACGCCGAAGCTGCCACTTACCTTCGCAACACCCGCACCGCACGTCAACAAATCTTGGGCCGTGCAGGTCGATGGGTCAACGTCGAAGGCGATGCGCAGCACCGCTTCACCCGCATGACCGCACGCTGGGCCAACGACGATGGTGAAAACTTCAGCCGCTGGGTGATGGAACGCACCGCCGAGGGCTTTGTGGAACGTTTGGAAACCGACCGTTTGAATGTCACCACACGCATGGGCAATGGCACGATTCAAAGCTCATTGTTTGCCGCCACCGATGACGCCAACATCCCAGACAGCGTGGCCAGCCAATTGGCGGACATCTTTGCGGGGGACATCGACTTCCACCGCGCCCTGCGCAAGGGCGACCGCTTTGCCGTGGTCTACGAGTCACTCGAAGCCGATGGCGAAGTGCTGCGCTCGGGGCGCGTTCTCTCTGCCGAGTTTGTGAACAACGGCAAAACCCATCAAGCGTTTTGGTTCAAAGAAGCCAATGCCAAAGATGGCGGCTACTACAACGCCGATGGCATCAGCCTGCGACGTGCTTACTTGGCCTCACCCCTCGCGTTTTCGCGCGTGACGAGCGGCTTCAAAATGCGCTTTCATCCCATCTTGCAAACATGGCGTGCGCACTTGGGCGTGGACTACGCGGCCCCCACAGGCACCCCCGTGCGCAGTGTGGGCCAAGGCATCGTCGATGTTGCTGGCACACAAGGTGGTTTTGGCAATGTGGTGATGGTCAAACATGCCAGCGGACAAACGACGGTTTATGCGCATTTGAGCCGTATCAACGTCAAGCGCGGTCAATCGGTCATGCAAGGTCAAACCCTTGGCTTGGTTGGTTCTACCGGCTGGGCCACAGGTCCTCACTTGCACTTTGAATTCCGTGTCAACGGTCAACACAAAGACCCGATCACCATGGCGCGTCAAAGTGTGGCAGTGGAAGTGTCAGCAGCAGCGCGTGAGCAATTCAAACGACACGCGGCCATCGCCCAAGTTGAGCTTGCTGCTGCAGCCAGCGGTCAACTCAGCAGCGCTGAATAAATGCCTACTTCATCGTCTTCGCATTTCATCGGCCTGATGTCGGGCACCTCGCTGGATGGCGTCGATGGCGTGCTGGTCAATTTCGAAGGCGATCGCCCTCACGTCTTGGCGCATCACGCCACGCCTTTTGCACCAGCGCTCAAGCAAGAGTTGCTGGCACTCAACACCCCGTCTGACAACGAACTACACCGTGCCGCACTCGCTGCCAATGGTCTTGTGCAGGTTTACGCGCAGACGGTTCAGGCCTTGCTGGCAGATACAAACACATCCCCTAACGATGTGTGCGCCATGGGTGCCCACGGCCAAACCGTCCGCCATCAACCGGGCGCGTTTGACGGCACGGGCTACACACTTCAACTCAACAACCCTGCACTCCTAGCAGAACTCACCAAGATTGATGTGGTGGCCGATTTCCGCAGCCGCGATGTCGCGGCAGGCGGCCAAGGTGCACCGCTGGTACCGGTATTTCACCAAGGCATCTTTGGTCAAGCGGGTCGCACTGTGGGTGTGTTGAACATCGGCGGCATCGCCAACCTTAGCGTGCTTCACGCCGATGGCGATGTGTTGGGTTTTGACTGCGGCCCCGGCAATGCGCTGCTTGATCACTGGTGCCAAGCGCACACAGGCTACGCCTTTGACAACGATGGTGCCTGGGGCGCCAGCGGCACGGTGATTCAGCCTTTGTTGCAAGCCATGTTGGCTGCACCTTTTCTGCACCAAGCGCCGCCCAAAAGCACTGGGCGCGATTTTTTTCACCCCACATGGCTCGCCCACCACCTCAGCGGTTATGCCCATGCCAACGCTGCAGATGTGCAAGCCACCCTCACCGAGTTCACGGCACGTGCGTGCGTGAACGATGTGTTGCGCCATGCAGCACAAGCCTCTGAACTCATTGTTTGCGGAGGTGGCGCATTGAATGGTTTGCTCATGCAACGCTTGCAAGCAGGTTTGCCACAAGTACGCGTGTTGTCTTCTGCCGAACGCGGCATGCCGCCGCTGCAAGTGGAGGCTGCTGCCTTTGCTTGGCTTGCCCGTCAAACCGTGCTCGGCCTGCCTGGCAACCTACCAAAAGTAACGGGCGCCAAAGGCGCCCGCGTACTGGGTGGAATTTATAAGGCTTAAACCGAGAACGATGAACCGCAACCGCATGTGGTTGTAGCGTTGGGGTTCTTGATGACGAACTGAGCGCCTTGCAAGTCTTCCTTGTAGTCAATCTCAGCGCCCACCAAGTATTGGTAGCTCATCGCGTCGACCAACAAAGACACGCCGTTTTTGTTGATGGTGGTGTCGTCTTCGTTGACGATTTCATCGAATGTGAAACCGTATTGAAAACCTGAGCAACCGCCACCTTGCACGAACACGCGCAGCTTCAAATCGGGATTGCCTTCTTCTGCAATCAGGTCCGCCACCTTAGCTGCCGCGCTATCGGTGAAGACGAAAGGGGATGGCATTTCTGTTGGTACGGTTTCAGCAACTGCGCTCATGGGAGGACTCCTAATTCAATGGCTAAAAGTATAGCGCTTTAGTCGGAAATGGCACTGCGCCGGCCTTTAGAAACGCTGTTGACGATGTGGGCATTGGCGCGAATGACACACACAACAAAAAAGCCGCAAGGGCGAACCCATGCGGCTTTTGGCAAAACAGGAAGCGGATTAACGCTTGCTGAACTGCTTGCGGCGGCGAGCAGAGTGCAAGCCAACCTTTTTACGTTCGACTTCACGAGCATCGCGAGTCACGTAACCGGCTTGTGACAGAGCAGACTTGAGGCCTGCATCGTAGTCAATCAAAGCACGAGTGATACCGTGACGCACAGCACCTGCTTGGCCAGATTCGCCACCGCCGTGCACGTTGACTTGGATGTCAAATGCTTCAACGTTGCCGGTCAAAACCAGAGGTTGCTTCGAAATCATGATCGAGGTTTGACGGCCGAAGTAAGCGGCGATGTCTTTACCGTTGATCGTGATTTTGCCGGAGCCTTTTTTCAAGAACACGCGAGCGACGCTTGATTTGCGACGGCCGGTGCCGTTATTCCATTCACCAATCATGTCAGCTCCTTAGATGTCCAGCACTTTAGGCTGTTGTGCGGTGTGTGGGTGCTCTGCACCACCGTACACCTTGAGCTTTTTGATCATGGCGTAACCGAGTGGACCTTTAGGCAACATGCCCTTGACAGCCTTCTCGATGGCGCGGCCAGGGTGCTTGGCTTGCAGATCGCGGAAATTTGTTGCAGTGATACCGCCGGGATAGCCCGAGTGACGGTAGTACACCTTGTCCAAAGACTTGGTACCAGTGACCTTGATCTTGGAAGCGTTGATGATGACGATGAAGTCACCTGTATCGACGTGGGGTGTGTAAATGGCTTTGTGTTTGCCGCGCAAACGGAGAGCAACTTCGCTGGCTACTCGTCCGAGCACCTTATCGGTGGCGTCAATCACAAACCACTCATGCACCACGTCAGCGGGTTTTGCGCTGAATGTAGACATAGTTAAATCCTAAAAGGAGAGTTGGTTTGTAGGGTCCTTTTCCACGGTCGGCGTTCTTCTGTTGAGAACCTCTTAGGTGGGATGTGCCTTTTTCAAAGCCTCTGCCGCGGGACCACTCAAACGCTGCATAGCCAAAGATTATAAGCAAAATCAAGCACTTGCGCAAATTTGGCCAAAACAAGGTGATTTGGCGGGTTACCATCCCGCTTATGTTCAGTTATCGCCACGCCTTTCACGCCGGAAATCACGCCGACGTCCTCAAACACCTCACTTTGATTGCCACTTTGAAGCATTTGATGCACAAAGACGCGGGCATTCAGTTTGTGGACACGCATGCGGGCGCAGGCCTGTACCGTTTGGACGGCGACTATGCTGAAAAAAGTGGCGAAGCCGCCGAAGGCATTTTGAAGGTCTTGAACCTCAAAGGCCCCGCCGCCCTGACCGATTACCTAGACATGGTGGCCAGTTTCAACGCCAAAGGCAGCCACAAGATTTACCCAGGCTCGCCGTTCATCATCCACAAGCTGCTGCGCCACGAAGCGCGCGACCGCTTAAAGTTGTTCGAGCTGCACCCCACCGACCACAAATCGCTCTCGGGCAATGTGCAGCAGCTCGAAGCGGGCCGAACAGTCAGCGTGGCTCGTGCAGATGGCTTTGAGTCACTCAAGGCTTTGTTGCCGCCTCCCGTGTCAAGCACAGGCTCTCGCCGCACCTGTGTGTTGATTGACCCGAGCTACGAAATCAAGAACGACTACTACCGCGTGATCGATTGCATCCAAGACAGCTTGAAGCGCTTTGCCACCGGCACTTACATCGTCTGGTACCCCATCGTCCCGCGCCCTGAAGCACACGATTTGCCTCGCAAACTCAAAGGCTTGTGCAGCCAAGTCAAAAAACCATGGATGCACGCCACTTTGGCGATTGGCCGCGAAACGGGTAGCAAAGATGCGGGCCTGAGCGCCAGCGGCATGTTCATCGTCAACCCGCCGTTCACCCTCAAGCCCTTGCTTAACGAAGCTTTGCCTGTGGTGGAAGAAGCTTTGGCACGTGGACCCGGTCGCGGGTGGGTGGTGGAATCGGGTGGTTAATTCGATGCTTTCAAATGCATGGAAAAAGGCCTCGCACTGCGAGGCCTTTTTGCTTGAAGATGCTAATGCTTAGAAGCGGTAGCCGACACCGACACCCACCACGACGGGGTCGAGCTTGAGGTCACCGTGCTCCACGCCACCCACATAGACCTTGCTCTTGAGATAAATCTTTTTCACATCAAAGTTAAAAGACACTTGCTTGGTCAAAGGCACATCAACACCCACTTGAAGTGCAGCACCAACACTTTTATCGCTCAGAGTGACGTTGTTAGTACCGCCAGCTGCGCTGATTTTTTCAGCTGAAATCTGCGTGAAGTTCAAGCCAGCACCCACGTATGGTTTGTAACCATTGAGGTCTGTAAAGTGGTACTGAGCCGTCAAAGTTGGCGGCAGATGTTTGAACGTTCCCAAGTCGCTACCGTTAGAGTACACATGCTGCTGTTGTGGCACAGTCAAAATCAGCTCGGCCGCTACGTTTTTATTGAAAAAATAGCTCACATCCACTTCTGGAATGGTCTTGTCATTCACAGAGAGGCCCAAGCCCAGACCTGTCGCATCGTTATTCGCCATATTCAAATTCACGGCACGTGCGCGAACCAACCAAGGGCTTTCTTGAGCGGCAACCTGACCAGCAACCAACATGCCCAAAGCGGCGGCGATAAGAACTTTTTTCATTTTTTGCTTCCTTAAACTCGGGTCTATTCCCGTGCTGTTGATTTCACAGCGAGGAAGGAAGCAAGACATTGACTCCGGTCAAACCCTTGCAAAAAGGTGTTTGATGAAGATCAAACGATCACTTGTCAGCTCATCAACCCTAGGTTCTGACAAATGGATAAAGTCGCCGCACTTTGGTTCATGCTGTAGAAGTGCAAACCCGGCGCACCGCCCGCACGCAGCTGCTCGCACAAGTCGGTCACCACCTCTAAGCCAAACGCTTTGATGGAAGCGATGTCGTCGCCGTAGCCTTGCAAGCGCAAGCGAATCCAACGTGGGATCTCAGCACCACACGCATCTGAAAAGCGCAGCAACTGCGAAGAACTGGTGATAGGCATGATGCCCGGAATGATGGGAGCCTCAACACCCAGTTTGTCAGCATCTTCTACAAAACGGAAATACGCATCGCTGTTGTAAAAGTATTGCGTGATGGCCGAATCCGCGCCCGCCTTCACCTTGGTGGCAAAGGCTTGCAAGTCCGCTTCTGCCGATTTGGCTTGGGGGTGAATCTCGGGATAGGCAGCCACTTCAATGCTGAAGTCATCGCCCGTCTCAGCTCTGATGAACGCCACCAAATCGCTGGCGTATTGAAACTCACCGCCCGCGCCATAGCCACTGGGCAAATCGCCACGCAAAGCCACCAAACGCTTGACGCCCATGGCTTTGAACTCGGCCAGTTGCTGACGCACGCTCTCACGCGTAGCGCCAATGCAAGAAAAATGTGACGCGGCAGACATGCCTTCGCTCAAAATTTCTTTCAACGTTGAGATGGTGCCCGCTTGCGTGGAGCCGCCCGCACCGTAAGTGACCGAGCAAAACTGTGGCTTGAGTGGGTACAGCGCTTGACGCACCGCGCGCAACTTCTCTGCACCCTCTGGCGTCTTGGGTGGAAAAAATTCAATGCTCAAGCTGCTGTTCGCGTTCATATCCGTCTCACTTGTTGGCGCGTCATGGACGACGCGCACCAATCCAAAATTCGTTGTTGCCATCGCCCCCGGCGATGGCGCTGGGCCAGTAGCCCAACACGTTCAAATCTAACTCAGCACAGGCCTGGCGCAAGCGCGCTTCAACCTGCACATAACTGGCTTTGTCTTTGACCAAGCCGCCCTTACCAATGTCGCTGGGCTGCAATTCAAACTGCGGCTTGACCAACATCAGCAACGCGCCGCCCCTTTTCAACAAAGGCAGCAACGCAGGCAACACCAAGGTGAGCGAGATAAACGACAAATCGCCCACCACCAAATCAAATCCTTGATGTGCATCTGGCACGCGCGCATCATTTGCTTCTAGCTCGCGGGCGTTGATGCGTTCCACACACACCACGCGTGCATCCTCACGCAAGCGTGGATGCAACTGGCCATGTCCCACATCTAGACCCACCACTTGTGCAGCACCTTGTTGCAACAAGCAGTCGGTGAAGCCACCGGTGCTTTGCCCCACATCGAGGCAACGCAAACCCAGGGCAGACAAGCCACTGCTTTGCAAAGCGCCTTCGAGCTTTAAACCACCACGAGACACATAGCGAGCTTCAGCGTTGTCTAGCAAACGCACTTCACATGGCAGTGGCAACTCGTCACCATTTTTGACCACGCGTTGCCACAGCTTGGCGCCCAAGCGCCATTCAACACCCGAGGCGATCAACCGCTGCGCTTGAGAGCGCGACGCAGCCAAACCTCGTTCAACAAGGAGTTGATCTGCACGCATCGAATGGAGAATGGGTTTGTCGCGTTGCGAGTGCCCCGAGAACGGGGCACGCCACACATCAATAGCGGTAAGTGTCGGGCTTGTAAGGGCCAACCTTCGGCACGCCGATATAAGCAGCTTGCTCGTCGGTCAACTCAGTCAACATGGCGCCGACTTTCTTCAAGTGCAAACGCGCCACTTTTTCATCGAGGTGCTTAGGCAACACATAAACCTTGCCCACGTCGTAAGCGTCTTTGTGTGCGAACAATTCGATTTGCGCAATCGTCTGGTTGGCAAACGAAGACGACATCACAAAGCTGGGGTGGCCTGTGCCGCAGCCCAAGTTCACCAAGCGGCCTTTAGCCAACAAGATAATGCGCTTGCCGTCTGGGAAGATGACGTGATCCACTTGTGGTTTGATCTCTTCCCACTTGCACTTCTCTTCCAACTTGGCAACTTGGATTTCGTTGTCGAAGTGACCGATGTTGCAAACGATGGATTGGTCTTTCATTGCAGCCATGTGTTCGTACGTGATGACGTCACGGTTGCCTGTGGTGGTCACGAAGATATCTGCTTTGTCAGCAGCGTATTCCATGGTCACCACTTTGTAGCCTTCCATGGCGGCTTGCAAGGCGTTGATCGGGTCAATCTCAGTCACCCACACTTGGGCGCTCAAAGCGCGCAAGGCTTGGGCAGAACCTTTACCCACATCGCCGTAGCCTGCGACCACGGCTACTTTGCCAGCGATCATCACGTCGGTTGCGCGCTTGATGCCGTCCACCAAGGACTCGCGGCAGCCGTACAGGTTGTCAAACTTGCTCTTGGTCACGGAGTCGTTCACGTTGATCGCACGGAACATCAAAGTGCCTTTGGCCGACATCTCTTTCAAACGATGCACGCCGGTCGTGGTCTCTTCAGTCACGCCGATGATTTCAGCGCTCTTGCGGCTGTACCAAGTTGGGTCTTGCGCGAGCTTGGCTTTGATCGAGTTGAACAAGCAAGTTTCTTCTTCGCTGCTGGGGTTGGCGATGACGGATGCGTCTTTTTCAGCACGCTTGCCCAAGTGCATCAACAACGTGGCGTCGCCACCGTCGTCCAAGATCATGTTGGGGCCTTCGCCAGGTGTGCCTTTCGCACCGAAGTCAAAAATGCGGTGGGTGTAGTCCCAGTACTCTTCCAAGGTCTCGCCTTTGGTGGCGAACACGGGAATGCCTGCTTCGGCAATCGCAGCAGCGGCATGGTCTTGGGTCGAGAAGATGTTGCAAGACGCCCAGCGCACATCAGCACCCAAAGCCTTCAAGGTTTCGATCAACACAGCCGTTTGAATGGTCATGTGCAAAGAACCGGTCACGCGAGCACCTTTCAATGGTTGTGACTTGGCGAACTCTTCGCGGATAGCCATCAAACCGGGCATTTCGGTTTCGGCAATTTTGATTTCTTTGCGGCCCCAAGCGGCCAAAGACATGTCGGCCACGATGTAATCGGCGGCGGCGTTGGTTTTAAGAACAGCGTTCATTTGTGAGACTCCAAAAGTTGGCAAAGCCACTAGCAACGCGCGGTCAGCGTCATCTGGGAGTCCGAAGAATTCTTCGAGGAGCTCACCTCACGTTGACTAGTGGGTGAGCGCGGTTGGCAGTCCGAGCCTCACCTGTGAAACCAGCCCCTTGCGGGCCGACAGGCTGCAGCGCTCCTCGGAATGCCAACATTTTAGCGCAAGCAAAGCAATTTCCTTAAAAATAGTCATTAAGCATTAACATTGGATGATGCATGTCAATCGCCGAACCCATATTTTCATCAAACGCTCGCTACCGCCACAACTGCGCAGCATGCGAGATGTTTTCTTTGCGTCGTTCACGATCTCCGCCATCATCGGCTTGGTGAGCATCGCCGTTTGGCTCTACTGGATGGGCAACATGCGCAGTGCAAACTCGGCCATGGTGGCATCCTTTTTAGTGGCGGCATCCATGGCGGTTTGGCGTTATGGCGGCGGCGTCAAATCAGGGGTGGTGTTGTACCAAGTCACCTTGATGGGGGTTGTGCTATACAACGCTGCCATCACAGGAGGTGTCACGTCCCCCGTGCTCACATGGCTGGCCATCATCCCGCTTCTACCCTTATTTACAGCATCACGCACATGGGCCCAAGCATCGATGCTTGCATCCATGCTCGGCGTGTTGGGGCTATACCTTGCGCAAACGCGAGGTTTGTTGCCAGCCTTGGAAGTGCAATTTGCGCTTCAATCGGTGGGTGATTCAGGCATCGGTCAAGACGCCTCATGGCAAAGCATGTCGTTTGCCGCAGGCATGTTTTCACTCATGTTGTTTGCACAAATGGTGCTCGTGCAAACGTACGACACAGCCAACGAGCAGTACCTCCGACGCTTGCGCCAATCCAATAAGCGACTAGAGACGCTCTCCGCCAATTTGAAGCTCGCCAACGCGCACAAAGATCAATTCTTAGCCATGGTGAGTCACGAAATGCGGACACCGCTCAATGCAGTGATGGGATATTTGGGACTTTTGTCCACAGACACCCAACTACCGCAAACAGCAGGCCAATATGTGCAAGGCGCACGCAACTCAGCATCACATTTGGTCACCGTCATCAATGACTTGTTGGACTTTTCACAAATCCAACAAGGCAAGTTGGTGCTTAGTCCACAAGCCGTCAATCTTCGTGAGATGCTGACGCGCACACACCAGACATTGGCCCCACGCGCCAATGAACAAGGTTTGGACTACCCGCTGATCTTGGAGGACTCTCTTCCTCACTGGGCTTCGATTGATCCGCACCGACTGGCGCAAATCATCATCAACCTCTTGGGCAATGCATTGAAATTCACCACAGGTGGCGAAGTGCGCATGCGGGTCAGTTTCAAACGAGATACGCCAGAGAGCCGGCACGGTCAATTAAGCATCAGCGTCGAAGACACAGGCGCAGGCATTGCCCCCGAATCGCTGGACGCGATCTTTAAACCCTTTGTTCAACTCAAAGTGAGCGACCACGACTTGAAGGCTGGCAATGCATTGCACGGCAATGGTCTCGGCCTCGCCATCACACGCAGCTTGGTGCAAAGTCACAAAGGCACCATTGGGGTTACCAGCCAACTGGGCGTTGGCAGCACATTCACCGTATCACTGCCCATTGAAGAGGTCGCACCGCCAGCCAACCGAATCACAACAGATGCGGTAATTCATGATGTGCCGCTTGACTTGCTCGTGGTCGACGACCACCTCACCAACCGATTGGTGGCTAGCGCCAGCATCAAGCGCAGCCTACCCAAAGCCAATATTGACCAAGCGATCAACGGCACCGAAGCCTTAGAAAAAATGCGTGAGCATCGCTATGACTTGGTACTCATGGACCTCATCATGCCGGACATCTCGGGCACAGAAGTGGTTCGCCGCATTCGCAACGATCCAAGCCATCCGCATCCAGATGTTCCCGTCATTGCCTTGACCGCCAACGTAGCCGAAGAAGCAGTCAATGAATGCATGTCCTTAGGCTTCAAAGACGTGCTACCCAAACCGTTTGACAAAGAGGTGCTGATCCAAGCCATCCTCACTCACGCGCTCAAGGAGGACGCGCAACCTACGGCGCTATGATTCTGGCCTTGCGCTCCATTTTTAAGCGCCTTTTTCTTGCCTATCCATGAGCTCCTTTCTGAACGAAGTGCGCCGTCGCCGCACCTTTGCCATCATTTCTCACCCCGACGCGGGTAAAACCACACTGACCGAAAAGCTGTTGCTGTTCTCGGGTGCGATTCAAATCGCGGGCGCTGTGAAAGGCCGCAAAGCCAGCCGTCACGCCACGTCCGACTGGATGGAGATTGAAAAGCAACGCGGCATTTCGGTCGCCTCGTCTGTGATGCAGATGCTCTATCGCGAGCACGTCATCAACCTGCTCGACACACCTGGTCACAAAGACTTCTCGGAAGACACCTACCGCGTGCTCACCGCCGTGGACTCGGCCTTGATGGTGATTGATGCGGCCAACGGTGTTGAAGCGCAAACCCGTCGCTTGATTGAGGTGTGCCGTCAGCGCGACACGCCCATCATCACATTCGTCAACAAGATGGACCGCGAAGTACGCGACCCACTCGACATCCTTGACGAAGTCGAACGCGAACTCGGTATGCCTTGCGTGCCCATGACTTGGCCTGTGGGTCAAGGCAAGTTGTTCGGCGGCATCATCAACTTGCGCACGCAAGCCATGACCGTGTTTGACTCGGGCTCCGAGCGTTTGCCACAAGACTTCGAAACCCACCCCCTCACCGAGCAAGCCCAACTGGCTGAGCGCTTCGGTTTGGAATGGTCCACCGCCATGGAAAACATGGAGCTGGCCACAGGCGCATCGCCCAAGTTCGACAAAGATGCCTTCTTGGCCGGCAAACAAACCCCCGTGTTCTTCGGCTCGGGTGTGAATAACTTTGGTGTCATGGAAGTGCTCGACGCCTTGGTCGACCTCTCCCCATCGCCTCGCCCGCGCTTGAGCCACTTGGTGGTCAACAAACAAGCAGTAGAGAAAACCATTCAGCCCGAAGACGAAGGCTTCGCAGGCGTGGTGTTCAAAGTACAAGCCAATATGGACGCCAACCACCGCGACCGCATCGCGTTTGTGCGCGTGGCCTCGGGCAAGTTCACACCCGGCATGAAACTCAAAGTGCAACGCACCGCCAAAGAACTGCGCCCCACCAGCGTGGTGACCTTCATGTCGCAGCGCCGTGAAGCGGTGGAAGAAGCCTATGCCGGCGACATCATCGGCTTCACCACCCACGGCGGCGTGCAGTTGGGTGACACCATCACCGACGGGCCCGCTTTGCAATTCACAGGCCTGCCATTCTTCGCGCCTGAACTTTTCATGACGGTGATTTTGAAAAACCCACTGCGTACCAAGCAACTGCAACAGGGCTTGGACCAATTGGGTGAAGAAGGCGCGATTCAGGTGTTCAAACCCGAAGCCGGCGGCGCAATGCTCTTAGGCGCGGTGGGCCAGTTGCAGTTTGAAGTGGTGCAACACCGCTTGAAAGCCGAATACGACTGCGACGTGAAGCTAGAAAGCTGCCAGTACACCGGTGCACGTTGGATCACGGCGGACACACCTGCGGAGCTGCGCGAATTCACCAACGCGTATCCGCAGCGCATGGCTTTGGATGCGGCCAATACCTTGGCGTATTTGTGCACATCGCCTTATGACGTGCGGTTGGCGCAGGAACGGTTTCCGAAGATTCATTTCCATCCTTTGCGTGAGCACGCTGGACTTGCGCTTTCTACAGCGGGTTGATTCTTTACTTTTGTAGTGAAGAGAGGCTCAGTGGCATTGCCCTAGGCTCCTCTTCGCTGCGCTCAGAATGTCGCTACGGGCAACACCACTGAGCCTCTCTTCGCGTTGGCACGCATCAGATTCGGATACAGACACAACTGCCGACTGCACACAAAAACATAGGCACTCAGAGCATCACTCATACGCACATTGAGATGAGCGAAATTTCCGCGCATGCAAACAAGTGCTGCGGGATAAGCCGTAGCGACATTCTGAGCGCAGCGAAGAGGAGCCTAGGCTTGTCCCGCAGCACGCAGCAACGCCAAAGCAAAAGTCAGAGCTCATCAAACCTAACAAAAGACACGTTACGTACGAGCCAACACGGGCTTCAGTGCAACCCCCGTGTGTGTCCCCATCGCCACCACAGCCTCAGGCGTATCTGCAGCCACGATCAAACCACCACCATCACCGCCCTCAGGCCCGAGGTCAATGATCCAATCCGCTTCGGCAATCACATCAAGGTCGTGCTCAATCACCACCACGCTGTGCCCGCCATCCACCAAGCGGTGGAGCACGCGAATGAGTTTGTCCACATCGGCCATGTGCAGGCCCACCGTGGGTTCGTCCAACACATACAGCGTGTGAGGTGCTTTGTTGCCTCGACGAGTCACGTCGTCGCGCACTTTGCTCAGCTCCGTGACCAGCTTGATGCGCTGCGCTTCACCGCCGCTGAGTGTGGGTGAAGGCTGCCCCAAGGTGAGGTAGCCCAAGCCCACGTCTTTGAGCAATTGCAAGGGGTGCGCAATGTTGGGCATGGTGGCAAAGAAGTCCACCGCCTCGTCGACTTCCATTTGCAGCACATCGCCAATGCTCTTGCCGCGCCATGTCACCGCCAAAGTCTCGGGGTTAAAACGTGCGCCGTGGCAGCTTTCGCACGGTACTTTCACGTCGGGCAAGAAGCTCATTTCAATCGTGCGCATGCCTTGGCCTTCGCAGGTGTGGCAGCGACCTTCGCCGGTGTTGAAGCTAAATCGCCCTGCGCCGTAGCCGCGTGCTTTGGCTTCGAGTGTTTCGGCAAACAGTTTGCGAATCGTGTCCCAAAAACCAATATAGGTCGCAGGGCAACTGCGTGGCGTTTTGCCAATCGGCGTTTGATCCACTTCCAACACACGGTCAATGGTTTGATAACCATCAAGCCCCGTGCAGCCGACCCATGCAGGATGTTGGCCGTCATCATCTAGCTTGCGCCCTGCCTGCGTCGAGCGCTGCGCCACCGCAGCCGCCACGTTGTGCAACAACACATCGCGTGCCAGTGTGGACTTACCCGAACCAGACACACCAGTGACTGCCACCAAACGCTTGAGCGGAATCGACACACTCACGTCATTCAAGTTGTGGAGCGAAGCCCCTTCAAGCGACAACCACTGAAGCGAGCCATCAACTGCGACCTCCTCAGCAACAGGCGCAGCCGCCTTGCGTTTACCCACCTTCGCGGAGGATGGGGCGTTGCCGGGTGACGATTTTGGCTCGCCGCATGAGGAGCCCGGCAATGCCTCGTCCTTCGCAGCGAGCGAAGCAGACGCAACCGCAAAAGCAGAAAGCGCAGCCTCAGAAACAGGCCGTCGCGCCTGCAAGGGATGCCGCATCGCATGCAACAAATAGCGCCCCGTCTGCGACTCTTCTTGAGAAGTGATGTCTTTCACCGAGCCCTCACCCATCAAGCGCCCACCACGCTTACCCGCGCTAGGCCCAATGTCGATGATGTGGTCGGCACGACGAATCGTGTCTTCGTCGTGCTCCACCACCACGAGCGTATTGCCCTTATCGCTCAGCAAGTGCAGAGCGTTCAACAAGATTTGATTGTCACGCGCATGCAAGCCAATCGTGGGTTCGTCGAGCACGTAACACACGCCTTGCAAATTGCTACCCAGCTGCGCGGCCAAACGGATACGCTGTGCCTCGCCGCCACTGAGCGTGGGCGCACCACGGTCGAGCGTGAGGTAGTTCAGACCCACTTGCTCTAAAAATTCCAAACGGCTCTTGATTTCAGGCAACAGGTCGCGGGCAATGTCAGCATCGCGTCCACTCATCTCAAGCTTCTCCACCCACTTGCGAATCTCAGTCACGCTTAAGCGCGCAATGTCGGTGATGCCCACGCCTGCAAACTTCACGGCACGCGCGGTGGCGTTCAGCCGTGTGCCTTCGCACGTTGGGCACGCCACATCGACCAAATCTTCCACATCGGGCTCGGCAAAGGTTTGCTCGCGACCTTTGTCTTTGTCGTCACGCACCGAGTCGTCCAACACTTTGCGTTGGTCTTTGTTGAGTTTCACGCCCGTGCCCACGCAGTCGGGGCACCAGCCGTGTTTGCTGTTGTACGAGAACAAGCGCGGGTCCAGCTCGGTGTACGAGGTGGCGCACACAGGGCACGCACGCAAGGTGGAGAACACATCCAAGCGGCCAATGCTGTTGGTGTCGGTGCCCGCTTCCATCGCTTCGCGCAAGCCATCGAGTTGACTCAACACATGCACCACGCCTTTGCCGTGCTCTAACGCGGTGGCGAGTGCTTGACGCAATGCGGCTTCGTTTTGCGCAGACACCTCAAGACTGGCCACTGGCAACTCAATCGTGTGCTCTTTGAAACGGTCCAAGCGTGGAAAGCCATTCGTCGGCAAGAAGTGGCCATCCACACGCAAGTGCGTGTAGCCACGTGGACGCGCCCAATCGGCCAGCTCGGTGTACACACCTTTGCGGTTCATCACCAAGGGGCTCATCAAACCAATGTGCTGCCCCTTGAACTCACGCATCAACTGCGCCGCAATGCGCTCGGGCGTTTGCGGCTGCACCGCTGCGCCGTCGTGAATGCAATGCTGCGTGCCAAGCTTGACATACAGCAAGCGCAAGAAGTGCCACACCTCGGTGGTCGTGCCCACGGTGGACTTACGACCACCGCGACTCAAGCGCTGCTCAATCGCCACCGTCGGCGGGATGCCGTAAACCGCGTCCACCTCGGGCCTACCCGCAGGCTGCACGATGCTGCGTGCGTAGGCGTTGAGGCTTTCTAAATAGCGACGCTGACCTTCGTTGAACAAAATATCAAACGCGAGCGTGGACTTGCCCGAGCCGGACACACCCGTGATGACGTTGAACTTGCCACGCGGAATGTCGACGCTGAGGTTTTTGAGGTTGTGCTCTTTGGCATTGACGATTTGAATCGCGCTGTCTTTGGCTGCAGCGCCAGCAAATCTGGTTGCACCTTCAGCAGCCACCAACCCAGCAGAGGCTTTCTCGCCATCTACCTCGTACACCACACCCATCGCAGCCGCATAGTCACGCAGCGCTTTGCCTGTGTGCGATGTGGGATGCAAACGCACATCTTCAGGCGTACCTTCGGCCACCAACAAGCCGCCCGCATCGCCACCTTCGGGACCGAGGTCAATCAGCCAATCGCTGGCACGAATCACGTCGAGGTTGTGCTCAATGACGATGAGCGAGTTGCCATCTTCCAACAAGCGACGCATGGCGCGCATGAGTTTGGCGATGTCGTCAAAGTGCAAGCCCGTCGTCGGCTCATCGAACAAGAACAACACGCCTTTTTTAGCGAGAGATTGTTTGCTGGAAGTTTTGGCTTTCGCAGCTTCGGCCAGAAAGCCAGCAAGCTTCAAGCGTTGCGCTTCGCCGCCACTCAAAGTGGGTACAGGTTGACCAAGTTTCACGTAGTCCAAGCCGACGTCAACGATGGGTTGCAAAGTGCGCACCACTTCGCGGTCATTGGCGAAGATTTCCAGCGCTTCACCGACTGTCAGCTCCAACACATCTGCTACGTTGAGAGTGATTCGTGTCGTGGCTGCGGGGGCAACGTCTTGCTCCTCTTCGCTGCGCTCAGAATGTCGCTGCGCCGTCGCCCCCGCAGCCACGCCACGAATTTCGCGCTCGATACGGACTTCTAGGATTTCGGGTCTGTACCTCTGACCGTTGCAGTCTTGGCAGCGTAGGTAGACGTCGCTCAGAAACTGCATTTCGACATGTTCAAAGCCCGAGCCACCACACGTTGGGCAACGTCCATCGCCGCTGTTAAAGCTGAACTTCGATGCTGTGTAGCCGCGCTGTTTCGACAAAGGGGCAACGGCAAAGATTTCGCGCACAGCATCCCACGCACCCACATAGCTGGCGGGGTTGGAGCGTGCGGTTTTACCAATGGGTGACTGGTCCACAAACACCACATCGCTCAAATGGTCTGCACCCAACAAACGGTCGTGTGCGCCGGGTGTTTCTGTGCCGCGGCCGAACTGACGCAGCAAAGCAGGCGTCAGCACGTCTTGAATCAGCGTCGACTTGCCCGAACCGCTGACACCAGTGATACACACCAAGCGTTGCAACGGAAATTCGATGTTGAGGTTTTGCAGGTTGTGTTCGCGTGCACCTTCCAAAATCAAACGTGGCGTGTTGTCGGTCACCAACCGCTTCAGGCCTAAGCCAATCGTTTTGCGCGCCCCAAGGTAAGCACCCGTCAATGTGTCGGCCGATTTCAATGCTTCTTTCGTGCCGTCAAACACAATGTGTCCGCCGCGCACGCCTGGTGCTGGGCCCATGTCGATGATGCGGTCAGCGCACAGCATGACAGCCGGATCATGCTCGACCACCACCAGTGTGTTGCCTGCATCGCGCAAGCGCAGCATGGCTTCGTTGATGCGGTTCATGTCGCGCGGATGCAAACCGATGCTGGGCTCGTCCAACACGAACAAGGTGTTGACCAACGACGTGCCTAAGGCCGTGGTGAGGTTGATGCGTTGCACTTCCCCACCACTGAGCGTGCGGCTTTGTCGATCGAGCGTGAGGTAGCCAATGCCCACATCGCTGAGGTATTTCAAGCGCGTGCGAATTTCATCCATCAGCAAATGCAAGGCTTGCGCATCGGCGCCGGATGCATCGACTTGAAGACTATTGAAGAACTGGTGCAACTTGTCGATGGGCAACAACATCAAGTCATGCAAGCACAAGCCGGGCATGGCTTCGAGTTGAGCGCGCGTCCACTGCACGCCTTGCGGCATGAAGCGTTTAGCAGGTACTAAAACCGAATCAGCCTGCGCTTTGGTGCCCATGCGCCACAGCAAACTGTCTGTTTTCAAACGCGCACCTGCACATGTGCCGCATGGCGTGTAGCTGCGGTACTTAGACAGCAACACGCGAATGTGCATCTTGTAGGCTTTGCTCTCCAAGTATTCAAAGAATCGTTTGATGCCGTACCACTGGTGGTTCCATTTGCCTTTCCACAAGGGCGAGCCATTGATGACCCAGTCTTTGTGCTCTTGGCTGAGCCTGTACCAGGGGGTGTCACGCGGAATGCCTTCGGCTTCGGCGTGGCGCATGAGGTCGTCTTGCGTTTCAGACCAAGCTGGGGTTTGGATGGTTTTGATAGCCCCCGCACGCAAGGTGAGTTTGTCGTTCGGAATCACCAGCCCGTAGTCCACCCCAATCACGCGACCAAAACCTCGGCAGGTCTCGCACGCCCCTACGGCCGAGTTGAACGAGAACATCGAGGGGATGGGATCGCTGTAGCGCAAGTCGCTGTCGGGGCAATGCAGGCCTGTGGAAAACCGCCACAACTCAGGCGTCGCTTCTGCGTCTAAAGACCAATACACATTGAGGCGTCCGCCGCCACGTTTGATGGCTAACTCAATCGCTTCCACCACACGGGCTTGTTCGGTGTTGCCCAGCTTGAATCGATCAGCCACCACATCCAACAACTTACGTGGCCCCGTGGGCGTGGCCACTTCGCGCTCGGCATGGATACGCGTGAAGCCGCTGGCACTGAGCCACTGCTCCACCTCGGCGGGTGTGGTGTTGGCGGGCAACTCCACAGGAAAGGTCATGATGAGGCGCGGGTCTTGCGGCTGCGCCGCGCAGCGGCGTTGCAACTCAGCGTAGATGCTTTGTGGCGTGTCGTGTTGCACGGGCTGGGCAGTTTGGCGGTCGAACAACTGACCGGCGCGGGCCATGAGCAACTTCAAGTGATCGTTCAACTCAGTCATCGTGCCCACGGTGGAACGCGAGCTGCGCACAGGGTTGGTTTGGTCAATTGCGATCGCGGGGGGCACACCTTCCACTTTGTCGACGGCGGGTCGATCCATGCGGTCTAAAAACTGGCGGGCATAGGCGCTGAAGGTTTCCACATAGCGACGCTGGCCTTCTGCGTACAAAGTGTCAAACACCAAACTCGATTTACCCGAGCCGCTGGGGCCGGTGACCACCGTGAGTTCGCCGGTGCGAATGTCGAGGTCTAAGTTTTTGAGGTTGTGCTGGCGTGCGCCACGAATACGAATGGTGCCTGTCATGGCTGTGCCTTTTGAAGTGTGGCAAATATTCTAGAGATTCGCACGGGTCGAGGTTGGCATCGGGACATTACCAACCTTAAGCATTCATCTGCTGCTACAAAGCAAAACGCCACGGACCAGCCGTGGCGTTTTGACAAGCGAAGTAACGAAAAATTACTTGGCAGCAGAAGCGTCTGCAGAGGCCGCCGACGCAGCACCCGAAGCGGCTTCAGTAGGTGCGTGCACAGCATCTGCGCCGTGCTTCTCACCGCCCATGTCTAGACTGTCGCCACCCTTCATGATCACAAAAATGGCGAGCGCCGCGAAGATCACAAATCCTACAAATATTTTCAACATCTCATCTCTCCGAAATCAGTAAAAAGCCCTCCACGAAGGAGGGCTCGAATGTAGCACCTAGGTTGCCCTAGGTGGCTGACAGGCTTAGTCGTCGGCGTAGATGTCGACGTCCTTGGTTTCCTTCACAAAGAGCATGCCGATAACAAACGTCATGCCTGCAATGATGATGGGATACCACAAGCCGTTGTACATATTGCCAGTCTGCGCCACGATCGCAAAAGCGGTGGTGGGCAGCAAGCCGCCGAACCAGCCGTTACCGATGTGATAAGGCAAAGACATGGATGTGTAACGGATGCGTGTGGGGAACATTTCCACCAACATCGCAGCGATAGGACCGTACACCATGGTCACCAAAATCACCAAGTAAGTGAGGATGATGGTGATCTTGACTTTGTCCACTTTCGCTGGATCAGCTTTAGCTGGGTAGCCGGCTTCTTTCAACGCATCGGAAACAGCCTTCTTGAACTCAGCGGCCTTAGCTTTGGCTTCGTCAGCTGGCAAGCCTTTAGAGCTGTAGCTGGCAATTTCTGTTTCACCGATTTTGATGGTGGCAGGAGTGCCGGCTGTGCCTACGGCGTTTTCATAACTCACAGAGCTAGAAGCCAACACTTGCTTAGCGATATCGCATGAGCTAGTGAACTTCACAGTACCTGTAGGGTTGAACTGGAATGAGCACTCAGCAGCATCAGCAGTCACAACGACCTTGTTCTTTTGTTGTGCAGCGTACAAGTCTGGGTTTGCAGCCTTGGTCAGTGCTTCAAACACAGGGAAGTAAGTCAACACAGCCAACAAACAACCCAACATGATGATGGGCTTGCGACCAATCTTGTCGGACAAAGCGCCAAACACGATGAAGAAAGGTGTACCGATCAGCAACGATACAGCCACCAAAATATTGGCGGTAGCACCGTCGACCTTCAAGGCTTGCGTCAAGAAGAACAAGGCATAAAACTGACCTGAGTACCACACCACAGCTTGACCCGCAGTCAAACCAATGAGCGCCAAAATCACGACCTTCAAGTTTTTCCATTGACCAAATGATTCCGTCAATGGCGCTTTCGACGTCTTGCCCTCCGATTTCATTTTCTGGAAGGCAGGCGACTCATTCATCGACAAACGAATGTAGACCGACACAGCCAACAAAGCGATCGACACAATGAACGGCACACGCCAACCCCAATCAGCAAAGGCTTCTTCGCCAATCACTGTGCGGGTCCCCAAGATCACCATGAGCGACAGGAACAAGCCAAGAGTCGCTGTGGTTTGAATCCATGAGGTGTAAGCACCGCGCTTGTCGTGAGGTGCGTGCTCAGCCACGTACGTGGCAGCACCGCCATACTCACCGCCCAGCGCCAGACCTTGCAGCAAACGCAAACAGATCAGGATCACAGGTGCAGCCACACCAATGCTGGCGTAGTTCGGCAAGATACCCACGATGAACGTGGACAAACCCATGATCAGGATGGTCACCAAGAAGGTGTACTTGCGGCCAATCATGTCACCCAAGCGGCCGAAGAAGATCGCACCGAAAGGACGCACGATGAAGCCAGCAGCGAAAGCGAGCAACGCGAAGATGAACGCAGAGCCTTCATCCAAGCCGCTAAAGAATTGCTTCGCAATGATCGCAGCAAGCGAGCCATACAGATAGAAGTCGTACCACTCAAAGACCGTACCCAGCGAAGAGGCAAAGATCACCTTCTTCTCTTCTGCCGACATCGGTCGGTTCACGTCTAGTGTTGCCATAGTTTTTGTCTCCTTAGACTTTGAATTGCAGCTGCTAGTCGACAGCTGTGCGGCGACTATCTGTGTACTCGCTGACCGTTTTCTGACAACCACACAACCCTTGTTGATGCTTTGACAAAAAGCACAGCGTCATTCGCCACAAAGCGTACAGGTAATCCCTCGGAATGTTGAGATATCAGTGAAACAAACGTTCAGACTAGGGTTTTCCACAGGTGCTTACGTAAGTACTTGGTCAGTACCTATTCACACAATGACTTGGTCAATGAAGGATTCGTCCTTCTTGCGTTTCTTAAATAACCCATTCGGGAGATAAACAATGAGTGATCCAGTGATCAGCAAGATCCAGAGCCACCCAAAGTACCTAGAACTGCGTGCCAAGCGCAGCGGCTTTGGCTGGTTCCTCACAGTGTTGATGTTGGTCGTGTACTACGGCTACATCGCATTGATTGCCTTTAACAAACCTTTCCTCGCACAACCCACCGGTGCTGGCGTGACAACGCTTGGCATTCCATTGGGCATGGGCGTGATCATCTTCACGATCGTGATCACTGGCATTTACGTCAGCCGCGCGAACAGCGAATACGACACGTTGACCAAGGAAATCTTGGAGGACGCTACCAAATGAAAAAAATCTCCACACTCTTAGCCGCCGTCTTGGCGCTGGCTGCAGGCACAGCATTCGCAGCCGGTGGTGACTTAGGTCAAACCACCAAGCAAGCGACCAACTGGACCGCCATCATCATGTTCGGCGCGTTCGTGATTGCCACCTTGGGTATCACCAAGTGGGCCGCGGCGAAAACCAAATCGGCTGCTGACTTCTACACCGCTGGCGGTGGCATCACTGGCTTCCAAAACGGCTTGGCGATTGCGGGCGACTACATGTCTGCCGCTTCGTTCTTGGGTATTTCTGCTGCTGTGATGGCCAACGGCTATGACGGCTTGATCTACTCCATCGGCTTCTTGGTGGGCTGGCCCGTCATCACTTTCTTGATGGCTGAACGTCTGCGTAACCTCGGCAAGTTCACCTTTGCTGACGTCGCTGGCTACCGCTTCAAGCAAACCCCCATCCGCGCCTTCGCTGCCTCTGGCACGTTGGTGGTGGTGGCCTTCTATTTGATCGCTCAAATGGTTGGCGCAGGCTCACTCATCAAACTGTTGTTCGGTTTGGACTACTGGGTTGCTGTGGTGCTCGTGGGTGCATTGATGATGGTGTACGTGTTGTTCGGCGGTATGACTGCTACGACATGGGTGCAAATCATCAAAGCCATCATGTTGTTGGCTGGTGTGACCTTCATGGCTTTCATGGTCTTGGCGCAATTCGGTTTCAGCCCTGAAGCCCTGTTTGCCAAAGGCGTTGAAGTCAAGACTGCTGTTGCTGGCGTTGCCAAGGAAGCTGCCATTGCAGCAGCCACCGCATCAGCTGCTGCTGCAGCCACACCCGAAGCCGCTGCCGCTGCATCTGCTGCATTGGAAAAAGCCAATGCCACAGACGCTGCCAAAGTGGGCTTGTCCATCATGGGCCCTGGCGGCTTCATCAAGGACCCCATCTCTGCCATTTCTTTCGGTATGGCTTTGATGTTCGGTACAGCTGGTTTGCCACACATCTTGATGCGCTTCTTCACGGTACCTGATGCCAAAGAAGCTCGTAAATCTGTGTTCTGGGCAACCACATGGATTGGCTACTTCTACGTGTTGATCTTCATCATCGGCTTCGGCGCTATCACCTTGGTGATGACTGACCCCGACCTGAACGCTCAACTCAAAGCCGGTGGCGCCAACATGGCTGCTGTGCTGGTGGCTAAGGCTGTGGGCGGCGACGTGTTCTTCGGCTTCATCTCTGCCGTGGCTTTCGCAACCATCTTGGCTGTGGTGGCTGGCTTGACTCTGTCTGGCGCCTCTGCTGTGTCTCACGACCTGTACGCCACTGTGTTCAAAGAAGGTAAAGCTGACAGCGCTTCTGAACTGCGCGTATCTCGCATCACCACTTTGGCCTTGGGCGTGATCGCTGTGGTCTTGGGCATTGCCTTCGAGAAGCAAAACATCGCCTTCATGGTGGCCTTGGCTTTCGCGATTGCTGCGTCGGCTAACTTCCCCGTGTTGTTCATGTCTGTGCTGTGGAAAGATTGCACGACCAAGGGCGCCGTCATCGGTGGCTTCTTGGGCCTGATCTCTTCTGTTGGCCTGACCGTGGTGTCGCCTGCTGTGTGGGAAGCCACTCTCGGCTACCCCAAAGGCTCGGCCTGGTTCCAGTACAGCTCTCCAGCTCTGTTCTCGATGACCATTGGTTTCGTGGGCGTGTGGTTGTTCTCCATCTTGGACAACAGCGAGCAAGCCAAGAAAGAGCGTGCCGATTTCGCCGCACAACAAGTGCGTTCGGAAACTGGCTACGGTGCTGCTGGCGCATCGGGTCACTAAGCCCTCTGCGTCTGCTGAGCTCTTCGGGGCTCAGCACTCTAAAAAACCGAGCATGCGTGCTCGGTTTTTTTATGAGCGTATGGCTGTCTCGTTGGCATAGACGTGTGAGGGGCATACAGACGCGGCTTACATCGCTTCGCGACGAATGGCGCCGCATCTGTATGCCCCTCACACGTTTCGGAATTCAGGTGGGCTTATTACGATGCGAAGCGAGGTGAGGTAGGCGAATACGGCGCCATTCGTCGCGCAGCGATGTAAGCCGTGTTCGCCTACCTCACCTCGCGTGCCAACGAAGGGGAGTTAAAAAATCAAGCGCCGCGCAATTGACGCAACTTGATGAAGGCCATAGCAGCCATCACCGCATCATTCAACGCATCATGCGCCTCACGCACTGGCAAATCCAAATCTGACATCAAGGTCGCAAAACGTAAATCGATGTTGGGGTTGGTTTGTTGCTCATACGGCAGCATCTGGCGAAATTTATAGTCGTAGTACATCGCCGAGACTTCGATTTTTTCTTGCGGCAATCCTTGCCCCAACAACGGCCAAATGGCTTTGTTGAGCATGGCCACATCAAACTCTAAAAAGTACCCCACCAAAGGACGGCTGCCAATGAAACGCATGAGTTGCTTCATCGCTTCATCCGCTGGCAAGCCTTGGGCCACATCTTGCTCGCGCAAGCGGTGAATGCGCACGCTGTCCGCCGACACACCGCGCTCAGGGCGTACAAGCACTTCAAAGCGTTCGCTGGTCATGATCTTGTTGCCCACAATGCGCACCGCTCCAATGGAGATGATTTCGTCCGTGCCGACATTCAGACCTGTGGTTTCGCAATCGAGCGACACCCATTCATTGGGGGGTGGCCGATCAAACATGAAACGAAACTCGGGCAAGCCCAAGTGATAAATCAACCACCCGCGCTTGAGCCTGCGCCACCATTTTTTAGGAGAGATCAGCGACTGCATCAGAGGGAGTCAAGTTTGAATCGACTACGCAGCAAGCCTTTGAAATGCTTGACCACACCCAAGGCGTCTTTGAGCAAATCACGCTCTAAGGTGGAGAGCTTGGCCACGTTCACCAAGCCCGACACCTCGCGTTGTGTTTCTATTTCGGTCACGCCTGCTTTAAGTTTGAGCCCAATGAGGAAGTGCAAACTTTGCGTCAACTCAGCCCCCAGTGCTGGGGTAAGAACGTGACGCATGACCAAGGCATCGATGCGCGCAGTGGTGCTTGTTTCGTGCAAATGCTCGGCCAATGCCAAGCTGCGCACACCATGCACCAAGGGGAAGATGCCCTCTTTCTTCAGGTGCAGACCTTGTTGATCGTCCAAGCCAAGCAAGCGATTCCACCAGCCTTGGCTATTGCCGAATGCATCAATGGCCGCAGCAAAACGCGCCAGCATGGCGTCGTTGTCTGTGGCGATGCGCATCAACACCTGTTGTGTGTCTTGCAACAAGTGGGCATCACCGCACACAGGGTGCGCGTCTAAAAAGATGGCAAGGTTCATCAAACTGTCTGCAGTTGGCATCAGCAACCATTGCTTCACCATCTGGCCAAAGTCATATGCTGTTTTACGCCACATGGGGTTGCTGACCATGATGTGCCCGGGGCATTCGGGGTAACCAAAAGCGGACAGCGCCTGCGAGAACTGTTGGCACAACGCCTCAAGGTTGTCGGGCGGCGTGTACCCATCGCGCAGGATCAATCCATTGTCTTGATCGGTCTTGAGCAATTGCTCACCACGCCCCTCGCTGCCCATCACAAACAAACAACTGTTGGCCACCAAATCGGGTGGCGCAATGATTTGCCATGCACGCTCAAACAAACGCGCGTTCAAATCTTGCACCAAGCGGGCAATCAAGCTCACACGCGTCCCGCTGCGATACAGCGTTGTCACCATGCGTGTGATTTGTGTGGCAGCCTGTGCCAAGCCCTCAATGTCAGTCGCCGCCTCCACTTGCACGGTGATGAGGTGCGAATGATTCGACAAGAAGCTAAAGAGGTCCAACGCTTCTAGCACCCCCACCACTTGTGCATCATCCATCACCACCAGTCGATGCACACGATGGCGCTGCAACATCGCCAAAGCATCACCTACCTGGGCATCTGGGCGCACGCTGATGATTTGAAAATTCGCCAGCTCACTCACGCGCTGCTGGTTCAACGGCGTGCCGTTCAAAATGGCACGCTGTAACGTCGATGACGTAAACATTCCCAAACGTTCAGGTGATGTGGCTGTGTCGCGGACCAACACACATTTCGTGCGTTGAATTTGCATGACCTGCACCGCAGAAACAACATCAGAATCCATGCTCACAAAATGCGCGGGGCGAACAAACGCCTCGTCCACACGAGAGAGTGTGAGCGATTGCAACTCGTGCTGACTCTGCCGCTGAGACAACGCCGTGAGTTTGTTACTCAAGTCCGAAAACAGCAAGGCCCCAAAGGTGGCGTTGTCAGCAATCAAGTCGGTCACGGTTTGGCGAGCCAGCTGATAGGCCACCACCTCTTCTTGTGCCACAAATTTATTGCTGCTCTTGCCTGCAACCAGTCCGCGCCCGTCAAAGGTATCGTCGGGGCCGTAGGTGGTGATGACTTCGTCACCGTCGTACTGCGTGACAAAGCCTTTGATGATGACAAACAAATGGGTGGGCACGGCGCCCACATCCAAAATAGCCTCACCCTCGGGGTAGTACACCACGTCCACACTGTCACGTACCAAGCGTTGTTGGTCGGGTGTTAAGCAGTCAAACGGAGAAGCAGAGAAATTAAAAGCGTTGGGCATAAGGCATTGTCAGAGCAATCTCTCGATTCAACGCTTGATGCCTTGCTGAATGCTTGCAGCGCTATGCCAAGCCGTGTCAAACCATTGATCTCCATCAAGGTAAGCGCGCAACATGGGTAAAGAATCTAGCCCCCAAAACACTTTGTCATCTACGTAAAACGTAGGGACGCCGAACGCACCGCGGGCAATGGCTTCTTCGGTATTGGCTTTGAGCTGGTCTTTCACTTCTGCCGCATCGGCCGAGCGCACAGGTGCCAGTTGTTGCGTGAGGGCTTGCAAGCGCGTGGCATCGTCAGCTGCCGCACTGCCGTGCCACACATGCTTGAAGATGGTTTCGCACACATAACGGTTAGGTTCGCCGTTTGTGCTGCAGGCCACTGCCAAGCGCAGCAGTGCCAGAGGGTTAAACGGGTGCGCGTGCGGCATGTCCAATGTCACACCCAACTGCTTGGCCTGCCACACCACTTGGCGATATGTCCACTCGCGCTTGCCAGCGATCTCGGCGGGGCCGAGCTGACCGTGGTGCTTGAGCATGGCGGCAAACAACACCGGCTTGTAAACCATGCGGTGGCTCACGCCCATCAAGCTTTGTGGCAAAGCTTCAAATGCGAGGTAGGCGTAAGGCGAAATGAAATCGAGGTAGCAGGTGATGGTTTTCATGCATGCGTCTCCAAACGTTCTTCAATCTGCTGCCACACGGCGCGTTTCTCGTCGGGATTGCGTTGCGCCCAACCAGCGATTTCGTCTAACGAGCGCCAGCAACCTTCACAGTAAGTGGTGTCATCCGACATGCGACAAACCGAGATGCACGGCGACGGTGGCGCATCGGCGCTTTGCAACACACGCTTGGCCTGCGCTTGCAAGCGCAGATCCGAAGGTGTAAGTCCTTGAGGTTTAGGGGTGAGTTCGCTTCCACACATGGATTGACATTGTCAGCGAACACCCAGCCTCAGGCCGCGCGCTTGTTCAAAACCGCGCGTGACACGAGGGAATTGGGCTGGCGGCCCAAGGCCTCGCTGATGAACACGCCCGCATCAATCAACTTATCCAGGTCAATGCCCGTTTCGATGCCTAAGCCTTGCATCAGGTACACCACGTCTTCAGTGGCCACATTACCTGTGGCACCTTTGGCGTAGGGGCAGCCCCCCAAGCCAGCGACCGACGATTGGAAATTCCACACGCCCATTTGCAAAGCAGCAAAGGTGTTACTCAGCGCTTGGCCATAGGTGTCGTGAAAGTGGCCCGACACATCGTTGAGCGCGTAGTGCTTGAGCGTGGCTTCGATGGCTGCTTGCACCTTGCGCGGCGTGCCCACGCCAATGGTGTCGGCCACGTCCACGCGCTGCACGCCTATGCTTTTCATCAAACCTGCCAAGTAGCTCACACGCTCAGGGGCAATGTCGCCCTCATACGGGCAACCCACCGTGCAGCTCATGGCGCCCCGCACGGCAATGCCTGCGTCGCGTGCCGCTTTGACCACCGGGGCAAAGCGTTCAATGCTTTCGGCAATCGAGCAGTTGATGTTCTTTTGACTAAACGCTTCGCTGGCCGCGCCAAACACCACAATCTCATCGGGCTTGGTTTTCAGCGCTGCCTCAAAGCCTTGCAAATTGGGCGTGAGCACCGAGTAGCTCACGCCAGGCTGGCGATGCAGCCCCGCCATGACCTCGGCGTTGTCTGCCATTTGCGGCACCCACTTGGGGCTGACAAAACTGGTGACTTCAATTTCTTTCAGCCCCGCCGCTTGCAAGCGGTGCACCAGTTCCACCTTAACGGCGGCAGGCACAGGCTGCTTTTCGTTTTGCAGGCCGTCGCGCGGGCCCACATCAATCAAACGCACACGATGCGGCAAAGAGGTCAACATGGTCACACTTTCAATTTCAAAAGCTCTGCACCTTCGGCCACTTGGTCACCCGGCGCATAGAGCAGTTCTAACACTTCACCATCCGCAGGGGCGGCAATGGTGTGCTCCATTTTCATCGCTTCCATGACTGCCAGCGGCTGACCGGCCTTGACTTTGTCACCTGCAGCAACCGCAAACGACACCACCTTGCCTGGCATGGGCGCAGTCAAACGGCCACCGGCCTCTTGGGTTTCGCCCGCGTAGGCCAGTGCATCCACCACGGTGATGCGTGTGGCACCTTGCGGGGCAAACACATGGGCCACGTCTTCGTGGGCTTGCGCTTCGATGAACACCTGTACGCGGGCCGTGTGGTCGGCAAAGCTCACATGCAAGGCATCGGCCTCGGCGCGCCATACCAATGTGCCGCTCACGGCATCGTCACCTTCGCCCACGGCGAGTTGCAACACGCCGTCGTGCAAGTAGCTCAACACGGCAGAGTAGCTCGCGCCGTGAAAGTCAAACCCAAACGCACGCGTGGCCACGCCATAGGCGCGCCAGCCATCGCGTTGGCTGAACGGATCATGGCCCACTTGAGCCTGCTCTTGATGCAAGGTGTGCGCCACCACCGAGGCAGCAGCCAGTGGCAAGCCCACGGCTTCTTGACCGAATAAGGCTTTGTCTTCCCGCTGAATCAACGCAGTGTCGAGCTTGGCTGTGGCAAACGAATCGGTGCGAATGATGTGGCGCAAAAACTGCACATTGGTGGTCAAGCCCACGATGCGAGTTTGCGACAGGGCCTCGTCCAAACGCGCCAGCGCTTGCTCGCGCGTGTCGCCGTGCACGATGAGCTTGGCCACCATCGAGTCGTAAAACGGGCTGATGCTGTCGCCTTCGCGCACGCCGTCGTCCACGCGCACATCGCTGATTTCAAAACTGCTGCACGCAGGTTTGCGATACACCGCCAACGTGCCGGTGGCAGGCAAAAAGTTGTTGTCGGGGTTCTCGGCACAAATGCGCGCTTCAATGGCGTGGCCGTGAATGCGCAAATCGCTTTGCTGCAAAGGCAGCGGTTCGCCGCTGGCCACGCGCAGTTGCCACTCCACCAAGTCGAGGCCAGTGATCGCTTCAGTCACGGGATGCTCCACTTGCAAGCGCGTGTTCATCTCCATGAAATAAAACTTCATGCTCTCGGGCTTGTCATACGCCGTTTGTTCGACGATGAATTCCACCGTACCCGCGCCCACGTAGTTCACCGCTTTGGCGGCGGCCACGGCAGCTTCGCCCATTTGCTTTCGTAAGGCTTCGGTCATGCCGGGTGCGGGTGCTTCTTCCAGCACCTTTTGGTGGCGGCGTTGCACCGAGCAATCGCGTTCAAACAAATAGACGCAGTTGCCGTGCGTGTCGCCAAACACTTGAATCTCAATGTGGCGTGGGCGTTGCACGTATTTTTCAATCAACACCGCATCGTCGCCAAAGCTGTTGATGGCTTCGCGTTTGCAACTGGCCAACGCGTCGGCAAATTCGGCGCTGCTGTTGACCACGCGCATGCCTTTGCCACCGCCACCCGCGCTGGCTTTGATGAGCGCGGGGTAGCCAATGCGGTCGGCTTCGCGTTGCAACAGCGCAGGGTCTTGGTCGGCGGCGTGGTAGCCGGGCACCAAGGGCACGCCTGCCTTTTCCATGAGCTGTTTGGATTCGGCCTTCAAGCCCATCGCCAAAATGGCAGAGGCAGGTGGACCAATGAACACCAAACCTGCGGCGGCACACGCTTTGGCAAAGTCTTCGTTCTCGCTCAAAAAGCCATAGCCTGGGTGCACCGCTTGCGCGCCGGTGTCTTTGGCGGCTTGCAAAATGCGCTCCCAACGCAAGTAGCTGTCTTTGGGTGCGCTTCCGCCAATGTGCACAGCTTCGTCGCAGACCTGCACATGCTTGGCTTGCGCGTCGGCGTCCGAATACACGGCCACGGTTTTGATGCCCATGCGCTTCGCGGTTGCGGCGACACGGCAGGCGATTTCGCCACGGTTGGCAATGAGGATTTTTTTAAACATCTTGAAACTCCAATTCACCTGTCACAGCAACCACGAAGGCTTGCGTTTTTGCAAGAAGGACTGCACACCCTCTTTGCCTTCAGCACTTGAACGAATGTCGGCAATGCCCGCCACGGTGTGCGCCACCAAGGCGTCGTCAATTTCGCGCTCGGCCACGTCTTGCACCAAGCGTTTGCAGGCACGCACAGCGTTGGGGCTGGCACTCACCAAAGTGCTGGTGAGCTCAGCCACTTTGGCGTCCAGCGCGTCAGCAGCCACCACCTCGTGAACCAAACCAATGCGGTGCGCCTCTGCCGCGCTGAAACGCTCGGCGGTTAAAAAGTAACGGTGCGAAGCACGTGCGCCCATCGCGCGAATGACGTAGGGACTGATGGTGGCGGGGATGAGCCCGAGTTTCACCTCGCTCAAACAATAGGTGGCGGTGTCCACACTCACAGCCATGTCGCAAGCGGCGACCAAGCCCACACCTCCAGCAAACACATCGCCTTGCACGCGGGCGATGGTGGGTTTGGGGCATTCGTAAATCGCACGCAACATGGCAGCGAGCTGGCCTGCGTCGGCAAGGTTTTCGTCGCGCGTGTAGTCGGCCATGCGGCGCATCCAGTTCAGGTCAGCGCCTGCGCAAAAAGCGGGGCCTTCGGCGGCCAACACCACGCAGCGCACATCGGCTGCTTGGCCTGCGTCGGTGAAAGCGGCTTTCAACTCGGCAATGACTTCGTCGTTGAAGGCGTTGCGCACATCGGGGCGGCTGAGGGTGATGGTGCGCACCGCGCCGTGGTCGGCAATGGTCAGCGCAGTATGAGATGGGGTTGTCATGTCAATCACCCATCACATGCGGAACAAACCAAACTTGGTCTCAGGAATGGGCGCGTTCAGAGAAGCACTCAAACCCAAAGCCAAGACACGGCGTGTGTCGGCAGGATCAATCACGCCGTCGTCCCACAGGCGTGCGGTGGCGAAATAGGGGTGGCCTTGGTGTTCGTACTGTTGGCGAATGGGCGCCTTGAAAGCGTCTTCTTCCTCGGCGCTCCACTGACCACCTTTGGCTTCAATGCCATCGCGCTTGACCGTGGCCAACACACTCGCGGCCTGCTCGCCACCCATGACGCTGATGCGGGCGTTGGGCCACATCCACAAAAAGCGCGGCGCAAATGCACGGCCGCACATGCCGTAGTTGCCTGCGCCAAAACTGCCGCCAATGATGACGGTGAACTTGGGCACAGCCGCTGTGGCCACGGCGGTGACCATCTTGGCGCCGTTGCGAGCGATGCCTTCGTTTTCATACTTGCGCCCGACCATGAAGCCGGTGATGTTTTGCAAAAACACGAGTGGCGTTTTGCGCTGGCAGCACAGCTCGATGAAGTGCGCGCCCTTCAATGCCGACTCGGAAAACAAAATGCCGTTGTTGGCAATGATTCCCACGGGCATGCCTTCGATGCGGGCAAAGCCGCACACCAGCGTGGTGCCAAAGCGAGCTTTGAACTCGTCAAACTCAGAGCCATCGACGATGCGCGCAATGATCTCGCGCACATCAAAGGGTTTGCGTGTGTCGGTGGGGATGACGCCGTACAACTCTTTGGCGTCGTACTTGGGTGGCACGGGCGCGTGCGTGGCAATGTTGGGGGCTTTGTGTGCGTTGAGGTTTTTCACCGCCTGACGCGCTAAAGACAAAGCGTGCAAATCGTTTTGTGCCAAGTGGTCGGCCACGCCTGAGAGGCGGGTGTGCACATCGCCACCGCCCAAGTCTTCGGCGCTCACCACCTCGCCAGTGGCGGCCTTCACCAAAGGTGGGCCACCCAAGAAGATGGTGCCTTGGTTTTTCACGATGATGGTCTCGTCGCTCATGGCCGGCACATAGGCACCGCCAGCAGTGCAGCTGCCCATCACCACCGCGATTTGCGCAATGCCTTGCGCGCTCATGTTCGCTTGGTTGAAGAAGATGCGGCCAAAGTGGTCACGGTCGGGGAACACCTCGTCTTGGTTGGGCAAGTTGGCACCGCCCGAGTCGACCAAGTAAATGCAAGGCAAGCGGTTTTGCTGCGCGATTTCTTGCGCACGCAAATGCTTTTTCACCGTCATGGGGTAATACGTGCCGCCCTTCACCGTGGCGTCGTTGCACACGATCATGCAGTCCACACCGCTCACGCGGCCAATGCCAGCGATGACGCCCGCACAAGGCGCGTCGTTGTTGTACATATTGAGCGCAGCGAGTGGGGCCACTTCTAAAAACGGCGTGCCGGGGTCGAGCAGCATTTGCACGCGGTCGCGGGGCAGCAACTTGCCGCGTGCCGTGTGTTTGGCGCGAGCGGCTTCGCCACCGCCTTGGGCCATGCGTTCTAGGTGCAGGCGCAAATCGTCGACCACCTGCTGCATGGCAGCGGCATTGGCCAAGAAGTCGGCAGAGCGTGCGTTGAGTTGGGTTTGCAAAACAGTCATCGTGTTTTCCTTGGTTGGCATTGCGGCATCTAGCGCAAAGATTGCCAACAAGCATAGGTGCACGCGCCACATCACACATGCCACACGGGTTGCAAATCCTGCCAAAATAACGCCACCTATGGCAAACCCCAATCGCCCCACCCGAGCCGAAACCCCGATGGCGTTCATACGCGCCATGGTGAAGGCTTACACCCAACGCGGGCTTGACCCCACTGCCGCCTTGCGCAAGGCACAAATCACGCCAAGCCAACTCAAAAGCGCCAACGCCCGCGTGACCGCCCTGCAAATGGAGTGGATGAGCGAAGCCGCCATGCGCGAGCTCGACGACGAAGCGCTTGGCTGGTTTCGCCGTCGCCTGCCTTGGGGCAGCTACGGCATGCTGGTGCGCGCCAGCCTCACCGCGCCCACGCTGGGCGTGGCCATGCAGCGCTGGTGTCGCCACCACAACCTGCTGACCGACGACATTGCCCTGCACCTCACCACCGACAAACACGCCGCCAGCATTGAGCTGCACGAACAGCACAACCTTGGCGACCTGCGTGAGTTTTGCACCGTGTCGGTGTTGCGCAATGCGCTGGGCGTGGCCTGCTGGCTCACCGACTCGCGCATTGACCTCTTGCAAACCGAGCTGCACTTTGCCGCGCCGCCGCACCACGCCAGCTACCGCGTGTTGTTTGACGGGCCAACGCAGTTTGATGCGTCGCTGAGCCGCATCCGTTTTGATGCGGGCTATTTGCAACTGCCCGTGCGTCGTGACGAAGCCGCGCTACAACGCATGTTGCAACGCGCCCTGCTCTTGACCGTTAGGCCTTATCGGCGTGACCGCTTGCTAGTAGAAAAAGTGCGCCAAGCCTTGGCCGAACACCCGCAAGCCACGCGCAACGCCGACGACTTGGCCGCCCTGCTGCACATGTCGCCGCGCACCCTGCACCGCCAGCTGCAAGACGAGGGCGCAAGCCTGCAAGAACTCAAAGACAGCGTGCGCCGCGAACGCGCCATGCACTTGCTGCTCAAAACCAAAAAGCCCATCAAGCAAATTGCTGCCGAGGTGGGCTTTGCCAACGACAAAAGCTTTATGCGCGCGTTTCGCACTTGGACCGATCAAACGCCTGACGCCCTGCGAAAGGGCTAACCGTCCTTAGACATGCTCAACAAAGCGAAGCCTTTGCCGCACAACAAGTGCGCTCAGAAACAGGCTACGGCGCGTCGGGGGTTTTGGGCCACTGATTGCCGCTTGTTGCGACGCACAAATAAGAACCGGACCTTGTGCACGGTTTTTTTATTTCTTTCGTTATTCGGTAGCTGTCACCCACAACTCTTTGCGCACGCCCCACGCTGATAACAGTCAGAACACGATCGTGCGCTTCTTTTTCATAGCCGCACTCGACCAAGAGCAGTCGTTGTTCAATGGCGGCTTTCAGGCGACGAATTCGGACTTCTGCAATACGGCGGAAGCGATCTGCGGCTCGCTAAATTCTTGATCCTTTTTCTTAAGTCTGCTGCCTCCGTTTTGTCAAAGGGAGGGCTGTCGCTCTAGCGCAGCTCAGCCTTTGAGAGAGACACAGCGTAGATAGCAGGCGAGTCGAGCACAGGTACATATGCGCCATGGCGAGCAATCTGTAGCATCGCTTGGCCGATGACCTCGGTGCTAAGCACATGCGATGGGAACAGCTTTCTGCCGACCGTGAGCAACGGACCAAACACCTTGTAGAAGACACGGTACGAATCCGTTTTCGAAACTTGATTGTTCAGCGGCTGGATAACAGCGGGCCTGATTGCGTGCACGCGTTTGAAGGGGAGGCGAAGGAGTGCGTTCTCAGTCTTGCCTCGCACGCGTGCCCACATGGAATTACCTTGCTCGCTGCTATCAGCGCCGGCGCCAGAAACGTACACGAACGTGGCGTTGGGACTCAGATTGGCCAAGCGCTCCGCTATCAACAGCGTCAATCGGTAGGTCACGGCGGTGTACTGTTCTTCCGTCATACCGGATGACGACACGCCCAAGCAATAAAAACAGGCATCCACACCACACAGTTCATCGTCCAAGATAGTGGACGGGTCGATTGCAAAGTTGGGCCGCACGGATTGAATAAGCTTGGCATGAGTCATAGCAAGTGCTGTACGGCCAACCGAGACCACTTTTTCGACATCGGGCGCACGAAGGCACGCTCGCAGTACGCCACCACCTACCATCCCTGAAGCTCCAAATATCAGAACGCGCATGTTGACTCGCCTAGTTATCCGTGTGGCCGAGGGCAGTGTGTGCATCACGCCAATCGGAAGGGGTTTGGTTCTCCCATTGCCTGAAGGCACGGAAGAATGAGTTCTGGTCTTCGTAGCCCAGCAGATAGGCAATTTCGATCAGCGTGAGTGAGTTATCTGCCAGATGCTCGAGTGCCATCTGATGTCGGGTCTGACTCACCAATGTTTGAAAGCTGACGCCTTCATCAGTCAGGCGGCGTTGTAGAGAGCGTTCGCTCATCGCAAGCTCAGCGGCTACCGAGCGAATATCCGGGCGACCGGCTGTCAAACGACGTCGCAAAACCCACTTGGTCTGCTCCGCCACAGAATCAGACGCTCCATGATGTTCAAGGCGCCTGTCCAGTTCCGGCGCAAGAACATCGATCAGTTCCTTGTTGTGCGTGATGAAAAGCTTGTCGAGGTCTTCTCGTCGGAACGCAATGCGGTCGACCTTCGTGTCGAATTTGATGTCACATCTGAAGTACCGCTCAAGTGCAGACCTTGACGCAGCCGGACGAGCGAACTCTAGGGACAGAGGTGCGATGCGCTCACCTGTTCCTCTGCGTCCCAGTTCCATGAACGACGCCATCGTTGCATCAACTAACGAACGCGGAGCAGTTTCTGAATCTCCATGAGGCCACCGGATGACGAGCTCACTGTAGTCAGCAACATCTTTGACCGAAACGTCTTCAGGTGCACACAACCGCTTGAAACGAGCAACCCGACTCAGTGCGTCGCGGAACGTCCGGGCGTGCTGTGCCGCAACAAAAGCGAGAGGCATCACCGCACCGTCCAGACCCGTTGCGATGCGAAGGCCAATGGTCGAGTCTTGGCTAACAGTTTCGATGGCCCGCCATAGGGCGAAGAACTGCGTCGTGGAAATTGGCGCGTCGTCCCTCAGCACGCTCAGAGGCAGGTTCGCGCGTCGAATGACCTCTGCACGGTCAACCCCGGCCCGCTTGAGGCCCTCCCACAGCGTGGCCGGAATATTCAACTTGTCTGGAACGGTGCTATTCATTGTCCTTACTTCGCTTGGAAGCCGCCATCCACGTTAAGAATATGACCGGTGACGAAGCTGGCTTCTTCCGACAGCAGCCAGCAGATGGCATTGGCGACTTCTTCGGGGCGGCCCAGGCGATTCATGGGGTGCATCGCTGAGATGCTTTTTTCGTTGTAGTTGGGGTCACCTCCGCCGAGCTGGACGGCGATGATGTCAGTCTTGATGGCACCAGGAGCAACACCGTTGATTCGTATGCCTTGGGTCGCGTGATCCAGCGCAGACGACTTGGTCAGCCCCACCACTGCGTGCTTGGTAGAAGCGTACGGAGCACTCCAGGCAATGCCATTCAGACCGGCGATGGAGGCCAAGTTGACGATAGCGCCGCCACCTTGTTTAACCATCTGAACGAGTTCGTGTTTCATGCTGAAGTACACGCCCATGATGTTGGTCTCGACCATCTCACGGTAGTTGTCACTGCTCGACTGCACAAGAGTGCCAGTCTCGTTGGACACGCCAGCGTTATTGACCGCCATGTCCAGGCGACCGAACTCAGCCACGATGCTGTCAATCATCGTCTTGACCGCGGCTTCATCGGCCACGTCGTTTTGCACGAAGCGAACTTGCGCACCGTTGCGGGCCGCAGCGGAAACCTCGGCGACGGCAGCCTTGCCAACTTCGGCACGACGACCGCTCATGATGACAGTGACGCCTTTGGTGGCCAGTTTGAGGGCGACGGCCTTGCCGATGCCAGTGGCACCGCCAGTAATCAGGGCTACTTGATTGGACATTTCAGACTCCTTTTTATAGACCGAGTGAAGTTCTCGGATGTAAGAAGTCTAGGAGTTCGATGGCATGGGTCATATTCAGATCACGCCAAATCATATTCGAAATACGCCAACCAAGGACTCGGCCACTTGCTTGAACCGAAGTTACTAGGCCGTCCAGCCAGCATGAGTGAGATTCGGACTTGGCTCGTTCTGAGTTCTATAAAGGGTAGCTAAGAGAGCAACTGGTGGATCCGCGATCCATCAATAACTATGGGTGAAAGCTGTCGAAGTGGCGACGTCCTCATTCACCGCTACCTGTTCCACCTTAAATCGTTACGCGTTCAAACGAAACGCACGCATTCGCTCAAACACATGCACCGCCCCCGCCTCACGCAACACCTCAGGATTCGCCCCCGCAGGCGCATAGCCCCACACCGTGGCACCGGCGGCTACACCAGCTGCCACGCCGATGGGCGTGTCTTCGACCACCAAGCAACGCGTGGGGTCGGCTTGCAAATGCGCGGCGGCAGCCAGGTACACATCGGGGAAGGGTTTGCTGCGCGGGGTTTCGTGGCCGCTGAAGATGCGACCTTTGAACAGTTCGGCCAAGCCCACGCGCTGCAACATCATCTCAACCTTGTAGCGGTCTGCGCCCGAGGCCACGGCAATGCGCCCCTCGCACTGCGCGTGCCAGTACTGCACGGCTTCGAGTGCGCCGTCGATGAGGGTGATTTCGTTTTCTAGGCGGATGTTGCGGCGGCGGTAAAACTCATCCATGAACGCGTCGGTGAGTGGCTTGCCGGTGTGGCGCTCAATCAGGTCGGCGCGGCTGCGCACGGTGTGGCCCACAAACTGCGCCATGCATTCGGCCAAGCTCAAGCGCCAGCCGTTTTCTTCGAGCATGTCGCGCAGCGCACCGCAGGTGATGGCTTCGCTGTCAACCAGCACGCCATCGCAATCAAACAAAACAGCTTCAAATGTCATGCGCGGATTATCAGGACTGATCGCCATCCACGTAGTACCAACGCCCGTCTTCACGCACAAAGCGGCTGCGCTCTTGCAGGCGCACGGCTTTGCCTTGCACACGGTAGCGAGCAACAAAATCCACCTCGGCGGTGTCTGCACCCGTGGCCTTGTGTTCACGCACCTCTAGCCCTAACCATTTGGTGGCTTCATCAAAGTCAAGCGACGCGGGGCGTGTGCTGGGGTGCCAGGTGGTCAGAAGATAGTCGGCACGTTCCAACACAAAGGCGCTGTAGCGCGAGCGCATGAGGTGCTCGGCATCGGGCGCGGGCGCATCGCCGAAGTGGTCGACATAACGGCCACAGCAATCGGCGTAGGCTGCTGGGCGTTTCTTGGCATCCACGCGCCCGCAGGGGCAAGCTGCTGAGGCGCTCATGTGCGCCATCAAGCCAACGCGCGTTGGATGATGATTTTTTGCACGTCGCTGGTGCCTTCGTAAATTTGGCACACGCGCACATCGCGGTAGATGCGCTCCACGGGGAAGTCGCTCACCACGCCGTAGCCACCCAAGGTTTGAATGGCAACGCTGCACACTTTCTCGGCCGTTTCGCTGGCAAAGAGTTTGGCCATGGCGGCTTCTTTCAAGCAGGGCAAGCCCGCGTCGCGCAAGGTGGCGGCGTGGTACATGAGTTGACGTGCGGCTTCGAGTTGCGTGGCGCACTCGGCCAAGCGAAAGCCCACGGCTTGGTGGTTGAAGATGGCAGTGCCAAAGCTCACACGGTCTTTGCTGTATTGCAAGGCCACGTCAAACGCGCTGCGGGCCATGCCAATGCTTTGCGCGGCAATGCCAATGCGCCCGCCTTCCAAAGCAGACAGGGCAATTTTGTAGCCCTCGCCCTCTGCGCCAATCAGGTTTTCGGCAGGGATGCGGCAGTTGTCAAAGTTGATTTGCGCGGTGTCGCTGCTGTGTTGGCCGAGCTTGTCTTCCAAACGGGCCACGTGGTAGCCGGGTGCGTTGGTGGGCACGATGAAAGCGCTCATGCCTTTCTTGCCCGCGCCTTTGTCGGTCACGGCGATGACGATAGCCACATGGCCGTTTTTGCCGCTGGTGATGAATTGCTTCACACCGTTGATGACGTATTCGTCACCCTCTTTGGTGGCGGTGGTGCGCAACGCAGAAGCGTCAGAGCCGACGTGTGGCTCGGTCAAACAGAACGCGCCAAGCATGTGGCCTTGCGCGAGTTCGGTGAGCCATTTCTTTTTCTGCGCGTCGTTGCCGTAGCGCATGAGGATGGCGTTCACAGGGCAGTTGGTCACGCTGATGGCGGTGCTCACGCCGCCGTCTCCTGCGGCGATTTCTTCCAACACCAAGGCGAGGGTGAGGTAGTCCAAGCCTGCGCCACCCAACTCTTCGGGCACACAAATGCCGTAGGCGCCAAGCGCGGCCAAGCCTTTGTGCACCTCGTGCGGGAAGGTGCTGTCTTTATCCCACTGCGCGGCATGGGGCCAAATTTCTTGCTGGGCAAAGTCGCGCACGGCGTCTCGAATCATGGTTTGGTCGGGGGTGAGCAACATGGCTGTGTCCGTTTTAAAGTAAAGGGGTAAGCAGCCTCACCACGCAATGGTGCTGCCGTCAAAAGACAAAAACTGGCCCGCGTGTTCGGGCGTGAGATGCGCGAGCGTGTGGCGTATGCCCGTGACCGACTGCTCGACGGTGAGCGTGGCATTGGCCCCGCCCATGTCGGTTTGCACCCAGCCGGGGTGCAGCGCCACGATGCGCGCTTTGGGGTAAGCGGGTTGTGCGGTGCGCACCACCATGTTGAGCGCGGCTTTGCTGATGCGGTACAGCGCCGCATCGCTGCTGCGTGTGCCTTGCAAGCTGCCCATGACGCTGCTGACAAAGGCCAGCACGCCGTTGGCGTCTTCCACCTTGGTGGCGATTTGCGGCAAGGCCATCATGGCGCCCATGACGTTGGTGTGCATCACGCGGTCAAAGGCTTGCTGCGTGGGCGCCGCGTCGATGCTGGCGTGGTCGATGACGCCAGCCACATACAAAGCGACGTCAATTTTTTCGCCATCGAGCATCCAGTCGAGGCCGCTCACGCTCATGGGGCTGGCCACATCCACGCGCAAGGCTTGGGCGCCCAAACTTTTGAGCAAGGCCAAGCCGGCCTCGTCACGCGCGGTGGCAATGACGCGCCAGCCCTCAGCGAGGTACTGACGCACCAGCTCTAGGCCAATGCCACGTGACGCGCCGATGACGAGGGCGGTGTGCATTCAGCTCACACGAGTTCGAGTGCGACAGCCGTGCCTTCACCGCCGCCAATGCACAAGGTGGCCACGCCTTTTTTGAGGCCACGTGCTTTGAGCGCGTGAATGAGCGTGACCATGATGCGCGCGCCCGATGCGCCAATGGGGTGACCCAAGGCACAGGCGCCGCCGTTGACGTTCACCTTGTCGTGCGGGACTTTGAGGTCGTGCATGAGGGCCATGGGCACCACGGCAAAGGCTTCGTTGACTTCCCACAGGTCCACGTCTTCCACTTTCCAGCCGGCTTTGGCCAAGGCTTTTTCGGTGGCTCCCACGGGGGCGGTGGCAAACCACTCAGGCTCTTGCGCGTGGGTGGCGTGGCTGACGATGCGCGCCAGTGGCTTGCAGCCCAATTTCTTGGCGGTGCTTTCGCGCATCAACACCATGGCGGCTGCGCCGTCGTTGATGGACGAGCTAGAGGCCGCAGTGACGGTGCCGTCTTTTTTGAACGCGGGTTTGAGCGAGGTGATTTTGTCGAGCTTGACTTTGCCAGGGCCTTCGTCAATCGACACCACGGTTTCGCCTGCGCGGGTTTTGACGGTGACGGGTGTGATTTCGGCTTGGAATGCACCCGACTCAATGGCAGCCTTGGCACGTTGCACGCTGGCGGTGGCAAACGCGTCTTGCGCTTCGCGTGTGAAGTTGTATTTGGCCGCGCAGTCTTCACCAAAGGTGCCCATACTGCGACCGGGTTCGTAGGCGTCTTCCAAGCCGTCGAGCATCATGTGATCGTAAATTTTGTCGTGGCCCAAGCGGTAGCCGCCACGGCCTTTGAGCACGAGGTAGGGGGCGTTGGTCATGCTTTCCATGCCACCAGCCACCAACACGTCGTGCGTGCCAGCCAACAGCATGTCGTTGGCAAACATGGCAGCACGCATGCCCGAGCCACACATCTTCGACAACGTGACCGCGCCAGCACTCTTAGGCAAGCCGCCTTTGAACGCCGCTTGGCGTGCAGGGGCTTGGCCTTGGCCGGCCATCAAACAGTTGCCAAACAAAACTTCGGTCACCAGCTCAGGCGAAATGCCTGCGCGTTCGACGGCGGCTTTGATGGCGGCGCCACCCAAGTCGTGAGCCGAGAGGCTAGAAAAGTCGCCCTGAAAGCTGCCCATGGGCGTGCGTGCAGCGCTGACGATGACAACGGGGTCTGCGTGAGTGGTCATGTGAAAAGTCTCCTTGAGTTGAATCAATCACGCAGGTGGCTTAGCCCCCGCGTGGGTAACGTTTGAGTGCGTTGCGGAACACATCCATCACCTCACCGGCGTGGCTCATGCTCACGCCCAGGTCTTTGGCAATGCCGTCTTTGAGGCCGTAGCACCAGCCGTGCACCGACACTTTTTGGCCACGGGCCCAAGCGTCTTGCAGCACATTGCTCAGCGCGACGTTGCCCACTTGTTCGATGACGTTCATCTCGCACAACACGTCTTCTTGCACGGGCACGGGCAAGTGGTCGATGCGGCGACGATGGCGAATCTTCACGTCGTGCACATGGCGCAACCAGTTGTCGGCCAAGCCCACACGCGCACCGCGCAAGGTAGCCAGCACACCACCGCAACCGTAGTGGCCCACCACCAAGATGTGCTCGACCTTCAAGAAGTCGACCGCATATTGAATGACAGACAGCGCATTCAAGTCAGAGTGCACCACCACGTTGGCGATGTTGCGATGCACAAACACCTCGCCTGGCTCCAAGCCCGTGATTTGGTTGGCAGGCACACGACTGTCCGAGCAACCAATCCACAAATACTTGGGGTTTTGTTGGTGCGACAGGTGCGAGAAGAAGCCGGGCTGCTCGCGCTCCATGCGCAAGGCCCACTCGCGGTTGTTGTCAAAAAGGTGTTGCAGTGAATGTGGCATGTGTTATTTCCCCCTCGTAGCCAGTTGAAGGCGTGTTGAACCTATCCGGCCCTCATGCTACGTGGGGCGGGATACCCTACATTGTCTCGGCAAACAGCTCGCGGCCAATCAACATGCGGCGAATTTCGCTGGTGCCTGCGCCGATTTCGTACAGCTTGGCATCGCGCCACAAACGGCCCAATGGGTATTCGTTGATGTAGCCGTTGCCACCAAAAATTTGCACGCCTTCGCCGGCCATCCATGTGGCTTTTTCAGCGGTCCACAAAATGACGGACGCGCAGTCTTTGCGCACTTGGCGCACATGGTCGGCGCCGAGCATGTCGAGATTTTTGGCCACGGTGTAGGCAAAGCTGCGTGCGGCTTGCAGCACGGTGTACATGTCGGCCACTTTGCCTTGGATGAGTTGAAACTCACCAATGCTTTGGCCAAACTGCTTGCGGTCGTGGATGTAGGGGATGACGTTGTCCATCACCGATTGCATGATGCCCAGAGGGCCGCCGGTGAGCACGGCGCGTTCGTAGTCCAAACCGCTCATCAACACTTTGGCGCCCATGTTGAGGCCGCCCAAAATATTTTCAGCTGGCACCTCGACGTTTTGAAACACCAGTTCGCCGGTGTGGCTGCCGCGCATGCCGAGCTTGTCGAGCTTTTGCGCGATGCTGAAACCCTTCATGCCCTTCTCAATCAAAAAGGCGGTGACGCCACGTGCGCCAAGTTCGGGTTCGGTTTTGGCGTAGACCACCAAGGTGTCGGCGTCGGGGCCGTTGGTGATCCACATCTTGTTGCCGTTGAGCAAGTAGTAGCCGCCTTTGTCTTCGGCCTTCAACTTCATGCTGATGACGTCAGAGCCTGCGCCGGGTTCGGACATGGCCAAAGCGCCCACGTGTTCGCCGCTGATGAGTTTGGGCAAGTACTTGGCGCGTTGCGCGTCGTTGCCGTTGCGTTTGATTTGGTTCACGCACAAATTGCTGTGCGCGCCGTAGGAGAGGCCCACGCTGGCTGAGGCGCGTGAAATTTCTTCCATCGCCACCATGTGTGCGAGGTAGCCCATGTTGGCGCCGCCGTACTCTTCGCCCACGGTGATGCCGAGCACGCCCAAGTCGCCCATCTTGCGCCACAGGTCCATGGGGAACTGGTCGTCGTGGTCGATCTGCGCAGCGCGGGGTGCGATTTCGGCTTGCGCAAATTCGCGCACGGCGTCGCGCAAGGCGTCGATGTCTTCGCCGAGTTGGAAGTTGAGTCCGGGCATGTTGTGCATGTGTGTCTCCTGAGAGTTGTCTTAGTAGGTTTTGTTGACGGTGGCGAGGGTTTGCTGCATCAAAGCGCAAGGCGATTCGCCACCGTCGTCATTCAAATGCACCACCTCGGCGGTGGTGATGATGAGGCGCTTGCCCGCACGCACCACATGGCCGCGTGCGCGCAATTCGCCGCCCGAGAAAGCGGCGAGGAAGTTGATCTTGTATTCGACGGTGGTGACCTCTTGGCCATCTGCCGCTAGGGTCAATCCAGCGTAGCCCGCAGCAATGTCGGCCAACGCGCCCATGGCGCCGCCGTGGTAGCCGCCTTGTTGTTGGGTGACGCGCTCGGAGTACGGCAAGGCGATTTCAACTTCACCAGGCGCCACCGACACGATGCGTGCACCGAGGTGCTGCATCATGCCTTGGCGCACAAAGCTGGCTTCGATGCGGGCGTGTAAATGAGGGTGTGCGGGTGCAGCAGCGGCTGTCATACCTTGCTCGCTTTCGCAGGCTTGGTGGTTTTGACAGGCTTCTCACCTTGCTTGGCTAGCAAGGTGCGCGCTTCTTTTTCGTGGGCTTTGACCTCGTCGAGGTTGGCTTGAATCTCGGCCATTTGCGCTTCGAGTTCACGCTTGTGCGCATCGAGCACGACCAAAAACTTTTGCAGCTGCGGACCGGTGTCGCGCGGGCTGTCGTACATGTCGATCAGGTCTTTGGCCTCGGTCAGCGACAAGCCCAAACGCTTGGCGCGCAAGGTGAGCTTCAAGCGCGTGCGGTCGCGGTGGCTGTACACGCGGTTGCGCCCGCCAGGGCCAGAGCGCTCGGGCTGTAACAGGCCCATGTCTTCGTAAAAACGAATGGCTCGCGTGGTGAGGTCAAACTCACGCGCTAGATCGCTGATGGAATAGGTGGTGGCCATGATTTCTTGTTTACGTTTACGTAAACGTCAATTATGGCGATTTTTTTCCAAATTCCAAGTCAAGACCACGGGGGTAAGGGTTCATCCTTAAGAACACGTCGGCGCTGGGCATAGTCGGGCATGACGCTTTGCACGGTTTCCCAAAACCGCGGGCTGTGGTCCATCACACGCAAATGGCTGAGCTCATGGGCCACGACGTAGTCGATCACGTCACGCTTGTGGTGCACCAAGCGCCAGTTCAGCCGAATGGCCCCGTTGGCACTGGCGCTGCCCCATCGCGTGGCAGCGCTGCTGAGTGACACCTTGTGCCATTGCACGCCCAACTGCGGCGCGAAGTGGTTGAGCCGCTCCACAAACAAAGCTTTGGCTTGACGCATGAGCCATGCCTGCACAGCATCGCGGATTTGTTGGGGCTCGGCGTTGAGCGGAAGGCCAAGACGCAAGGTATGTAGCAAGGGCGCAGCGGCTTGCACACTGTCTTGAGTGCCGGTATCCGCACAGACAGAGCGCACATCGCCACCGTGCAGCGACTGTGCAGGCTCAAACTGTGCACTGTTCTTTTTAAGCGTGCTGCTTGAGTCAAGCACCACTTTCAGCTGGTCGCCCAAATACGGCAACACCACACCATCTGCCCACACGATGCGCGCGGCGCCGAGTTGCTGTTGACGCTCTTGCATCTCGACCAACTTGCGCGCAATCCAATCGGCTTTTTCGCGCAGGGCAGATTCCACTTCACCTAATGTGACCCAACGCGGAGCACTCACCTCTAGGCCGTCTGGGCCAATCGCCATGCCAATAGTGCGGCGCTTGCCGCGCCGAAAGGCATACGCCACATCGGTCGTGCCGAGTTGGATACGGCGTGTGGCGCGAGGGTGGGCATAGTGAGCCTTGGGCAATACCTGCCCCAGTGGTTCCGACGGCATGTGTGGGCCATGCAGCGCAGGCACTTGCGGTAAGGCGTTGGCATCGCGGTGCAAGCCGCCCATCAAGCCTTGCGGCTTGAGTCGCTTGGGTTGTCGAGGCTGGCGTTTTTGGGGGTTGGGTCGCTTGTCTGCGCCAAGCCCCTGCAGGGCTTTGGTAGTCGCCCCATCGAACATGTCGAGCACGAGTTGCAAGAAGCGGCTCATGCGCGTGCGCTCAGTGTTGGCCGGTGTAGGCCTCAGGGTCGAGGCGGTGCATTTCGGCTTCGATCCAGGTTTCAACTTCGCGCATCAGCTCGTCGGCATCACGGCCCGCACTGGGAATGGGTTTACCAATCGAGACATCCACCACGCCAGGGGTTTTGATGAAGGCTCTGCGTGGCCAGCATTTGGCCGAAGTCACTGCCACAGGAATGACCGGCGCCCCCGTGGCAATGGCCAAGCGTGTGCCGCCTGTTTTGTAGCTGCCGCGCTCGCCACGTGGAATGCGCGTACCTTCGGGGAACATGATGACCCACACACCTCTGTCAAGCAAAGCCTGCCCCTGCTCCACCACTTTGGCAAAAGCCTTGGCGCGTTGGCTGCGGTCGATGTGAATCATGTCCAAACTGCCGATAGACCACCCGAAAAACGGCACGTACAACAGTTCTTTTTTGAACACGTAGGCCAAGGGGTGCGGCATGATGGCCGGCATCAAAAACGTTTCGTACGTGGACTGATGCTTGACCAACAAAATGGCGGGGCTGGTTTCACCCACGGGCAAGTTGTCTTGGCCTTGCACCTCGTAGCGAATGCCCATGATGACGCGCGCTGCATCGATGCTGAGGGTGAGCCACTTTTGTGCAATGGCATAACGCACATTGCCTTTGGCGCCCAGCAAACGCGCCACCAAAATGGCCAAGGTGTACGGGATGATCGTGACGAACATGAACGCCATGTGCAGCGTTGAACGAAGCATAGGCATCATGCGTGGGCTCCTGACTGAGATAACAACCAGTCGGCAAATGCACCCAGGTCATCGTGGGCCAGAGTGCCTTGGGGGAAGTCTGCTGGCAGAGGTTGGCCCTTTAGCTTTTCGCCTTTGCCTGTGTGCACCAAGTGCGTGGCGCAACCGACAGCAGCGCCTGCTTGCAAGTCGCGCAGCGAATCGCCTACGGTGTGCACGCCTGTGATGTCCATGCCGTAGCGCTCGCCGATTTGCTCATACAGGCCAGGCAAGGGCTTGCGGCAGTTGCATGTTTCTTCTGGGCTGTGTGGGCAGTAAAACACGGCGTCAATGCGACCACCCACAGCAGCCAAGAGCTTGTGCATCTTGGTATGCATGGCGTTCAGCGCAGCCACATCAAACAAGCCACGACCCAAACCAGATTGGTTGGATGCCACCACCACACGCCAGCCAGCGTGGTTCAAACGCGCAATCGCTTCGAGTGCACCAGGCAACGGAATCCACTCGTCAGCCGACTTGACATAGTCGTCGCTGTCGCAGTTGATGGTGCCGTCGCGGTCGAGGATGACGAGTTTGGTTTGCATGACTGGGCTTTGGCTTTAAGACGCGAGGGCTGACAAATCAGCCACGCGGTTCATGGCTTCGTGCAGTTTCTTCAGCATGCCTTGGCGGTTCAAGCGCAAGTCCATCTCTTCGGCGTTGACCATGACGTCGTCAAAGAACGCATCCACAGGCGAACGCAAAGCAGCCAACGTTTGCAAAGAAGCGGTGTAGTCGCCCGCATTGAACTGCGCCTCAGATTCGGGCAGCAGCTTTTGCATCACGGCATACAAAGCTTGCTCGGCGTCTTCTTTGAACAAGGCGGTGTTGACGTGTGCATCGACCTCGCCAGCTTTTTTGAGCACGTTGCCGATGCGTTTGTTGGCGGCAGCCAAAGCAGAAGCTTCGGGCAAAGTGGCGAAAGCGCGGACAGCGGTGAGGCGTTTGGCCACATCGCTCAAGCGCTGTGGGCGCAAGGCCAACACGGCTTCGACTTCTTGCGCAGAATAGCCTTGCTCGCGCAGGCTGCCGGAGAGTCGGTCGTAAATAAACGAAGACAAAGCCGCAGCAGGGTCAGTGATTTTGTCGCCAAAGGCGGGAATGGCTTGTGCAATCAGTGCGTCCAAGGCTACATCCAAATTGGCTTCGCTCAACATGCGTACCACACCCAAAGCGTGACGACGCAAAGCGAATGGGTCTTTGTCACCCGTTGGCAAATTACCAATGCCAAACATACCCACCAAGGTCTCTAACTTATCGGCCAATGCCACCACAACACCTACAGTGTTGCGTGGCAATTCGTCGCCCGCGAAGCGAGGTTTGTAATGGTCTTCAATGGCTTCGGCCACGTCGTTGCTCAAGCCATCGTGACGTGCGTAATAGCCACCCATGATGCCCTGCAACTCAGGGAACTCACCCACCATGTCGGTCAGCAAATCGGTTTTGGCCAGCTGTGCAGCGGCGTCAACGGCTTTCACGAAAGCAGCGTCTTTGGCTTGTGGCAACAAAGCGGCAATCCCTTTGGCGATGGCGCGCACGCGGTCGGTGCGCTCACCTTGGGTGCCAAGTTTGTTGTGGTACACGACCTTGGCCAAGCCCTCCACGCGCGAGGCGAGTGTCTTTTTGCGGTCTTGGTCAAAGAAAAATTTGGCATCAGCCAGACGGGGACGCACCACGCGTTCGTTGCCACCGATCACGGCAGATGCATCATCAGGCGTGATGTTGCTGACCACCAAGAACTTGTTGGTGAGCTTGCCTGCTGCATCGAGCAATGGGAAATATTTTTGGTTGGCCTTCATCGTGAGGATGAGGCACTCTTGCGGCACGTCGAGAAATTGTTTTTCAAACTCGCACACCAACACGTTGGGGCGTTCGACGAGCGCAGTCACTTCATCGAGCAATGCTGCATCTTCGATCGCCTTCACGCCACCGCCGACCTTGGCGGCTGCAGCTTCGAGTTGACGTGCAATCTCAGCGCGGCGCTCAGTGAAGCTCGCGATGACGGCGCCGTCTTTGGCGAGTGTCGCTGCGTACACATCGGCGTTGGCCAAGACCACGGGCGACACACGAGCTTCAAAGCGGTGGCCTTGTGTGCTGTTGCCAGCAGTCAAGCCCAAAGCCTTCACAGGGACCACGGTGCTGCCATGCAAAGCCACCAAGCTGTGCGCGGGGCGCACAAAGTTGACGCTGCTCCAGCCAGGCAATTCGCAATCGGTTTCGAGCTGGTAGCTCATCACTTTGGGGATCGGCAATTTGGCGATGGCTTCGCTCAATGCTTTTTGCAGACCATCGGTCAAGCTCGCGCCTTTGACGATGCTGTCGTAGAACAAGGCTTCTGCTTTGCCATCGGGAGCGCGTTTGAGTTGCGCCACAGCCTCGGGGCCTGCGCCCAAGGCTTGCAGTTTTTTCAGCAAGGCGGGTGTGGCGTTGCCGCTGGCGTCCACGCCCACGGTGACGGGCATGAGTTTTTGCTGCACGGCTTTGTCAGCGGCCAGTGCCGACACGGCTGTGATGTGTGCAGCCAAACGACGTGGCGAAGCGTAAGCAGTGACGGCGGAGTTAGCCGCAGTCAAGCCCTGGGCTTTGAGTTGATCAAACAGCACGCTTGAAAATGCGTCGCCGAGTTTTTGCAAAGCCTTAGGAGGCAACTCTTCCACGAAGAGTTCGATGAGTAGGTTTTGTGTGGTCATGTTCTTATCGTCCTACGCTCAAGCGGCCTTCTTCGGAATTTGCTCAACCCATTCACGCGGAGCCATGGGGAAGCCCAAGCGTTCGCGGCTCTCGTAATAGCTTTGCGCCACGGCGCGTGCCAAGTTACGGATACGGCCGATGTAGGCCGCACGCTCGGTCACGCTGATCGCACCACGCGCGTCGAGCAAGTTGAAGGTGTGCGCGGCTTTGAGCACTTGCTCGTAAGCGGGCAATGCGAGTTGCGCGCCCATGAGGTGCTGTGCTTGTTTTTCGTGCGCCCCAAAAGCTGTGAACAAGAACTCGGCATCGCTGTGCTCGAAGTTGTAGGTGGATTGCTCCACTTCGTTTTGCTTGTACACGTCGCCATACGTCAAGCCATCGGTCCATTGCAAGTTGTAGACGTTGTCCACACCTTGCAGGTACATGGCCAAACGCTCTAAGCCATAAGTGATTTCGCCGGTGATGGGCTTGCAGTCAATGCCGCCCACTTGTTGGAAGTACGTGAACTGCGTGACTTCCATGCCGTTGAGCCAAACTTCCCAGCCCAAGCCCCATGCGCCCAGAGTTGGGTTTTCCCAATCATCTTCGACGAAGCGGATGTCGTTTTTCTTGAGGTCAAAGCCGAGGGCTTCGAGGGAGCCCAGATACAGCTCCAAGATGTTGCTGGGCGCGGGCTTCAACACCACTTGGTATTGGTAGTAGTGCTGCAAGCGGTTGGGGTTCTCGCCGTAGCGGCCATCTTTGGGGCGGCGGCTGGGTTGCACATAGGCGGCCTTCCATGGCTCTGGGCCTAAAGCGCGCAAGAACGTAGCGGTGTGTGAGGTGCCCGCACCGACCTCCATGTCGATGGGTTGCAACAAGGCGCAGCCTTGCTCGGCCCAGTAGGACTGGAGTTTGAGAATGATTTGTTGAAAAGTCAGCATGCAAAGTGGCCAGCATGCGCTGGCAATTTAAGCTGCAGGTCAATACGCCCGCAAACCTCTGATTTTACGGGCCGAAACGCCTCTGGCCGTGGCGAGCTGCATGCGATTGGGCTGCCACGATCAAGAGGGTGAACAGGGCCAGTCCTGCCAATGGCCAAAGCCCCCATACAGACACCCAGCGGGCGTAGGGTGTCACGGGTCCATGCACGCCATGAACCTCCGCAGTGAGCGCCCCTTGGACAGCACTGGGTAAGCGCTGCGTGACTTCGCCTTTGGCGTTGATGATGGCCGTGGCCCCTGTGTTTGTGGCGCGCAGCATGGGGCGGCCTAGTTCTAGGGCGCGCATGCGCGAGATGTGTAGATGCTGATCAATAGCTACGGTGTCGCCGAACCACGCGATGTTGCTGAGGTTGACCATGATGGTGGGAGCTTTGTCAGGATCGGCAAAGCTACGAGCCAACTCTTCGCCAAACAAATCTTCATAGCAAATATTGGGAGCGATGCGCTCACCTTTGAACACCAAACTAGGCTGCGCCACATCACCTCTGGTGAAGTCTCCCAACGGGATGTTCATCATGCGCACAAACCATTGGAAGAGTGGTGGCACAAATTCGCCAAAGGGCACCAAGTGGTGCTTGTCGTATTGGTAGCTGGCTGTGGATGCAGGGGTCGCTTGCGGCATCAGTGCAACGGCTGAATTGCTGTACTGCAGTTGGCCTTGTGTGGTGCGCATAGCTGCAGGCATCCCAATGAGTGCTGCTTGCTGTCCTTTGCTGTAGTGAGACTCTAGCTCATGCCAATAACGATCGGGGATTTGTTGCTGGATCAGCGGAAGTGCGGTTTCTGGTGTGACCGTGAGGTCACTTGTGCTTAGCAGCAACGCGGTTCGGTAGCTGTTGAGCGCTTGGCTCACGCCTTCGCCGAACTTCAAATCTTGCGCGATATTGCCCTGCAACAAGGTCACACTGAATGGACGACTTGAAAAAGTTTCTCTCTGATCGTCATGAGTGGGCGATGCCAACCAGGCGCAGCTAAGGCTGATCAGCACGGTGAACGTCACCACTTGAGCTTTCCATGATTTGCTGATTTGCACATCTTTTCGACAGGCGATAACCATGGCGATGAATGCGCTGATGCCACACAAACCATAGACACCAAACCAAGGTGCCCAGTGTCTTAAAACGCCATCTACATGGGCATATCCCACTGCCCCCCAAGGAAAGCCAGTCCACAGCGTGCCCCGCACCATTTCTGCGAGCATCCACACACACGCAAAAGCGCTTGCTCGAGCCATGAGACCCACACCTTGCTGACACACCCGAACATAGAGCACGCCGGCCAAGCCGTAGATCAATGCCAACCCGGCAGCCAGCGACACCACAGCCATCGCTGCCAATATCGCAGACAAGCCACCGTAACGATACATTGAGATGTAAAGCCACCATATGCAGCCCAAGAGCCAAGCAAATGCAAACAGCCACGTGATCAAAAATGCTTGCTTGTTGTTGCAACTGCGATCGAGGTGCCAAGCTACCGCCAACATACTTAGGCATTGCAGCCAGCCTTGGGCTCGCCCTTGCATTTCCCCATCAAATGGCCACGCCAGCGACACGGCTTGTAGGCACCCCGCCATCACTAGCATCAATGCGAGTGCCCATGTCAGCGCACCAACTTGTCTCTCGGCTTGGGTTGGATGCATGCTCTAAGCTGGGGTTTTCTCAACGGGCAAAGGATAAACCTTGAACCACTTCACCGCGCCACCACGGGTGTGTAGCACCTCAAAACGTAGTGGGCTTAAATCAAAATATTCACCACGTTTGGGCACATGCCCCATTGCATGAGCGATGAGGCCGCCTATGGTGTCGAAATGCGCATCGTCAGCACCTTCGATGTTCCCGACATCTAGCGCTGTAGAAAACGCTTCACCAACTCGCTCCAGCGAGGCATCACCACTGACGCGGTAAGTTTGATCTGCCAAAGCAAAGATGTCGCCGACATCGTCTTGACTGTCGAACTCATCTTCAATGTCACCCACAATTTGTTCGAGCACATCCTCAATGGTGATAAGTCCAGCGATTCGTCCAAACTCATCAACTACTATAGCTAGGTGGTTGCGTGTGTTTCGAAATTCACGCAGTAAATCATTCAAACCCTTGCTTTCTGGCACAAACACGGGGGGACGCAGCAAGGTGCGGATATTTAATTCTGGTGCACGTTGCAACTTGAGCAAGTCTTTTGCCAACAAGATACCAACGAGATTGTCTCGCGTGCCCTCGTAAACTGGAAAGCGTGAGTGCCCTGTATCAATCACTTGGTGAAGTGTTTCCTCCATCGGCGCCTCAAGTTGTATGAGGTCCATACGCGGCGCCGCCACCATGACTTGGCCTGCTGTGAGGTCAGCCATGCGAAGAACGCCTTCAAGCATGACGCGACTCTCCGCCCCAATGACTTGGTTGTCTTCTGCCTCTGAGAGAGCGTCTAGTAACTCTTCCCGTGAATCTGGGCCAGGGTGTATGAACTCAATTAAGCGCTGCCAATAGGTACGCTTGTCTTGCTTTTCGTTGTCTCGAGATTGCGGGGGTATCACAGTGGGGCAGCACGGGCTGCGAGAGTCTCACAAGCCCTTAGCATAGCCCATGTCAATGCGCACCTGCTTTACTCTGCCGCTTGGTGGCGTGCGTTACGTACACCCTGTCGAATTTCTTGTACTTTAGCCAAAAAATTCCAAAAACGTTTGGCATCTTCTTTGATGCTGTAGTTGGTTTTGGCATACTGATCGGCGACAAACTCGGTGACGCGGCTATCGAGGTCACGTTTTGGCAGGCTCAAATACGCCTCTGTTTCCGACCCATCTCGTTCAATTTTGGCGCCGCCATTACGGGCGATCCGAATCATGGGCGCGTTTTCACTCAAGGCATGGATGTACATTTGGTACACCTTTTCATTGCGCGCATGTATGACCGCACGCTCAAATAAACGTGCGCCATAACCACGTCCACGCGCATGTGCAGAGACTGAAACACCAAACTCTGAATTGGGCGCGTGTCCCTCATGTCGAATCAAGGCCAGATGAGCCATGGCGATGATTTCTAAATCTGTATTAAAAATGCCGTAGATTTCATCGCGATCAAAATTCAAGTTGTTCACATATTGCTGAATCTGTGCATCAGTGGCTGCGTAGCCAAAGCGCAAATATCGATCTCGCTCTGACAAACCCTGTAAATGCCATAGGATTTGCGGCAAATGCTCTGATGACAGTGGCGCAATTGGAACCAGCGCCCCTTCCGTTTTACGCAGCTGCTCTTGAGCGGCCCCTGTCAGGCGTAGCATATGACGTCCCCCTTCCAGGGTGGTTTTGGCGATAGTTTCTACGAGAGTCATGTTTGCATTATACGGGTTTTCCCTCATTCTTGCATTAATCTGACAACATACGAACATTACGCTTAATTTCTGGTTGTAACTCTGCTTACAACTTTATGAGTGCAGTTGATGTGTACCTGTCAAAATCGAATGCCATTAATAGGTTGGGATCAATATGCACAGGTTACCTGCAGGCGTTGTTTTTTTTGAGAGAGGTTGGCTGTCATCTAATAACGTATTAATTTCGGATGAGGAACAGGCAGTTCTGGTAGACACTGGCTATTGGACGCATGCCAAGCAGACGCATGCGTTGGTTACATCGCACCTTGGGACGCGGCGGCTCAGTGGAATTCTCAACACGCATTTACACAGCGATCATTGCGGTGGTAACGCTTACTTTCAAGCCATTGATCCAAGCATAGAGACCTATATTCCACCTGGGCATGCAAATTATGTAGATGCATGGAATCCAGCGGCATTGACTTACATCCCGACGGGACAACACTGCCCAGCGTTTTTCAAGACCCATGTGTTGAAGGATGGTGATACTTTTCTTATTGGTTCTAATGAGTGGCGGGTTCACGCTGCCCCCGGGCATGATCCACACTCCGTGGTGATTTTTAACAAAGCAAACGGGATTTTGATTTCCGCTGATGCACTATGGGAAAACGGCTTCGGCGTTGTGTTTCCTGAAATCGAAGGTTTGTCTGCCTTTGATGAGGTAGGCCAAACCTTGAAGCTAATTGAAGGCCTCGAACCGAAACTTATCTTGCCCGGCCATGGCGGGCTTTTTGATGATGTTACTGGCGCATTGGCACGCGCATGGAGCCGATTAAAACAGTTTCGAAATGCGCCTGATAAACATGCAATTTATGCTGCCAAAGTGTTGTTGAAATTCAAATTGCTCGAGTTTCAAAAAATACCATTTGATGATTTTCTAGCTTGGGCACAAGCCACCCGATATTTGGGTTTGTTGCACGAAGCGTATGGGAAAGAACTCACCTTCGAAAACTGGGTTGTTGGTTTGTGTAAAGACTTAGAAAAAAGTGGCGCATGTACTCTCCAAGACGCACATATCTTTAATACAAATTAAGAGACCAAAAAACAAAAACCCCCACTCGAATGAGCGGGGGTTTTTGAGGCTGTAAGAGCCTGACGATGTCCTACTTTCACACGGGAATCCGCACTATCATCGGCGCTAAGTCGTTTCACGGTCCTGTTCGGGATGGGAAGGAGTGGTACCAACTTGCTATGGTCATCAGGCATAACTTGTTGTCACCTTGACTGGGTCAAGGCAACGAATTCATAGAGTGATATCAGATTTATTTTGAATGCGTCACTTGGCATAACTTCCTTGATCACAACAAACCAGTTAAGGTTTCGATCAAAGTTATAGGGTCAAGCCGCACGAGCAATTAGTATCAGTTAGCTTAACGTATTACTACGCTTCCACACCTGACCTATCAACGTCCTGGTCTTGAACGACTCTTTAGGGGGCTCAAGGCCCCGGCAGATCTCATCTTGAAACGAGTTTCCCGCTTAGATGCTTTCAGCGGTTATCTCTTCCACACATAGCTACTCGGCAATGCCACTGGCGTGACAACCGATACACCAGAGGTGTGTCCACTCCGGTCCTCTCGTACTAGGAGCAGGCTTCCTCAAATCTGCAGCGCCCACGGAAGATAGGGACCAAACTGTCTCACGACGTTTTAAACCCAGCTCACGTACCTCTTTAAATGGCGAACAGCCATACCCTTGGGACCGGCTACAGCCCCAGGATGAGATGAGCCGACATCGAGGTGCCAAACACCGCCGTCGATATGAACTCTTGGGCGGTATCAGCCTGTTATCCCCAGAGTACCTTTTATCCGTTGAGCGATGGCCCTTCCATACAGAACCACCGGATCACTATGTCCTACTTTCGTATCTGCTCGACTTGTCAGTCTCGCAGTTAAGCACGCTTATGCCATTGCACTATTATCACGATGTCCGACCGTAACTAGCGTACCTTCGAACTCCTCCGTTACGCTTTGGGAGGAGACCGCCCCAGTCAAACTGCCTACCATGCACTGTCCCCGATCCAGATAATGGACCTAGGTTAGAACCTCAAACGCACCAGGGTGGTATTTCAACGTCGGCTCCACCGAGACTAGCGTCCCGGCTTCAAAGCCTCCCACCTATCCTACACAGATCCGTTCAAAATCCAATACAAAGCTACAGTAAAGGTTCATGGGGTCTTTCCGTCTTTCCGCGGGGAGATTGCATCATCACAAACATTTCAACTTCGCTGAGTCTCAGGAGGAGACAGTGTGGCCATCGTTACGCCATTCGTGCAGGTCGGAACTTACCCGACAAGGAATTTCGCTACCTTAGGACCGTTATAGTTACGGCCGCCGTTTACTGGGACTTCAATCAAGAGCTTGCACCCCATCATTTAATCTTCCAGCACCGGGCAGGCGTCACACCCTATACGTCCACTTTCGTGTTTGCAGAGTGCTGTGTTTTTATTAAACAGTCGCAGCCACCGATTCTCTGAGGCCTCATTCTGCTCCCCTTGTACAGGTTCACATACTAAAGGCACACCTTCTTCCGAAGTTACGGTGTCAATTTGCCGAGTTCCTTCTCCTGAGTTCTCTCAAGCGCCTTAGAATACTCATCTCGCGCACCAGTGTCGGTTTGCGGTACGGTCGTGTGTAGCTGAAGCTTAGTGGCTTTTCCTGGAAGCAGGGTATCACTCACTTCGGATGCAAGCATCCTCGTTATCACCCCTCATCTAAGCCCGGCGGATTTACCTACCAGGCACGACTACAGGCTTGAACAGACATATCCAACAGTCTGCTGAGCTAACCTTCTCCGTCCCCACATCGCACTACACATCGGTACAGGAATATTTACCTGTTTCCCATCAACTACGCATCTCTGCCTCGCCTTAGGGGCCGACTTACTCTACGCCGATGAACGTTGCGTAGAAAACCTTGCGCTTACGGCGAGGGGGCTTTTCACCCCCTTTAACGCTACTCATGTCAGCATTCGCACTTCTGATACCTCCAGCATGCTTTACAACACACCTTCACAGGCTTACAGAACGCTCTCCTACCACTTGCAATAAATTGCAAATCCGCAGCTTCGGTAACTGGCTTAGCCCCGTTACATCTTCCGCGCAGGACGACTCGATCAGTGAGCTATTACGCTTTCTTTAAATGATGGCTGCTTCTAAGCCAACATCCTGACTGTTTTAGCCTTCCCACTTCGTTTCCCACTTAGCCAATTTTAGGGACCTTAGCTGGCGGTCTGGGTTGTTTCCCTCTTGAGTCCGGACGTTAGCACCCGGTGCTCTGTCTCCCAAGCTGTACTCTGCGGTATTCGGAGTTTGCATTGGTTTGGTAAGTCGCCATGACCCCCTAGCCAAAACAGTGCTCTACCCCCGCAGGTAATACTTGAGGCACTACCTAAATAGTTTTCGGAGAGAACCAGCTATTTCCAAGTTTGTTTAGCCTTTCACCCCTATCCACAGGTCATCCGCTAATTTTGCAACATTAGTCGGTTCGGACCTCCAGTACCTGTTACGGCACCTTCATCCTGCCCATGGATAGATCACTTGGTTTCGGGTCTACACCCAGCGACTAATTCGCCCTATTCGGACTCGATTTCTCTACGGCTTCCCTATTCGGTTAACCTTGCCACTGAATGTAAGTCGCTGACCCATTATACAAAAGGTACGCAGTCACCCTTGCGGGCTCCTACTTTTTGTAAGCATACGGTTTCAGGATCTATTTCACTCCCCTCCCGGGGTTCTTTTCGCCTTTCCCTCACGGTACTAGTTCACTATCGGTCAATGATGAGTATTTAGCCTTGGAGGATGGTCCCCCCATATTCAGACAGGATTACACGTGTCCCGCCCTACTTGTCGCTAGCTTAGTACCACACAGGTCTTTTCACGTACGGGGCTATCACCCTCTATAGCCGACCTTTCCAGATCGTTCCGTTAAGTCTTGTGTTATCACTAGCAGGCTTCTCCGATTTCGCTCGCCACTACTTTCGGAATCTCGGTTGATGTCTTTTCCTCGAGCTACTGAGATGTTTCAGTTCACCCGGTTCGCCTCCTGCAGCTATGTATTCACTGCAGGATTCCCTTGCGGGAAGGTTTCCCCATTCAGAAATCTCCGGATCAAAGCTTATTTGCCAGCTCCCCGAAGCTTATCGCAGGCTATCACGTCTTTCGTCGCCTATCATTGCCAAGGCATCCACCATATGCTCTTAGTCACTTGACCCTATAACTTTGACGCCTCTTTCGAGATCAAAATTGTTTTCAAGGACTGATTTGACAGGTCTCTCACCTGTCGCGTTATGCCGTAATGTGAATAAACTTCGATATTTCTATCGAGAGAATTATTCGTCATTACTGAATTTCAAAAATGTCTTTCAACATCGTTGAATATTCGTTTTGACGCAATCAAAAATGTTACTAGCGGCACGGTCTGCACTAAACCTTTACGAATGTGCAGTTTCCGCTAGTAACTCTGATATCTACTCTATGAATTTTTAATGAACAGCCTAGTTAATCAATCAATATCGATCAACAACAAAAAAGCCTCAATAGAAGCCGCTTTGTTGTTGAATGAATGGTGGAGGATGACGGGATCGAACCGACGACCCCCTGCTTGCAAAGCAGGTGCTCTCCCAGCTGAGCTAATCCCCCAATGAATCACTTAGACGTTTGGTGGGTCTGGTTGGAATCGAACCAACGACCCCTGCGTTATCAACACAGTGCTCTAACCAACTGAGCTACAGACCCAAGCCGGTCGCGACCAACTCAGCAAACCCGAGCTCAATCGACGACAACCTTCAAAACAACCGATAAGTGTGGACGTTCAATTTAGATTGCAGTTTTCCAGAAAGGAGGTGATCCAGCCGCACCTTCCGATACGGCTACCTTGTTACGACTTCACCCCAGTCACGAACCCTGCCGTGGTAATCGCCCTCCTTGCGGTTAGGCTAACTACTTCTGGCAGAACCCGCTCCCATGGTGTGACGGGCGGTGTGTACAAGACCCGGGAACGTATTCACCGTGACATTCTGATCCACGATTACTAGCGATTCCGACTTCACGCAGTCGAGTTGCAGACTGCGATCCGGACTACGACTGGTTTTATGGGATTAGCTCCCCCTCGCGGGTTGGCAACCCTTTGTACCAGCCATTGTATGACGTGTGTAGCCCCACCTATAAGGGCCATGAGGACTTGACGTCATCCCCACCTTCCTCCGGTTTGTCACCGGCAGTCTCATTAGAGTGCCCAACTAAATGTAGCAACTAATGACAAGGGTTGCGCTCGTTGCGGGACTTAACCCAACATCTCACGACACGAGCTGACGACAGCCATGCAGCACCTGTGTGCAGGTTCTCTTTCGAGCACCAAACCATCTCTGGTAAGTTCCTGCCATGTCAAAGGTGGGTAAGGTTTTTCGCGTTGCATCGAATTAAACCACATCATCCACCGCTTGTGCGGGTCCCCGTCAATTCCTTTGAGTTTCAACCTTGCGGCCGTACTCCCCAGGCGGTCAACTTCACGCGTTAGCTTCGTTACTGAGTCAGTGAAGACCCAACAACCAGTTGACATCGTTTAGGGCGTGGACTACCAGGGTATCTAATCCTGTTTGCTCCCCACGCTTTCGTGCATGAGCGTCAGTACAGGCCCAGGGGATTGCCTTCGCCATCGGTGTTCCTCCGCATATCTACGCATTTCACTGCTACACGCGGAATTCCATCCCCCTCTGCCGTACTCCAGCTATGCAGTCACAAAGGCAGTTCCCAGGTTGAGCCCGGGGATTTCACCTCTGTCTTACATAACCGCCTGCGCACGCTTTACGCCCAGTAATTCCGATTAACGCTTGCACCCTACGTATTACCGCGGCTGCTGGCACGTAGTTAGCCGGTGCTTATTCTTACAGTACCGTCATGAGCCCCTAGTATTAATAGAGACCTTTTCGTTCTGTACAAAAGCAGTTTACAACCCGAAGGCCTTCGTCCTGCACGCGGAATGGCTGGATCAGACTTGCGTCCATTGTCCAAAATTCCCCACTGCTGCCTCCCGTAGGAGTCTGGGCCGTGTCTCAGTCCCAGTGTGGCTGGTCGTCCTCTCAGACCAGCTACAGATCGTCGGCTTGGTGAGCCTTTACCTCACCAACTACCTAATCTGATATCGGCCGCTCCAATCGCGCGAGGTCTTGCGATCCCCCGCTTTCATCCGTAGATCGTATGCGGTATTAGCGTAATTTTCACTACGTTATCCCCCACGACTGGGCACGTTCCGATATATTACTCACCCGTTCGCCACTCGCCACCAGACCGAAGTCCGTGCTGCCGTTCGACTTGCATGTGTAAAGCATTCCGCCAGCGTTCAATCTGAGCCAGGATCAAACTCTATAGTTCGATCTTGATATTTTTTCGCTCTTTCGAGCAACTCATAAATTGGAATCGACGTGATTTTCTTTGACGAATTTCACATCGTTTTACTTCATGAGCGTTTGTTAGCTAAAAAGCTAAGTTCCTAAAGAACTTGGCAATCACCATCAAACGCCCACGCTTATCGGCTGTATGTTTTTAATGAACCACCCAATCTCTTGAGTAAGACCGCTGCGATCAGCGAAGCTTTGCAGTATAGCACATCTAAGCGCCACTTTGCAAATGTTTGGAGATTTTTCGTTCAGAAGAATCTCCAAACATCTCTACCCTTAGGTAGAGAGCTTGGGAACAAAAACCCCCACTCGAATGAGCGGGGGTTTTTGAGGCTGTAAGAGCCTGACGATGTCCTACTTTCACACGGGAATCCGCACTATCATCGGCGCTAAGTCGTTTCACGGTCCTGTTCGGGATGGGAAGGAGTGGTACCAACTTGCTATGGTCATCAGGCATAACTTGTTGTCACCTTGACTGGGTCAAGGCAACGAATTCATAGAGTGATATCAGATTTATTTTGAATGCGTCACTTGGCATAACTTCCTTGATCACAACAAACCAGTTAAGGTTTCGATCAAAGTTATAGGGTCAAGCCGCACGAGCAATTAGTATCAGTTAGCTTAACGTATTACTACGCTTCCACACCTGACCTATCAACGTCCTGGTCTTGAACGACTCTTTAGGGGGCTCAAGGCCCCGGCAGATCTCATCTTGAAACGAGTTTCCCGCTTAGATGCTTTCAGCGGTTATCTCTTCCACACATAGCTACTCGGCAATGCCACTGGCGTGACAACCGATACACCAGAGGTGTGTCCACTCCGGTCCTCTCGTACTAGGAGCAGGCTTCCTCAAATCTGCAGCGCCCACGGAAGATAGGGACCAAACTGTCTCACGACGTTTTAAACCCAGCTCACGTACCTCTTTAAATGGCGAACAGCCATACCCTTGGGACCGGCTACAGCCCCAGGATGAGATGAGCCGACATCGAGGTGCCAAACACCGCCGTCGATATGAACTCTTGGGCGGTATCAGCCTGTTATCCCCAGAGTACCTTTTATCCGTTGAGCGATGGCCCTTCCATACAGAACCACCGGATCACTATGTCCTACTTTCGTATCTGCTCGACTTGTCAGTCTCGCAGTTAAGCACGCTTATGCCATTGCACTATTATCACGATGTCCGACCGTAACTAGCGTACCTTCGAACTCCTCCGTTACGCTTTGGGAGGAGACCGCCCCAGTCAAACTGCCTACCATGCACTGTCCCCGATCCAGATAATGGACCTAGGTTAGAACCTCAAACGCACCAGGGTGGTATTTCAACGTCGGCTCCACCGAGACTAGCGTCCCGGCTTCAAAGCCTCCCACCTATCCTACACAGATCCGTTCAAAATCCAATACAAAGCTACAGTAAAGGTTCATGGGGTCTTTCCGTCTTTCCGCGGGGAGATTGCATCATCACAAACATTTCAACTTCGCTGAGTCTCAGGAGGAGACAGTGTGGCCATCGTTACGCCATTCGTGCAGGTCGGAACTTACCCGACAAGGAATTTCGCTACCTTAGGACCGTTATAGTTACGGCCGCCGTTTACTGGGACTTCAATCAAGAGCTTGCACCCCATCATTTAATCTTCCAGCACCGGGCAGGCGTCACACCCTATACGTCCACTTTCGTGTTTGCAGAGTGCTGTGTTTTTATTAAACAGTCGCAGCCACCGATTCTCTGAGGCCTCATTCTGCTCCCCTTGTACAGGTTCACATACTAAAGGCACACCTTCTTCCGAAGTTACGGTGTCAATTTGCCGAGTTCCTTCTCCTGAGTTCTCTCAAGCGCCTTAGAATACTCATCTCGCGCACCAGTGTCGGTTTGCGGTACGGTCGTGTGTAGCTGAAGCTTAGTGGCTTTTCCTGGAAGCAGGGTATCACTCACTTCGGATGCAAGCATCCTCGTTATCACCCCTCATCTAAGCCCGGCGGATTTACCTACCAGGCACGACTACAGGCTTGAACAGACATATCCAACAGTCTGCTGAGCTAACCTTCTCCGTCCCCACATCGCACTACACATCGGTACAGGAATATTTACCTGTTTCCCATCAACTACGCATCTCTGCCTCGCCTTAGGGGCCGACTTACTCTACGCCGATGAACGTTGCGTAGAAAACCTTGCGCTTACGGCGAGGGGGCTTTTCACCCCCTTTAACGCTACTCATGTCAGCATTCGCACTTCTGATACCTCCAGCATGCTTTACAACACACCTTCACAGGCTTACAGAACGCTCTCCTACCACTTGCAATAAATTGCAAATCCGCAGCTTCGGTAACTGGCTTAGCCCCGTTACATCTTCCGCGCAGGACGACTCGATCAGTGAGCTATTACGCTTTCTTTAAATGATGGCTGCTTCTAAGCCAACATCCTGACTGTTTTAGCCTTCCCACTTCGTTTCCCACTTAGCCAATTTTAGGGACCTTAGCTGGCGGTCTGGGTTGTTTCCCTCTTGAGTCCGGACGTTAGCACCCGGTGCTCTGTCTCCCAAGCTGTACTCTGCGGTATTCGGAGTTTGCATTGGTTTGGTAAGTCGCCATGACCCCCTAGCCAAAACAGTGCTCTACCCCCGCAGGTAATACTTGAGGCACTACCTAAATAGTTTTCGGAGAGAACCAGCTATTTCCAAGTTTGTTTAGCCTTTCACCCCTATCCACAGGTCATCCGCTAATTTTGCAACATTAGTCGGTTCGGACCTCCAGTACCTGTTACGGCACCTTCATCCTGCCCATGGATAGATCACTTGGTTTCGGGTCTACACCCAGCGACTAATTCGCCCTATTCGGACTCGATTTCTCTACGGCTTCCCTATTCGGTTAACCTTGCCACTGAATGTAAGTCGCTGACCCATTATACAAAAGGTACGCAGTCACCCTTGCGGGCTCCTACTTTTTGTAAGCATACGGTTTCAGGATCTATTTCACTCCCCTCCCGGGGTTCTTTTCGCCTTTCCCTCACGGTACTAGTTCACTATCGGTCAATGATGAGTATTTAGCCTTGGAGGATGGTCCCCCCATATTCAGACAGGATTACACGTGTCCCGCCCTACTTGTCGCTAGCTTAGTACCACACAGGTCTTTTCACGTACGGGGCTATCACCCTCTATAGCCGACCTTTCCAGATCGTTCCGTTAAGTCTTGTGTTATCACTAGCAGGCTTCTCCGATTTCGCTCGCCACTACTTTCGGAATCTCGGTTGATGTCTTTTCCTCGAGCTACTGAGATGTTTCAGTTCACCCGGTTCGCCTCCTGCAGCTATGTATTCACTGCAGGATTCCCTTGCGGGAAGGTTTCCCCATTCAGAAATCTCCGGATCAAAGCTTATTTGCCAGCTCCCCGAAGCTTATCGCAGGCTATCACGTCTTTCGTCGCCTATCATTGCCAAGGCATCCACCATATGCTCTTAGTCACTTGACCCTATAACTTTGACGCCTCTTTCGAGATCAAAATTGTTTTCAAGGACTGATTTGACAGGTCTCTCACCTGTCGCGTTATGCCGTAATGTGAATAAACTTCGATATTTCTATCGAGAGAATTATTCGTCATTACTGAATTTCAAAAATGTCTTTCAACATCGTTGAATATTCGTTTTGACGCAATCAAAAATGTTACTAGCGGCACGGTCTGCACTAAACCTTTACGAATGTGCAGTTTCCGCTAGTAACTCTGATATCTACTCTATGAATTTTTAATGAACAGCCTAGTTAATCAATCAATATCGATCAACAACAAAAAAGCCTCAATAGAAGCCGCTTTGTTGTTGAATGAATGGTGGAGGATGACGGGATCGAACCGACGACCCCCTGCTTGCAAAGCAGGTGCTCTCCCAGCTGAGCTAATCCCCCAATGAATCACTTAGACGTTTGGTGGGTCTGGTTGGAATCGAACCAACGACCCCTGCGTTATCAACACAGTGCTCTAACCAACTGAGCTACAGACCCAAGCCGGTCGCGACCAACTCAGCAAACCCGAGCTCAATCGACGACAACCTTCAAAACAACCGATAAGTGTGGACGTTCAATTTAGATTGCAGTTTTCCAGAAAGGAGGTGATCCAGCCGCACCTTCCGATACGGCTACCTTGTTACGACTTCACCCCAGTCACGAACCCTGCCGTGGTAATCGCCCTCCTTGCGGTTAGGCTAACTACTTCTGGCAGAACCCGCTCCCATGGTGTGACGGGCGGTGTGTACAAGACCCGGGAACGTATTCACCGTGACATTCTGATCCACGATTACTAGCGATTCCGACTTCACGCAGTCGAGTTGCAGACTGCGATCCGGACTACGACTGGTTTTATGGGATTAGCTCCCCCTCGCGGGTTGGCAACCCTTTGTACCAGCCATTGTATGACGTGTGTAGCCCCACCTATAAGGGCCATGAGGACTTGACGTCATCCCCACCTTCCTCCGGTTTGTCACCGGCAGTCTCATTAGAGTGCCCAACTAAATGTAGCAACTAATGACAAGGGTTGCGCTCGTTGCGGGACTTAACCCAACATCTCACGACACGAGCTGACGACAGCCATGCAGCACCTGTGTGCAGGTTCTCTTTCGAGCACCAAACCATCTCTGGTAAGTTCCTGCCATGTCAAAGGTGGGTAAGGTTTTTCGCGTTGCATCGAATTAAACCACATCATCCACCGCTTGTGCGGGTCCCCGTCAATTCCTTTGAGTTTCAACCTTGCGGCCGTACTCCCCAGGCGGTCAACTTCACGCGTTAGCTTCGTTACTGAGTCAGTGAAGACCCAACAACCAGTTGACATCGTTTAGGGCGTGGACTACCAGGGTATCTAATCCTGTTTGCTCCCCACGCTTTCGTGCATGAGCGTCAGTACAGGCCCAGGGGATTGCCTTCGCCATCGGTGTTCCTCCGCATATCTACGCATTTCACTGCTACACGCGGAATTCCATCCCCCTCTGCCGTACTCCAGCTATGCAGTCACAAAGGCAGTTCCCAGGTTGAGCCCGGGGATTTCACCTCTGTCTTACATAACCGCCTGCGCACGCTTTACGCCCAGTAATTCCGATTAACGCTTGCACCCTACGTATTACCGCGGCTGCTGGCACGTAGTTAGCCGGTGCTTATTCTTACAGTACCGTCATGAGCCCCTAGTATTAATAGAGACCTTTTCGTTCTGTACAAAAGCAGTTTACAACCCGAAGGCCTTCGTCCTGCACGCGGAATGGCTGGATCAGACTTGCGTCCATTGTCCAAAATTCCCCACTGCTGCCTCCCGTAGGAGTCTGGGCCGTGTCTCAGTCCCAGTGTGGCTGGTCGTCCTCTCAGACCAGCTACAGATCGTCGGCTTGGTGAGCCTTTACCTCACCAACTACCTAATCTGATATCGGCCGCTCCAATCGCGCGAGGTCTTGCGATCCCCCGCTTTCATCCGTAGATCGTATGCGGTATTAGCGTAATTTTCACTACGTTATCCCCCACGACTGGGCACGTTCCGATATATTACTCACCCGTTCGCCACTCGCCACCAGACCGAAGTCCGTGCTGCCGTTCGACTTGCATGTGTAAAGCATTCCGCCAGCGTTCAATCTGAGCCAGGATCAAACTCTATAGTTCGATCTTGATATTTTTTCGCTCTTTCGAGCAACTCATAAATTGGAATCGACGTGATTTTCTTTGACGAATTTCACATCGTTTTACTTCATGAGCGTTTGTTAGCTAAAAAGCTAAGTTCCTAAAGAACTTGGCAATCACCATCAAACGCCCACGCTTATCGGCTGTATGTTTTTAATGAACCACCCAATCTCTTGAGTAAGACCGCTGCGATCAGCGAAGCCTTGCAGTATACATCGGATTTTTGAACATTTCGAAGAAATTTTAAAAATCTTTTTTACCACCTCCGTCAATGCTGCTTCTGGTTAACCCTTAACAGTTCTCATTAGCGGAGCCCGTCAGTATAGCACTACTTTTTGGCTTCGCGCAACTTTTTTCAAAAAAGTTCATAACGCGCCAACTTACCCCCTTCTCCGAAAGAGGTCACACATTGATTGGCCGCCTTCTGGCAGGGCCCTAGATAATGCGGCATGTCTTTGATTACTTTACAGAACGCCCAGCTCGCATTTGGGCACGTAGCTTTGCTAGATCACGCAGAGTTCTCTCTTGAAACCGCTGAACGCGTTGGTCTGATCGGCCGTAATGGCGCAGGCAAATCCTCTTTACTACGTATCTTGGGCGGACTTGAGAAGCCCGATGACGGTGAATTACGCGTTCAGCAAGGTTTGCGCGTGACCTATGTGGCGCAAGAACCGCAACTCGACAGCAACGCATCCGTCTTCCAATCAGTCAGTGCCGGTCTTGCGCGAGTCATTCATCTGATCGAGCAGTACTCTGCAGGTGAGGGCGACCTCACTGCCATGCAAAACGAGATTGAAATGTTTGACGGCTGGAACTGGGAACAGCGTGTACAAGAAACATTGCACCGCTTGCACCTAGACCCTGACGCGCGTATCAATGCGCTCTCTGGCGGCACACTCAAACGCGTAGCCCTCGCCCAGGCCTTGGTCACATCGCCGGATGTGCTCTTGCTCGACGAACCAACCAACCACTTGGATCTCGACAGCATTGAATGGCTAGAGCAACTCTTGATTGATTTCAAGGGCAGCATCATCACCATCACCCACGACCGCTCGTTCCTCGACAAAGTGGCCACACGCATTGTGGAATTGGACCGTGGCCATTTGATGACCTACCCCGGCAACTTCTCGCAATACCAACTACAAAAAGAAGAACAGGCCGCACAAGAAGCCGTCATCAACGCCAAGGCCGACAAGCTATTGGCAGGCGAAGAGGTCTGGATTCGTAAAGGCGTAGAAGCGCGCCGCACACGTAGCCAAAGCCGCATCGCCCGCCTAGAGGCCTTGCGAAAACAACGCGAAGCGCGTCGCGAAGCCGTGGGCCGAGTTAAGTTGGATGTGGCCAGCGGCGCACCCACCGGCAAAATCGTGGCTGAACTCACAGAAGTAAGCAAAGCCTTCGGTGGCAAAGTGATTGCCAAAAACTTCTCCGCCACCTTCTTGCGTGGCGACAAGGTGGGCTTGATCGGCCCCAACGGCGTTGGCAAATCTACCCTGTTGAAAATGATTTTGGGCGAACTCCAGCCCGACAGCGGCAAGATTCGCCAAGGAGCCAACTTGCAAGTGGCGTACTTTGACCAAATGCGCAACGCACTGGACATGGACGCTTCGCTGGAAGACTTCATCAGCCCCGGCAGTGAGTGGATTGAAATCGGCACACAGCGCAAACATGTCAAAAGCTACTTGGATGACTTCTTGTTTTCGCCCGCGCGTGCTACGTCGCCAGTTCGCTCTCTTTCAGGCGGTGAACGCAACCGTTTGCTCTTGGCACGCTTGTTTGCGCGCCCCGCCAACGTGCTGGTACTGGACGAGCCGACCAACGACTTGGACATCGACACACTGGAATTGCTCGAAGAATTGCTGCAAAAGTACGATGGCACAGTGTTCATCGTCAGCCATGACCGCACCTTCCTCGACAACGTGGCCACCAGCACCTTAGTGTTTGAAGGTGCGGATGACAAGCCTGGTTTCTGGCGTGAATACGAGGGCGGCGTGCAGGACTGGCTCATCCAGTCCGAACGTGCTCGCAGCCTAGCCCCACAGGCCAAACCTGCAGCACCGATTGCAAAAAACACTGTCTCAGAACAGCCCAAAGCGCCAGCAGCGCAACCTGCCGTGAAGGCTCGCAAGCTCAGCTACAAAGAGCAACGCGAACTCGACGCACTCCCCGATCTCATCGCCTCGCTCGAAGCTGAGCAAAAAGAAACGCAAGCCGCGCTGAACGACAGCAGCCTTTACGCCAGCGATCCCGCCAAAATGGCGCAGCTGCACAAGCGCGATACCGAAATTGAAGACGCACTGATGACAGCCCTAGAGCGTTGGGAGCAACTATCCTCGCCTGCATGAGCAGCGAAGAACTATTTACCTTGATCACCCTCGCGACGGTGGGCACCTTCACACCGGGGCCAAACACCGCCCTGTCGGCCACGATTGCAGCCAACCACGGCTTGCGTCGTGCGTTACCTTTTGTCTGCGCCGTGCCAGCTGGCTGGGGGGTATTGCTCATGCTCAACGCAGCGGGATTAGGCGTGATGGTGCTGGGCTACCCACCCCTGCGCTGGGGGCTGCTGGCGGCGGGTGTTTTGTATTTGTTGTGGCTCGCATGGAAACTGGCAAACACGCAACATTTGAGCGAGGCAGCAATTGGCCCAGTTGTAGGTTTCAAACAAGGTGTGACGCTGCAATTCGTCAACATCAAAGCGTGGTTCTTGGCTTTGTCTGTGGTGAGTGGCTGGGTCATTGGCCATGAGGACACCATCACCCGCTTGCTTGAAACCTTGCCCATCTTCATGTTCTTTGGGCTCACCAGCAACCTCACCTATGCATGGATAGGCGCCAGCTTGCGCCATTGGTTGCGCGGACCCAACGACACCGCCCAACGGCTGCAATGGTTCAACCGCATCATGGCCTTGGCGCTTTTGGGCACGGTGGTGTGGATGGTGCGCTCCGCACTGCAAGCACCTTGAATAAATAACACGCATCACAAACATGGGACATCTCTACTTAGTGCGACACGGGCAAGCCTCCTTAGGCGCCGCCGACTACGACCAGCTCAGCCCATTGGGGCAACAGCAAAGCCAACGCCTTGGCGAGCACTGGCGATCGCTAGGCATCCAATTTGACGCCGTCATCACTGGGTCGATGAAACGCCACGCGCAAACCTTGGCTGGCATTCAAGCCGGCATGGGCACGACACATGAGGCTCTCGTATTGCCCACCCTCAATGAGTACGATGCCGAGGCCGTGATTCGCAGCATTCAACCCGGCGAGTTGGTCAAGCCCACCACACAAGAAGGCTACAAACAGTATTTCCGACTGTTACGCGACGGCCTCGCGCAATGGATGGCGGGAGTTGTTAGCCCACAAGGCATGCCCAGCTATGCCGAATTTGCGCATGGCGTTACATCTGCACTTGACCAAATTCGCCAACAGCAGGACGGGAATGTTTTGTTGGTATCCAGCGGCGGGCCGATTGCCACGGCGGTAGCACATGTGCTGCGCACCAGCCCAGAAACCAGCATTGAGCTGAACATGCGTTTGCGCAACACGGCCGTAACTGAATTCAGCTTCAACCCGAAACGGCACAGCCTACAGAGCTTTAATGGCTTGCCACACTTGGAAACACCCAATCACAAAGCCTGGGTGACGTTCGCTTAAAACTCAGTTACTGAATTTTTAGGGCCGCACGCTTGTCTTGGCCCGCGCTGACTAAGGCCTTAAACGCGTACCGTGCTTAGCGGCAACGTAACCAGTTCTTTGAGCAACAGCGCCAGCTGCTCGCCCGCACTTTGCACCAGCGCCTCGCCCTTAGCGGCCGTGGCTGCAGCAGCATTTCCTGCAGCGCCTTGCGGGTTGTAGTCCTGCATGTGCCAACCGAGTTTGGCGCTTTTGCCGTTGCCCAACACTGCATAGTGCTTGGCTCGATCTTGCGAGCTGGAGGCAAAGTTTTGCGCCTCGGCCATGTTCACGCTACTGGGCGACAGCGCCAGCATCATGGATGTTTCAATGTCACCTGCGTGGATGCCAAAGCGGTGTTCATCTGCAGAAAACTGCCCCATCACGTCCGCATCCATTGGCAAGTTGTACCAGCTGCTGCTGTAAACAATCAAGCCATGCTGTGCGCGCAGTTCGCGGGCCACCACATCCATCAACCCCACGTTGCCGCCATGCGAATTGAACATCAGCAGCTTCTTCACGCCCGCACGCGCTACAGATGCACCAATGTCACACCAGAGTTGAATCAAGGTTTGTGGCGACAAGTGCAGCGTGCCCGCAAAGGCGGTGTGCTCAGTGCTCAGCCCAACGGTTTGCGTGGGCAGCACCAGCACTGGATCCGTCGCCGCCAAATGACCCAGCGCAGCATTGACCACGCCATCCACCAACACCGTGTCCACCGACAACGGCAGGTGTGGCCCGTGCTGTTCCGTGGCGCCTAGCGGCAACACGGCCACTGTGCGAGTAGGATCCAACGCGGCAAAGTCACGCGTGTTAAGTTCAGCCCAACGGTGAGAGGCCAAAGCTTGGGCGGTGTGTGTGCTGGTATTCGCAGTCATGAACGCCATCTTACTTTCCTTGCCATTGCCCCAGCGCAAGGCGGTTTAGGCCATAGCTCGGTAACATCTGGCGCATGTTCAAACTCTTCTCATGTGTTTTATTGGCTACCGGCTTGCTCGGCTCTGCATGGGCGCAAGGCGTGCCCAGCGCCGTGGTCAGCACACCGCAGGTGCGCGCCGAACTGGTGGCCCATGCACCGCAAGGCGTGCAAGCGGGTCAGCCCGTATGGGTGGGCTTGCAGCTCACGCACCAGCCCGAGTGGCACACCTACTGGCGCAACCCTGGCGACTCAGGCCTACCCACACAAATTGAACTCAACCTCCCCGCAGGCATCACAGCCGCTGATGTGCAATGGCCTCTGCCGCACAAGCTCAAAGCGGGCAACCTCACCAATTACGGCTACGACAAAACCGTGTTGCTGGCCGTGCCGCTGATGGTTTCAAAAGACTACAAACCCAACGCCTCACAAACGCTAGACCTGCAAGTGCACGCCAACTGGCTGGTGTGCCGCCTTGAGTGCATCCCGCAAGAAGGCGAATTTGCCTTGCGCATTCCCGTCAACAGCAGCTATGCACCTCAAGCTGCTGCGTTTGACGCCTTGCAAGCGCAGCAACCCCAAGCCTTACCCGCAGTCAAAGCCACCACCAGTTTTGATGCGCAGCGCTTGGCACTGCAAGTCAGCGGCTTACCTGCCGCGTTGCACGGCAAAAGCTTGGGCGTTTTTCCAAATGCGCCCGAGGTGTTGGAATCTGCCGCCGAACAACACCCTCGCGCCAGCCAGTCTTGGCAAGACGGCGTGTGGACCGTGCAGCTTCCGCTGAGTAATTTGCGTTTGAACGACCCGAAAGAACTGAGTTTTGTACTCACGGCGGGTGAGGACTCGGCGCGACAAGGTTTTGAAGTGTCTGCCGCCATCACACAAGCATGGCCTGCGGTGTCAGAACTACCAGCGGCCACAGCACCCGTCGTCGCACCTGTTGCGAGCGACGAAGGCGCTTTGGGTTTTGCGTTGGCGATGTTAGGCGCTTTTGTAGGCGGTCTCATCCTCAACCTCATGCCTTGTGTGCTTCCTGTGTTGGCCATCAAACTGCTGGGCTTTGCCCAACACAGCCGCGCTCACCGTGCACACCGGGTGGCGGGCATGGCCTACACCGCAGGTGTGGTGTTGAGCTTTTTGGCCTTGGGTGCTGGCGTGTTGGCGCTGCGTGTGGCGGGTGAGCAATTGGGCTGGGGCTTCCAATTGCAATCGCCCGTCGTGGTGAGTGTGCTGGCAGCCTTCTTCACACTCATTGCGCTGAACTTGTTTGGCTTATTTGAATTTGGGCAAATACTGCCCTCCCGCGTGGCGAGCTTTCAATACAAACACCCCGTCATGGACGCCGCACTCTCGGGGGTGCTGGCTGTGGCAGTGGCGTCGCCCTGCACCGCCCCCTTCATGGGTGCTTCATTGGGGTTGGCCATGACCTTGCCCGCATGGCAAGCGCTGAGCATTTTTATGGTGATGGGCTTGGGGCTTGCTGCGCCTTATTTGCTGGCCAGCTTCATGCCGGCAGTGGCCCGCCTGCTGCCTCACCCTGGCCCTTGGATGGTCACGCTGCGTCAGTTGTTGGCCTTCCCCATGTTGGCCACCGTGGTGTGGTTGCTGTGGGTGTTGGGCCAACAAACCAGCTTAGATGCGGCCATGTTTGCGCTATGTGGTTTGCTGCTGCTCGCTGTTTTGATTTGGGCGATCAAACAACACACGCCTGCTGCGCGTGGTTTGGCTTGGCTGGTTGCTGCGGGCTTGGTTTGGGGCGTGTTTAGCTTTGCAGAAGAATTGAATGCGCCAACCACAAGCGCTGCAGAAAGCAATGCAAAGCCAAACATCGCCACATCCAAGGGCAGCGCCACTTGGCAGCCATGGTCCGAAACCTCCGTGGCGCAAAGCTTGGCACAAGGTCGTCCCGTGTTTGTGGATTTCACCGCCGCTTGGTGTGTGACCTGCCAAATCAACAAAAAATCCACGCTATCTGACAGCGAGGTATTGGCAGACTTTGCCTCACACCAAGTCACCCTCATGCGGGCCGACTGGACGCGTCGCGACCCCGCCATCACCGCAGCACTCACCGCATTAGGGCGCAGCGGCGTGCCTGTGTATGTGTTGTATGCGCCAGGCAAAGCGCCGCTGGTGTTGTCAGAGTTGCTCAGCGTGAGCAAGATGAAAGAAGCGCTGGCCACCTTGCCCGCCCCCACCATCGTCACCAGCCAATAAACATGTCCGAAGCCGCTATTCGCAAAAGTCTCGCCAATTGCAAAACCATCGCCGTGGTAGGCCTGTCGCCCAAACCGCACCGTGACAGTTTCCGCGTGGCGAAGTACATGCAAGAGCACGGCTTTCGCATCGTGCCCATCAACCCCAATGCCCCCGAAGTGCTGGGCGAAAAAGCCTACGCTTCACTCACCGAAGCGGCGATGCACGAACGCATTGACATGGTCAACTGTTTTCGCAACTCAGAAGACATTCCACCCATCGCAGCAGAAGCCATTGCCATTGGTGCGAAATCGTTGTGGCTACAAATCGGTGTGGTCAACGACGCAGCCGCCAAACAAGCCGCTGACGCAGGCTTGGTCGTGGTGCAAAACCTTTGCTTGATGGTTGAGCACCGTCAACTGGGCTAAGACCGTACTCGGCGACAATGTCGCCATGTTTGCACCACTCCAAAACGACACCTTCTTGCGCGCTTGCCTGCGTCAAGCAACCGACCACACCCCCATTTGGCTCATGCGCCAAGCCGGCCGTTATTTGCCTGAATACCGTGAGACCCGTGCCAAAGCGGGCAGCTTCATGGGCTTGGCCACCAACGTGGACTACGCCACCGAAGTCACCCTGCAGCCACTGGAGCGCTACCCGCTCGACGCTGCCATCTTGTTCAGCGACATCTTGACCGTGCCCGACGCCATGGGTCTGGGCCTGACCTTCGCCCAAGGCGAAGGCCCCAAGTTCGCCAAGCATGTACGCGACGAAGCTGCCGTGGCCGAGCTGGCCGTGCCGGACATGGCCAAGCTGCGCTACGTGTTTGACGCGGTCACCAGCATTCGCAAAGCCTTGAATGGCCGCGTGCCGCTCATCGGTTTTTCAGGCAGCCCTTGGACGCTGGCCTGCTACATGGTCGAAGGCGGCAGCTCTGACGACTACCGCCAAGTCAAAAGCCTGATGTACAGCCGCCCCGACTTGATGCACCGCATTTTGGAAATCAACGCCGATGCCGTGGCTGTCTACCTGAACACGCAAATCGACGCAGGCGCCCAAGCCGTGATGATCTTCGACAGCTGGGGCGGCGTGCTGGCCGACGGCATGTTCCAACAATTCAGCATGGCCTACACCGCACGCGTGTTGGCGCAGCTCAAACGCAGCCATGATGGCGCGGTGATTCCACGCATCGTATTCACCAAAGGCGGCGGCTTGTGGTTGCCCGAAATGGCCGAGCTCGACTGCGATGCCTTGGGCGTGGACTGGACGGTCAACTTAGCCACCGCCCGTGCCGAAGTCGGCGGCGCTGTAGGCGGCCTAGGCAAAGCCCTGCAAGGCAACCTTGACCCCAACGCTTTGTTTGCCCCAGCCGACGCCGTGGCCGCGGAAGCGCGCCGTGTGCTCGACGCCTTTGGCAAACCCCACACCGACAAAACCACCACCGGCCCCACCCAAATTTTCAACTTGGGCCACGGTATCAGCCAATACACACCACCCGAGAGCGTGGGCGTGCTGGTAGAGACGGTGCACAGCTACTCACGTGCGTTGAGAAAAGCCTAAAACTGTTGAGAGAAAGAGTGTGTCAAGTCACCAAAAGTTTTACTTCGACTTCACACTTATGCACAAAAAAGCTGATCCATGGCTCAAACGTGTTTTTTTCTTTTGCCGGATTTTGGAAAACTTTAATCGCTCGTAAGTCATTGATTCATATAGGATTCTTGGGATGCATTTTTTTCGGGCAGTTTGTTCCAAGCCTTGATCCATGCGCCTTGGGAGCCTCACAACTGCAGATATCAACAAAGTTATCCACAGAATCTCTGGGTTTACCCTGAAGCCTTTTTAAATCAACGACTTAAAGCCTTTTCTGCCAAAACACCTGAGCAAAATCACCCAACTGACCGCTTGACATGTCGCACTTAATTTCAGTGATGGTTCACACCCCCGCGCACAGCGGAATTGGTGCCGCTCTCACGTACGAAAGCGATGCAGCGCATGCGCCTGGCACCTTGGTGCGCGTGCCACTGGGTAGTCGCGAATTGTTAGGCGTGGTGTGGGACGATGCAAAAACGCCAGCCGAAACCACCGAGCCCTTGCAGCTGCGCGCCATCGCCAGCGTGTTGGATGGTCTGCCACCGCTCAGCCCCCACTGGCGCCAGTTGGTGCAGTTTGCCGCGAGCTACTACCAACGCAGCGCAGGCGAAGTGGCTTTGGCCGCACTGCCCAGCCAACTGCGTGACCTCAGCACCGAGCAATGGGCCCGCCGCTTAAAGCGCAAGCCCAAAGCCGTGGCCGCTTACGAAGGCGCAGCCCCCGTCATTCCCACGCCCACCGCAGAACAAACCCACGTGCTGGCCGACATTGCGGCCCACAAAGGTCCGTTCTTGTTGTTTGGCAACACCGGCAGCGGCAAGACCGAGGTGTATTTACGCGCTGCGCAGAACGTGTTGGAACAGAACCCACACGCGCAAATTTTGGTGATGGTGCCCGAGATCAACCTCACGCCTCAGCTGGAAGAACGGTTTCGCGCACGCTTTTGTCCGCATTGGGGTGCCGATTGTTTGGTGTCCATGCACAGCAGCCTCACGCCTGCGCAACGCCTGAAAAACTGGCTGGCCGCACACAGCGGCGAAGCGCGCATTGTGTTGGGCACGCGCATGGCGGTGTTTGCGTCGATGCCGCATTTGCAGCTCATCGTGGTGGATGAAGAGCACGATCCGAGCTACAAGCAGCAAGAAGGTGCGCGTTATTCAGCGCGGGACCTCGCCATCTACCGCGGACAACTCGAAGGCGCGAAAGTGATTTTGGGTTCGGCCACGCCTTCACTCGAAAGCTGGCACCACAGCCGCCCCGCTACTGCCTCTGAGCCCGCAGGCCGCTACATGCGCTTGGCCATGCCCTCGCGTGTGGGCCAAGGTGCTTTGCCCTTGGTGCGTCGTGTGGACATGAACCGCCAGCCGTACAAAACCGTGTTCTCGAACCACTTGCTCGACGCCATGCGCGAGCGCGTGACGCGCGGCGAACAAATCTTGGTGCTGCTCAACCGCCGTGGATACGCCCCCGTACTCAACTGCAACGACTGCGGCTGGAAAAGCGAATGCCCGCATTGCAGCGCCTACCGCGTGTTCCACAAACTCGACCGCACGCTGCGCTGCCACCACTGCGGCTTCACGCAGCCCGTGCCACGCGCGTGCCCGAGCTGTGGCAACTTAGACATTTCGCCCCTGGGCCGAGGCACCGAGCAACTCGAAGAGCATTTGGCCGAATTGCTCGCAGACGTCCGCCGCCCCGATGGCGAACCCATCCGCATTGCCCGCATTGACGCAGACAGCACACGCCTCAAAGGCGAACTCGAACGTCAACTGGCTGAGGTACATGCGGGCGCAGTGGACGTGTTGGTGGGCACGCAAATGATTGCCAAGGGACACGACTTCAGACGCGTCACCTTAGTGGCCGCGCTCAATCCTGATGGCGCTTTGTTTTCGAGTGACTTCCGTGCACCTGAGCGCTTATTCAGTTTGCTCATGCAAGCCGCAGGTCGTGCGGGCCGCGATGCTGACATGCAAACCAGCAGTCCGTGCGAGATGTGGGTGCAAAGCTTTCACCCACTGCATCCGCTGTTTGAAGCGCTCAAACAGCACGACTACCCTGCCTTCGCCGAGCAACAACTCAAAGAACGCGAGCAAGCCACCTTGCCGCCTTTCAGCTTCCAAGCCTTGGTGCGCGCAGAAGCACGCAGCCAAGAAGCCGCGCAAGGCTTTTTAAACGCTGCACGTGACGCAGGCGCAGCCTTGGCCGATGAGTTGATGGTGGATTTGTACCCAGCTGTGCCGATGACGATTCAGCGCGTGGCCAATATCGAGCGTGCGCAGATGTTGATTGAATGCACCTCGCGCAAAGCGCTGCAGCATTTCTTATCGCATTGGCAGGCAGATTTGCATGCCCTACGCAGCGCACATCGGCAAGTCATTCGCTGGGCGGTGGATGTAGACCCGCTGGCCATTTAAAACGAAGCCGTCTGACGAGACCCTATGTCTCGACGCTTTAGCCGTGCAGCAAGGCAACAGCGCCCGAAAAAGTAAAAAACGCGGCCGCGGTGGTGAACAAAATAATCATGGCGATTCGGCCTGTGTCCGCACCAAAGCGTTCCGACAGCAAGGCCACATTGCTGGCACTCGGCAATGCTGCCACCAGCACCACCACCACCATGGTGAAGCGTTCAATCACAAAGCCCATTTGCACTGCAGCAGCCAAGACGAGCAAGACCAGCACGGGATGCAAGATCAATTTGAAAAGTGCCACAGGCAAAAAGTCGCGCCACAAAATGGGCGGATGACCGCTTTCTTTCACACGAATTTGTGAACGCGCCAGCACTGCGCCAATCGTGAACAGTGCCACGGGCGACGCGGCGTCAGCCAACAAGCCCACGGTCTTGGCAACAGGGCCCACCAACTGCCAATCCATCGCTGAAGACAAACCACCTAAGCTGATGGCCCACGGCATGGGGTTGGTCAGCACACCTTTCAAGGCACTTCTAGCCGCCTTGCTTGCGCCGTGTTCGTCCGCACCATCTAAGCGTGACAACGCAATGCACAACGACGTGGTGATGACCATGTCCACCACAATCGTCACGATGGCAGGGCCAGCAGCCGACGCACCCAGCAAGGCCACTAACAACGGGACCCCCATAAAGCCCGTATTGGGAAACGCGCCAACCAATGCACCAAACGAGGCGTCGTTCCAGCCAATGCGCTTGTTCAAACTCACCGCCACCACAAAGCCCACCATCAGCAAGGCGCACAGTAAATAAGCTAAGAACAACGTGGCATCCAGCAGTTGCACGATGGGTGTGCTCGCGCCAAAGCGGTACAACATGCATGGCAGCGCAAAGAACAACACAAAACCATTCAAACCTGGAATTGCGTCCAGCGGCAGCATGCGGCGATGCGCCGCCACAAAGCCAGCCAGCACAAGCGCAAAGAAGGGGAAGGTAACGAGAAGAATGTTCAGCACGCGTCTATTTTGCCTTGCGAGCAGGTCGGTATCATTGCCCGCTTCACTTTCACTGTCTCCCGAATGTCTGCTGGTCTTAATCTCGCGCAACAAGAAGCCGTCAATTTCTTGCACGGTCCTTGTCTGGTCTTGGCGGGCGCTGGTTCGGGCAAGACACGTGTGATCACCCATAAGATTGGCCGCCTCATTCAAACAGGGCTTGAACCCAAACGCATCGCGGCGATCACCTTCACCAACAAAGCGGCCGCTGAAATGCGTGAGCGCGCCCGTGGCCTGATTGGCAAAGCTGCCAACGATGTGCTGATTTGCACTTTTCACGCACTGGGCGTGCGCATGTTGCGGCAAGACGGCGGTGTGATGGGCTTAAAGCCTCAGTTCAGCATCATGGACAGTGGCGATGTGACCGGCATTTTGAAAGACGCCGGCGGCACGACAGACATTGCCACCGCACGTCAATGGCAATGGACCATCAGCTTGTGGAAGAACATGGGCCTCAATTCGGCCCAAGCGTTGGCGCTAGCGAAAGACGACAACGAGCGCACCATCGCCAAAATCATGGCCCGCTACGAAGAACGTCTGGCCGCCTACCAAAGCGTGGACTTTGACGACCTCATTGGCATGCCCTTGAAACTGCTGCAAGAGCATGAGGAAGTACGCCAGAAATGGCAAAACCAGCTCGGCCACGTCCTGGTCGACGAATACCAAGACACCAACGCCACCCAATACGAAGTGCTCAAGTGCTTGGTCGGTGAAAATGCCCGATTCACCGCTGTAGGGGACGACGACCAATCCATTTACGGCTGGCGCGGCGCGACGCTCGACAACCTGCGCAAACTGCCGCAAGACTTCCCCACACTGAAGGTCATCAAGCTGGAGCAAAACTACCGCTCCACCAGCGCCATTTTGCGTGCGGCCAACAACGTGATTCAGCCCAACCCCAAGCTGTTTCCCAAAACCTTGTTCTCAGAACTCGGCGAAGGCGAGCCTGTGCGCGTGGTCGATGCCGACACCGAAGAACACGAAGCCGAACGCGTGGTGGCACGCATCCAATCGCTACGTGCAGGCACCGATGCCGGAGGCAGCGGTCACCGCGAGCTGCAAGACTTTGCCATCCTCTACCGCGCCAATCACCAAGCCCGCGTGATTGAAATCGCCATGCGCAAGGCGCAAATTCCCTACAAGGTGTCGGGTGGTCAAAGCTTTTTTGACCGCGCTGAAATTCGCGATCTGTGTTCATGGCTGCGCCTGTGGGTGAACAACGACGACGACCCAGCGTTCTTGCGCGCGGTCACCACACCCAAGCGCGGAATTGGCCACCAAACCTTGGCCACTTTGGGTGAGTTCGCGAGCAAATACAAACTCAGCATGTTTGAAGCGCTGTTCAGCAACAGCCTGCCCTCTGTGTTGAGCTCACGCGCTTTGGGCAGCTTGCACGAGTTTGGCCGCTACGTGAACGACCTTGAATTTCGCGCCCGTCTCACCACGGGCGCTGATGACGCTCGCGCTTTCTTGACCGATTGGCTCAAAGACATTGGCTACGAAAAACACCTCTACGACGCCGAAGAAAGCGAAAAAGCCGCTGCATCCAAGTGGGCGAACGTGATGGAGTTTTGCGACTGGATGGCACAGCGCTGTGGCGGTCAGATTGATGACACCGCTGGCGTGACCACTGGCAACGAGGTGAAAAACCTGTTGGAGGTGGCGCAAACCATCGCGCTGCTCTCCACGCTCACCGAGCGTGAGAAAGACCAAAACGTGGTGACGCTCTCGACCTTGCATGCCTCCAAAGGTTTGGAGTGGCCGCACGTCATGTTAGTCGGCGTCACCGAAGGCATGTTGCCTTTCCGTTTAGACGACGAACCCGGCACCGAGCACACCAATGAAAACATTGCCGTGCGACTGCAAGAAGAGCGCCGACTCATGTACGTGGGCATCACGCGAGCACAACGCACCTTGGCCGTGAGCTGGACACGCAAGCGCAAAAAGGGCCGCGAGATGATTGCCGCTCAACCCAGTCGCTTCATTGCAGAGATGGGGCTCGACAAAGCAACCATCAAAGAAGACCCTCGCGAAAAGCTCAAAGCTTTGCGTGCAGAGTTTGCCCAGCGTGCCAGTGCGGCATCAGCTGAGAACGCAGCGAATAAGTGACGCCACGTTCAACGTCACTGGTTATACGCAATCACATTCAAACTGATGGGCACGCCGTATGGCGCAAAACTGCTGGTGTCGTCAAATAAGCCAAATGCATCTACGCGCTTGCATGCAGTAAAGCCAGCAGCACTCAAATAGTTGGCCAAGATGTCAAAGTTAAGACCGATGTAATGGAAATCCCAAGGGTCAACTTGGCCACCAAACATCATGCGCATGACATGAAATTTGCCGTCGAAATCCATCTCTGGATGAAGGAACAAGCGACACAACGTATCTAGGTCAGGCACGCTGATGTAGAGCTCACCATCTGCCTTTAAGAGTCGACGAATGCCACGTAGCGTTTCAACCATGTCCTGCTGCCCAATGTGCTCCAAGATATGAGAGCCATAAATGACGGAACACGAGGCTGTTTGGAATTGCGACAAATCACGAATGTCACCAACAAAATCAACGCCGGGGCCATCCTGAGCATTTAGCAACTTCCAGCCTTCTTTGACTTCCTTACCACCGACATGTAGTTTCATTGTCATCCTTATTGATTGCCATCACTTTTGATGGATTGCCTGCGGACTATACAAAGAAAAACCCCGTAGCTTCTTTCGAAGTTACGGGGTGTATCTGGTGGCCTGGGGCAGAATCGAACTGCCGACACGCGGATTTTCAATCCGCTGCTCTACCAACTGAGCTACCGGGCCGAGAGTTAGATTGTAGCACCCTATGAGGCAGGGATTAAGATGCCCTCTATGAAAAACAGAACTTTCTGCGATTTCAAAGGTTCGCCCGCCCAACATGACCACTCAACAAACTAACACCGCTGGTATTGGCCTCGTCCTCTGGGTTGCGTTGGCAGGTGTTCTATACGCGGCCACGCACATTGCCAACAGTTGGTTATTCAGTCACCTAGAGGTCACAGAGCACATCAGCTTCGTCTATCTACCCAGCTTTCTTCGTTTGTTAAATGTCTTGCTATTGGGTCTTTTGTGGGGCTCACTAGGAACCGCATTTGGCGGCGCTTTGCTTTTCTTTTGGATGAGCGACAGCTTATGGCTCAACATTTGCAACACCGTCATTTCGGCAGGCAGCGCTGCACTGGCCGTGGTGTTGATGCGCTTCATGCAAAAACGCGATTTAGCTCTGACACAACTGAGTGACTTGCTCAAATTAGCGTTGTTCTACGCTTTACTGAATGCCCTCACACACCATTTACTTTGGTCTGCATTAGACACATCACAACTTGTCGATCCTCATCAACTGGCGTACATGGTGATCGGTGATTTGAACGGGGCACTCATTGGCGCGCTCGCCTTGCGCTGGGTAGCACATCACACTCGCATCGTAGACACCGTGCGACAGCGCACGCACGAAGCCTCCGATAAGCAGGACTAAGTTAACCTGCTCGTTTAGCCTTAGACAGATCAACCCCTAGCTGTTTGAGCTTGCGGTACAGATGGGTACGCTCGAGTCCGGTTTTATCGGCCACACGCGTCATCGATCCATTCTCTTGTGTCAAGTGGTATTCAAAGTAGGCGCGTTCAAATGCGTCTCTCGCCTCTCGCAAGGGTTGCTCCAAGTCAAAACTTTGATGGGTTGGCGGCAGCACCACAGCCTGAGGGGCGTTAGACATCGCTGCCACATCTTTACTTTGCGCAACTCCCCCCACTTTCGATGGGGCAGCCATCAAAGGCTTACGCGCCAAACCTTGCTCCACAGCCTTGAGCAGCTTTTGCAGAGTGATGGGTTTTTCCAAGAAGGCTTGCGCACCAATGCGGGTGGCCTCAACCGCCGTGTCAATGGTGGCGTGACCACTCATCATGATGACAGGCATATTCAACAAGCCCGCACCCGCCCATTCTTTGAGCAGGGTCACACCGTCGGTGTCGGGCATCCAAATGTCCAGCAAGACCAAATCAGGACGGGCGGCCTGTCTGGCCAGTCGTGCTTGCGCTGCGTTCTCAGCTACTTCTACGGCATGACCTTCATCGTTGAGGATCTCAAACAGGAGATCACGAATACCCAACTCGTCATCCACCACCAAAATATTTGCCATGTCTTAACTTGTCTCGCTGGATTAAATCAGTTGATTTTGTTGTGATTCTGCAACTTGGAATGATAACGACACTTGCGCCCCAATCACCCGCCCTTGTAATCCACGATTTTTGAGGTCGACACGGGCCGAATGTTCGTCCGCAATTTTCTTCACAACCGCCAATCCCAACCCTGTACCACGGGTTTTGGTGGTTACATACGGCTCAAAGGCACGATTCAAAATTTTGGGTGGAAAACCTGGCCCGTTGTCCCGCACCACCAAGCGGACGCGCCCAGAGGTCGAGACCCATTGCGTTGCAATGGAGACCATTGGATGGGGTTGTCCATCGGTGGCGTCTTGTGCATTTTGTAAAAGGTTGTGCACCACTTGTCGGAGTTGCTGAGCATCCCCCAAGATGATCGGACAAGCGGCATCTAATTGGGCATAAACAGGAACAGCGGCGTTCTCTGTGCCATACAACTGCATCACATCCTGCACCAAGGCATTCAAATCCAAAGGCTTGAGTTCGGCCACTGGCAATCGCGCATAGTCACGAAACTCGTTCACCAAGCGTTTCATGGCATCGACTTGATCCACGATGGTTTTGACGGACTTGTTCAAAATCAACTGCTCTGACTCTTGCAGCTTGCCGCCGAGCTTCATCTCTAAGCGCTCTGCAGACAATTGAATGGGTGTCAATGGGTTCTTAATTTCATGCGCCAAACGGCGAGCCACTTCACCCCAGGCTTGGGCACGTTGGGCAGACACAATTTCAGAAATATCGTCAAAAACGAGCAGACGTCCACTGTTAGGCAAGACGGCTCCACGAGCCAATAAGGTGATGTGTTGCTGCTTATCGTCGGTCAATTGAACGGCCGGACTGATGGCTGTGGCATGCAATTCAAACGATTGCTGCCAATGATCAAGCCCATGTTGGCTACGCTCGCCCAAAAAGCCATCGAACTCGCGGTGCACATGCTCGGCAAACTCAACCAAGCCCTCGATGTCACTCAAAGCACGCCCCTCCCAGGCGGCCAAGGGCACGCGCAAAATGCGCGTGGCACCTGGATTCGATGACTTGATGCGGCCATCCTCCGTCAACACGATGACCCCTGCAGTCAAGTTATCGAGGATGGTTTGCAAATTGGCGCGTGAGGTATGCACCTGCAACATACTTCGATCGACTGCCGCACGCGCGTCTGCCAGTTGTTGCGTCATTTCTGCAAACGAACGCGTCAAACCACCGAGTTCATCGCGTCCTTGCAATGCCGGCTTGGGGCTTAAATTACCTGCAGCTACATCTCGCACACCCTCGGCCAGCATGAGCAGAGGTCGAGCCAACTGATTGCCAATGAGCACCGCCAACAACACGGCACCAAATACGGCCAGAAACAAACTCAAGGTCAAAGTACCGATGTACATGCTGCGCAGTCCATCGCGACCGAGTGCGCGCTCTTGGTACTCGCGGTAAGCCACCTCAACCGCCAGCGCATTACTCACCAAGGTTGGCGGAATGGCTTTGGTCACTTGCAACACGCGCGGCTCAATCAACAACCCCAAACCAGACGGCGCGACCAACACCAACGCGCGAATCCTTGCTTTGGCATTGCCTTGCAATTCAGCCTCATCGAGGCCCTCTATCGCGGTCACGATGTTTTGGGTTTTCACTGCACGCAGCTGCGCTGACGTGGGTCGATCTGGATTGATTTTGTAGCGTGACTCACCGGCACTTGAAATGGCCTGCCCCGTCGTGGTCCACAAAATAACGTCATCCGCATCGAGCTGGTCTTTCATGCGCTCAAGTGCAAGCCCCACAGAGGCATCTGGAAGGTCATTGATTTGCGCACTGGCTGCCCTCGTTTTTTGCCCTAGGTCATTGGCGAGGGTGTCCAGCGTGGTCCGCCCCAAATTCAAACCGGCATCTAACGCCCCCTCCACCTTGACATCGAACCAGCTCTCAATCGAGCGCGATACAAACTGGTATGACACGCTGTAAATCAATAGGCCGGGCAAGAACCCCACCAAGGCAAAAGTTGCCGCGATTTTTAGCAGCAGTCGGCTGCCAAACTTGCCTTCGCGCAGGCGCATCAGCAACCGCGCAGACAACCATGCAATGACACCCATGAGCAGTGTCGCGACCACCACATTCAAGGCGAACAGTTGGCGGTAGTTTTTCTCATAGAGCTCACGGTTATCAGCCGCTTGTGTGAGCAAGAAAAGCAGCACCAGCCCTAGGCCCAAAACCACCGCTGCGCTGATGACCAACAACCACCGCAACTGAAAGCTAGAAAGGCGCGTGCGCTTTTCAGCCAGCTCAATCATGGCGTCAACTCCAATCGCTGTGTTTTACTGAAGCCAATATTCCAATCACTTTGCCCAGTCGCACCAATTTGCAACGGCCGTGGCAATTGTTTGAGATCTAGCTTGAAGTTGATGCTGATGGTCTGCTTCGCCTCTGGGTTGTAGTCGGTTGCATTGGCGATACGCCACTGCACGATACGACGCACAGCTCCCATCGCTTCTTCTGCGCTGTCATAGCTTTGCCCCAAGCTCATGCCTAAGCCAGTCACACTGAATGGTTGCGGAGAAATGTTGACACGCCATCGTCGCGTCAACGGCTGATAAAACAAGCGCACATGACGTTCTGCTTGCGCCACACGCTGGTTGTATACGTACCAACGCTCTTGGGTAATTTCAACCTCTGTGACAAAGTACAAGGTAATCCCTTTGAGCAGCGCATCTTCTAATGCCGAAGGCAGGTCGAATCGCCAATTCGCGCTCATCGACAATGCCGCATCTTGCCGCTCTAGCTTCAGGTCTTGCAACTCAACCGTCGTATACGCTAACGCCAAGTTGGGTATTGCCAGCAGACACACGACCGCGATCAGCACGCAACAACGCTTAGCCCCCTGAAAGCCGCGCAAGGCAAGCATTTCAAGGTGCTGGTATTTTTTCAAACAAAGCGTAATAGAAGCCGTCATGGTCACCAGGCAGATTGTCGGCGAGCTCGGCGGTACTTGTCTCGTTTTGAGGTCTTAAATGCCCGAGAGAGGGCATTAAACGGGCATTGGTGTTGTGTTCAACAAACGTTTTGACTTGGTCATCGCCCTCGGCCTTGAAGACAGAACATGTGCAGTACAGCAATCGCCCACCCGGCTTGACCAACGGCCACAACTGCTTGAGTAAATTTTTCTGAATTGCAGCGAGGTTGTCGATATCCGACTCGCGGCGCAACCAGCGCACATCTGGATGACGTCGCACGATACCCGATGCCGTACAAGGCGCGTCAAGCAAGATCGCATCAAACAGTTGCCCGTCCCACCATGTGCGCGTTTGGGCGGCATCGGCGGCAACCACCGTCGCGACTTTGCCGATACGCTTCAAATTCTGTTGAATTCGTTCACACCTTTGCGGATCGATGTCCAACGCCAGCACCTCACTCTGCTCATTGAGTAGCTCTAGCAAATGCGCAGTTTTTCCACCAGGCGCGGCACAAGCATCCAGCACGCGCAAGCCCGCACGCATCGGCGCAAAGTCTTTCAGCAGTAGTTGCGCCGCGCACTGTGCGGCCGCATCTTGTACCGAACACAGCCCCTCTGAAAAACCGGGAATCTCATGCACATGGGTCGCTTGCGTCAAGACCAAGCCTTGCTCACCCACCGGGTGTGATGCCACGCCTTTCGCTGCCCACATGTCTTGCAAAGCTGAGCGCGAGGTCCGTGACGCATTGACACGCAAGGTCATCGGTGCGGCCTGGTTATTGGTCCGCAAAATTTGTTGCCAATGTTCTGGATGATCTTTTTGCAAGCGCTTGACCCACCAAACCGGATGATTCCAGTGAGCTTGCACATCATGATTCGTGGCTTGAATCAACGCATCACGCTCACGCAAAAATCGACGCAAGCATGCATTCAAAAAATTGGCTTGCATACGCAAATTGCGTGATTTTTTAGCAGCCTCAACAGCCTGATTCACCAAGGTGTGGGGTTCGTAAGGCGCCTGCTCTGAGTCCCATGCCAAGGCCAATGCAGTGCACAACATTGCATCTACCAAGGGTGCAGGCGCACGCGTGGCCAATTGCGCACGCAATGCTTGAGCACGTCCAAGGTGACGCAATGTTTGAAACAACAACGCCTGCACGCCAGGGCGCAAGGCGGGAGATACGCCCTCCAATGCAGTGGTCCCCGAGGCCCCTCGACGCACCTGCGCCAGCGCATGCGCAACGGCTTGTAGCTGCTGCCACAAGGCCACAGGCGCTGATTTGGACTCACTCATGCCAAGATGCGCCCGGGCTTGAACTTGAACGTACGCGCCATCCAATTCGCGGGGAACATGTCAATCGCTTCGTTGTAATTCACTACAGCTTGGTTAAAGCGTTGTAAATCGGGCTGTATAGCGATGCCCAATTCAGTCCAACGTTGCGTCAACTCAGCAGGAACCGAGACATAGTAAACATCGGGATGCGTCAGCGCTTCCCATGCGTCTTGCAAGTCTCGACTGGTTGCCACCAACGCAATTGACGAAGCTGGATCTAGCGGGTGCTCTTGCATGCGGGCCAATGCCATGGCCGATAAATTAGCCGCCACCTGCAACCGCGTCCAATGACTCGCCCCTAACTCGGGTGAGACCGCTGTCTGCCATCCGGAAGGTGATGTCACCGCTGCTGTCGTAGCCTCTTGCACCAAGGCTTGATAGCGCAACATCAGCTCTTCTAGCACGGCGAATTGTTTATTCACGGCTGTGCGTAACCCCACCAAGCGGCGATAGGCCCCCACGCTCCAAAACACCATCAAGGCGACACAAAACCAAAACCACCACGCATCAAGCATGTTGCACTCCTTGTGCTTTGACCGATCCTCCCAAACAACAAAGGCCCTTTCGGGCCTTTGTTGAGAGGGTCGCTTTACGCTTCTTCGCCTGCACCGTGATCAGCTTGAGCCTTTTCCTCAGAAGAGCCTCCGGCCAATTCAGCAGCTTCGGCTTCGGCAATGGCGCGGCGCTCGGCATCGTCCATCGCGTCTTTCACCTTGCGGGCCTTGTGGTACGCCAAACCAGAACCGGCCGGGATCAAACGACCCACGATGACGTTTTCCTTCAAGCCGCGCAATTCGTCGCGCTTGCCCATGATGGCCGCTTCGGTCAACACACGTGTGGTTTCTTGGAAAGAAGCCGCAGAGATGAACGAGTCGGTCGACAACGAGGCCTTCGTGATACCCAACAACAAGTTGGTGTAAGTCGCTGGCACTTTGCCGTCTTTGAGCAAGGCTTCGTTGGTATTGAGGATCTCGGAGCGTTCCACTTGTTCGCCAGCGATGTAGTTGGAATCACCCACGCTCTCGACCACCACGCGACGCAGCATCTGACGCACGATCACTTCAATGTGCTTGTCGTTGATCTTCACGCCTTGCAAGCGGTAAACGTCTTGCACTTCGTCGACGATGTAGCGAGACAGCTCTTCGATACCCAACAAACGCAAGATGTCTTGTGGATCGGCTGGGCCGTCCACCACGCTCTCGCCCTTGTTGACCACCTGGCCTTCGTGCACCAAGATGTTTTTCTCTTTGGGCACGAGTTCTTCCCAGACCTTGCCTTCTGGATCGGTGATCTGCAAACGAACCTTGCCTTTGGTTTCTTTACCGAAGGACACAGTACCGGTCATCTCGGCCAACACACCTTTGTCTTTGGGTGAACGGGCTTCGAAGAGTTCGGCCACACGTGGCAAACCGCCGGTAATGTCGCGGGTCTTTTGACCTTCGACAGGGATACGCGCCAAGACTTCGCCTGGGCCCACATCTTGACCATCGCGCACTTGAATCAACGCACCGATTTGGAAGCCAATCGTCACCGCGTGGTCAGTGCCAGGGATCTTGACTTCTTTGCCAGACGCATCAATCAATTTGACCTGTGGGCGAACCACTTTGGTAGAGCCGCGACGTTTGGGGTCAATCACCACCAAGGTAGACAAGCCAGTGACTTCGTCCACTTGCTTGGCCACGGTGAGGCCTTCTTCCACGTTCTCGAATTTCACCTGACCGGCGTATTCGGTAATGATGGGGCGGGTCAATGGATCCCAGTTAGCCAAGATGGTGCCAGCCTTGATAGTTTGGTCCGCCTTGACGGTCAGGGTCGCACCATAAGGCACTTTGTGACGCTCACGCTCACGGCCATGTTCGTCATGAATGACGATTTCACCAGAACGAGAAATCACCACCAATTCACCCTTGGTGTTGGACACATAACGCATGGTGGCATTGAAACCAATCACACCATTCGACTTAGCTTCCACGCTGGAGGCCACAGCCGCACGCGACGCAGCACCACCGATGTGGAACGTACGCATGGTCAGCTGGGTACCTGGTTCGCCGATGGACTGCGCAGCGATCACGCCCACAGCTTCACCGTTATTGACCAAGCCACCGCGACCCAAGTCACGGCCATAGCACATCGCGCACAAGCCAAAACGTGTTTCGCAGTTCAGTGCTGTGCGCACTTTCACTTCATCCACGCCTGCGGCTTCGATTTCGTCGATGGTGTCTTCGTCCAACATGACGCCAGCCTTGATCAACACAGCACGTGTTTCAGGGTTGATCACGTCTTCTGCCGCCACGCGACCCAAGATACGTTCGCGCAGTGATTCAATCACTTCACCGCCTTCAACGATGGCGCGCATCAAGGTACCGTTTTGTGTACCGCAATCATCTTCAGTCACCACCAAGTCTTGGGTCACGTCAACCAAACGACGTGTCAAGTAACCGGAGTTCGCTGTCTTCAACGCTGTGTCGGCCAGACCCTTACGTGCACCGTGGGTGGAAATAAAGTACTGCAACACGTTCAGACCTTCACGGAAGTTCGCCGTGATGGGGGTCTCAATGATGGAACCGTCAGGCTTAGCCATCAGACCACGCATACCGGCCAACTGACGAATCTGAGCGGCAGAACCGCGAGCGCCAGAGTCGGCCATCATGTAAATGGCGTTGAACGATTCTTGTTCGACTTCATTGCCGTGACGGTCGATGGTCTTCTCTTTGCGGAGTTGGTCCATCATCACCTTTGACACGGCGTCACCCGCCTTACCCCAGATGTCAACCACCTTGTTGTAACGCTCGCCAGAAGTCACCAAACCGGACACGTATTGCTGTTCGATGTCTTTGACTTCTTTTTCAGAGGCGCTGATGATGGCGTGCTTCTCTGGTGGCACCAACATGTCGTCGATGGCAATCGAGATACCGGCACGTGTAGCCAAACGGAAACCGTTTTGCAACAGCTTGTCAGCGAACACCACAGTGTCTTTCAAACCGCACTTGCGGAACGCGACGTTGATGAGCTTAGAAATTTCTTTCTTCTTCAACGCTTTGTTGATGACTTCGAAAGGCAAGCCCTTGGGCAAGATCTCAGACAGCAAGGCACGGCCCACGGTGGTGTCCACCAGCTTGGTCGCCTCGGTGAATTCACCGGTTTGTTTGTCTTTGGTCCACTCGGTGATACGCACGCTGACCTTGGCAGTCAACTCGACCACACCGGCGTCCAACGCGCGTTGTACTTCGGCCACGTTGGCAAACACCAAGCCTTCGCCCTTGCCGTTGATACGGTCACGGGTGGCGTAGTACAAGCCCAACACCACGTCTTGTGAAGGCACGATAGAGGGTTCGCCAGATGCGGGGAACAACACGTTGTTCGAAGCGAGCATCAAGGTACGGGCTTCCATCTGTGCTTCCACAGACAAAGGCACGTGAACGGCCATTTGGTCACCGTCGAAGTCGGCGTTAAACGCTGAACAGACGAGTGGGTGCAGCTGAATCGCTTTACCTTCGATCAAGATCGGCTCGAACGCTTGAATACCCAAGCGGTGCAGCGTAGGCGCACGGTTCAACATCACGGGGTGCTCTTTGATCACCTCTTCCAAGATATCCCACACCACGGCGGAGCCGGATTCGACTTCTTTCTTCGCAGCCTTGATCGTGGTCGCGATGCCCATGGCTTCGAGACGCGAGAAGATGAAAGGCTTGAACAACTCAAGCGCCATCAACTTGGGCAAACCGCACTGGTGCAGCTTGAGAGTTGGGCCCACGGTAATCACGGAACGACCAGAGTAGTCGACGCGCTTACCCAACAAGTTTTGACGGAAACGACCGCTCTTACCTTTGATCATGTCAGCCAATGACTTCAAGGCGCGCTTGTTAGCGCCTGTCATGGCCTTGCCGCGACGACCGTTGTCCAGCAAGCTGTCCACGGACTCTTGCAACATACGCTTTTCGTTGCGAGCAATGATTTCTGGCGCCTTCAGTTCGAGCAAACGACGCAGACGGCTGTTACGGTTGATCACGCGACGGTACAAGTCGTTGAGGTCAGAGGTCGCAAAACGACCGCCATCCAGCGGCACCAATGGACGCAAATCAGGTGGCAACACGGGCAAGACAGACAACACCATCCACTCGGGCTTGATGCCAGACTTCTTGAACGCTTCCATCAATTTCAAACGCTTGGCGTTCTTCTTGATCTTGAGTTCTGAGCCAGTCAGGTCGTTGCGCAGCTTCTCGATTTCAACGTCGAGGTCGAGGCCTTCGAGCAAGTCCTTGATACCTTCAGCGCCCATCTTGGCGACGAATTCGTCACCGTACTCCACCACTTTGGCTTCGTAGTCGTCTTCCGACATGATGGCGAATTTCTTCAAAGGTGTCATGCCGGGGTCGGTCACGACGTATGCTTCAAAGTACAGCACGCGTTCGATGTCACGCAAGGTCATGTCGAGCACGAGGCCCAAACGAGATGGCAATGACTTCAAGAACCAGATGTGGGCGCAAGGTGCGGCCAGGTCGATGTGACCCATGCGCTCGCGACGCACTTTGGTTTGTGTGACTTCAACGCCGCACTTCTCGCAAATCACGCCACGGTGTTTTAGGCGTTTGTATTTGCCGCACAAGCATTCGTAGTCTTTGATTGGGCCAAAGATCTTGGCGCAAAACAGACCATCGCGCTCAGGCTTGAAGGTACGGTAGTTGATGGTTTCTGGCTTTTTCACTTCACCGAAAGACCATGAACGGATCTTCTCGGGAGAAGCCATGCCGATCTTGATGGCATCGAAATGCTCATCGGGTGTGAATTGCTTGAACAGGTCGAGTAATGATTTCATTTTTTAAATCCTTATGTAGTCCAAGCGATTAAGAGCGGTCCAACTCAATGTCGATACCCAAGGAACGAATTTCCTTGACCAACACGTTGAACGATTCGGGCATGCCCGCTTCGATCGAGTGCTCGCCTTTGACAATGCTCTCGTACACCTTGGTACGGCCTTGCACGTCGTCGGACTTGACGGTGAGCATTTCTTGCAGGGTGTAAGAGGCACCGTAAGCTTCCAAAGCCCACACCTCCATCTCACCGAAACGCTGACCACCGAACTGAGCCTTACCACCCAGCGGTTGCTGTGTGACCAAGCTGTATGGGCCAGTAGAACGTGCGTGCATCTTGTCGTCAACCAAATGGTGGAGCTTCAAGAAGTGCATGTAACCGATAGTGGTGGGACGCTCGAAAGCTTCACCCGTACGACCATCAAACAAGTGCGCTTGTGTACGTGTGGCGGTCAGACCTTTCGCCTTGGCGATGTCATCTGGGTACGCCAACTTCAACATGGCACGGATGTCTTCTTCTGCAGCGCCGTCGAACACGGGAGTTGCAAAAGGCACACCGTTGGTCAAGTTGCCAGCCATCTCGACGATTTGCGCGTCATTGAGCTTGCTCAGATCTTCTTTGCGGCCTGAACCGTTGTACAACTCTTCCATGAAGCTGCGGATTTCGGCGGCTTTGGCTTCTGCTTGGAGCATGTTGCCAATGCGTTGACCGATACCTTTACCAGCCCAACCCAAGTGAACTTCCAGCACCTGACCCACGTTCATACGTGAAGGAACGCCCAAGGGGTTCAACACGATGTCGCAAGGTGTGCCGTCGGCCATGTAAGGCATGTCTTCGACCGGAACGATCTTGGACACCACACCTTTGTTACCGTGACGACCGGCCATCTTGTCACCAGGCTGCAAGCGACGCTTGACGGCCAAGTAGACCTTAACCATCTTCAACACGCCTGCTGGCAACTCGTCGCCTTGTGTCAACTTCTTGCGCTTCTCTTCGAAAGCCAAATCGAAGCTGTGACGGGTTTGTTCCATCGCGTTCTTGATGCTTTCCAACTGGCTTGCAGTTTCTTCATCAGAAGGACGGATGTCGAACCAGTGGAACTTCTCGACAGAAGCCAAATAGGCCTTGTCGATCTTGCTGCCCTTGGCCAACTTGTTAGGACCACCGTTGGCAGTTTTGCCGTTCAAGAGTTTTTCGATACGGTCAAACGCGTCAGCTTCCACGATGCGGAGCTGGTCGTTCAAGTCGAGACGGAAACGCTTGAGTTCGTCATCAATAATTTGCTGAGCACGTTTGTCGCGCTGGATGCCTTCACGGGTGAAGACTTGCACGTCGATGACCGTACCTTGCGAACCTTGGCTCACGCGCAGTGATGTGTCTTTCACGTCGCTGGCTTTTTCGCCGAAGATCGCGCGCAACAGTTTCTCTTCTGGCGTGAGTGTGGTTTCGCCTTTTGGCGTGACCTTGCCGACCAGTGTGTCGCCGGGTTGCACTTCTGCACCCACGTAGATGATGCCGGAGTCATCCAAACGGTTGAGTTGTTGCTCAGCCAAATTAGGAATATCGCGTGTGATTTCTTCCGCGCCCAACTTGGTGTCACGTGCCATCACCACGAGTTCTTCGATGTGAATCGAGGTGTAGCGGTCTTCTGCCACCACGCGCTCGCTGATCAAGATCGAGTCTTCGAAGTTGTAGCCGTTCCAAGGCATGAAGGCGATCAGCATGTTTTGACCGATGGCGATTTCGCCCAGGTCAGTTGAAGCGCCGTCAGCAATCACGTCACCCTTAGCAATCTTGTCGCCACGCTTGACGATCGGACGCTGATGGATGTTTGTGTTTTGGTTGGAACGTTGGTACTTGATGAGGTTGTAGATGTCTACGCCCACTTCGCCAGCTTGCGCTTCAGCGTCGTTCACGCGAACCACCACGCGGGTGGCGTCCACATAGTCAACCACGCCGCCACGGTTGGCAGTCACCACCGTGCCAGAGTCGACCGCAGCAACGCGCTCGATACCGGTACCGACCATGGGTTTTTCAGGACGCAACACAGGCACGGCTTGGCGTGACATGTTGGCACCCATCAACGCGCGGTTCGCGTCATCGTGCTCGAGGAACGGAACCAAAGATGCCGCCACTGACACGATCTGCGCTGGAGACACGTCCATGTATTGGATGCGCTCTGCGCCGCACAAAATAGATTCGCCGTTTTCACGGGCAGACACCAAGTCGCCAGTCAGCTTGCCGTCTTTGTCCAAAGCCGCGTTGGCCTGAGCGATGACGTATTTGCCTTCTTCGATGGCGGACAAATAGTCGATGTCCATCGTCACTTTGCCATCGACCACGCGACGGTAAGGTGTTTCGATGAAGCCGTACTCGTTCAAGCGGGCATACAAAGCCAGAGAGTTGATCAAACCAATGTTTGGACCTTCTGGTGTTTCGATAGGACACACGCGACCGTAGTGGGTCACGTGCACGTCACGGACTTCAAAGCCTGCGCGTTCGCGTGTCAAACCGCCTGGGCCCAAAGCTGAAACACGACGCTTGTGCGTAATCTCAGCCAATGGGTTGGTTTGGTCCATGAACTGAGACAACTGTGATGCGCCGAAGAACTCTTTGAGCGCAGCAGAGATGGGCTTGGAGTTGATCAAGTCGTGAGGCATCAAAGGCTCTTGCTCGGCTTGACCCAAACGCTCTTTCACGGCTTTTTCGATACGTGCCAAACCTGTGCGGTATTGGTTTTCGGCCAATTCGCCCACGCAACGCACACGACGGTTACCCAAGTGGTCGATGTCGTCCACTTCGCCACGGCCGTTACGCAAGTCGACCAAGATCTTCACGACAGACAAGATGTCGTCGTTGGTCAGCACCATGGGACCTGTAGAGTCTGTTGCGCCGACTTTGGCGTTGAACTTCATACGACCCACGCGCGACAAATCGTACGTGTCTGGGTTGTAGAACAAACGTTGGAACAAGGCTTGCACCGCATCTTCGGTCGGTGGCTCGCCAGGGCGCATCATGCGATAGATGGCCACGCGCGCTGCGAATTCGTCCACAGTTTCGTCTGTGCGCAAAGTTTGCGAAATGTACGCACCTTGGTCGAGTTCGTTGGTGTAGATACATTGCAGTTCTTGCACACCGGCTTCGCGCAATTTCTTGAGCAAGGCTTCTGTCAACTCATCGTTGGCACGGGCAATCAACTCGCCGGTGTCGCTGTCGATGATGTTCTTGGCCAACACGCGGCCAATGAGGAAGTCTTCAGGCACGCTGATGTGCGTGGTTTTGCTTTCGTCCAACTCGCGGGTGTGACGTGCTGTCACGCGCTTGTCTTTGGCAACGATCACTTTGCCGGCTTTGTCAGTGATGTCAAAGCGAGCCACTTCACCGCGCAGACGCTCAGCCACAAATTCCATTTGGGCGCCGCTGTCCATCAAGCGGAAGTTGTCGTTCACGAAGAAGTTCGCGAGGATGGTTTCTGGTGTCAAGCCGATGGCTTTCAACAGAATTGTGACGGGCATTTTGCGACGACGGTCGACGCGGAAGTACAGCAAGTCTTTGGGGTCGAATTCGAAGTCGAGCCATGAACCGCGGTAAGGAATGATGCGTGCGCTGAACAACAATTTGCCAGAGCTGTGGGTCTTACCCTTGTCGTGTTCGAAGAACACGCCAGGTGAGCGGTGCAACTGAGACACGATCACGCGCTCAGTACCGTTGATGATGAAGGAACCTTTGTCAGTCATCAAAGGCACTTCGCCCATGTAGACCTCTTGCTCTTTCACTTCCTTGACCACTTTGGACTGTGGTGTTGAAGACTCACGGTCATAAATGATGAGTTGCACGCGGGCGCGCACAGCTGAAGAGAAAGTCAAACCGCGGGTTTGGCATTCACGCACATCAAAGGCGGGTTTGGCCAAGTTGTATTCGAGATATTTCATCTCGACAAAACCGTTGTGCGACACGATAGGGAAAGCAGCTTCAAAAGCAGCTTGCAAACCATCGTTGGTACGCTTTTTAGGTGGGGTGTCAGCTTGCAAGAACGCGGTGTACGCGTCTTTTTGCATTTGCAACAAATATGGAATTTCCAGCACGCTGTCGCGGCTGCCGAAACTCTTGCGGATGCGCTTGCGTTCGGTATATGTATAGGCCATGAGATCTCCGGGCTTGATCTTTCAAAACTGTTGCTGCATGCGATGTCGACTTCGCATGCAACGGGCTTGGCGGCTGGCCTCTACCAGCGTTGGCGGACGGTTGCGCATTGCACGCAACCCGAACCAAGGCATCTTCTGCAGTTGGGGTCAGAAGACACTCAAAAGAAGGTTGATTTCAACCCGCTCATGGGTGCGCTCTGTAAGCACAGAAGGCTGGAGGCCCTTTGCAGGGCACTCCAGCCTCGAAGGTGAACCGAATTACTTCAGTTCAACCTTAGCACCAGCTTCTTCGAGCTTCTTCTTAGCGGCTTCAGCGTCAGCCTTAGAAGCGCCTTCTTTCACAGCCTTTGGAGCGCCGTCAACCATGTCTTTGGCTTCTTTCAAGCCCAGACCGGTGATTTCGCGAACTGCTTTAATCACGGACACTTTGTTTGCGCCAGCGTCTGTCAACACAACGTTGAATTCAGACTTCTCTTCGCCACCAGCAGCAGCGCCACCAGCGCCACCAGCTGCAGGAGCTGCCATAGCAGCTGCGCTCACGCCAAACTTCTCTTCGATGGCTTTCACCAAGTCGTTGAGTTCCAAGACCGTCATGCTGTCGAGCGCGGTCAAAAATGCGTCTTTATCGAATGCCATTTTTATTTCCTAACAATTAGTTAAAACACAAGCTGCGCATTAAGCGGCAGCTGCTTCGCCTTTTTGGGCCGCCAAAGCACCCAACACCACTGCGGTGCGGGAAATAGGCGACTTCATCAAGCCACACAACTGAGCCAACAACACTTCTTTCGAAGGGATGCTTGCCAATTGCTTAACGCCATTAGCGTCCATCGCTTTGCCACCGTAAACGCCAGCACGGATCACCAACTTGTCGTTGGTTTTCGCGAACTCAGCCACCACCTTAGCGGCAGCGATTGCGTCAACAGAGAAGCCATAGATCAGCGGGCCGGTCATCTGGTCTGCCACCACTTCGAATGAGCTACCAGTCACAGCACGGCGTGCGAGTGTGTTTTTCAACACGCTCAGGCTCACACCATTGCTACGCGCTTGGTTGCGCAATTTAGTCATGTCAGCGACCGTGATGCCGCGGTATTCCGCAATCACCAGCGTTTGAGCTTGGGCGGCGAGGTTGGTCACTTCTGAAATGACCGCTTCTTTCTCACTGCGATTCAGACTCAAGGTCTACTCCTTTAAATGTGTCGTCAAGCATTTGCTCGTTGACACGCCACTTTTGCAGCGACCTAACTGTCAGGAAGAATTCCGTCTAGCGGGATCGCCATCTGCGTTGGTCATTCGATTAAGTGAAGTCAAGCTTCACACCAACGGTCTTGGATGGCCTGAGCAACCTTGAAGAGTTGCTTCAGCCCACCACTTCGGGCAACGTTTTCACGTCACCCAAATTTTGCAAGCGCCAAAAAGCGCTTGACTTGACCTCGTCGCTTAAGCGCCGACGGTTTGCACATCCACGCGCACGCCCACACCCATGGTGGAGGACACGGCGACTTTGCGCAGGTAAACACCTTTGCTAGAAGCTGGCTTGGCTTTGTTCAAAGCTTCAACCAACGCAGCCAAGTTGCCTTGCAACTTGTCGGTGTCGAATGAACGACGACCGATGGTGGTGTGCACGATACCGGCCTTGTCAACGCGGAACTGGACTTGACCAGCTTTGGCGTTTTTCACAGCTGTCGCAACGTCTGGCGTCACTGTGCCGACTTTGGGGTTAGGCATCAGACCGCGTGGGCCCAAGATTTGACCCAAAGTACCCACCACGCGCATGGCGTCAGGGGCTGCAATCACGATGTCAAAAGGCATGTCGCCAGCTTTGACCTGCGCGGCCAAGTCGTCCATACCCACCACGTCAGCACCAGCGGCTTTCGCTTCTTCAGCTTTAGCGCCTTGTGCGAACACAGCCACACGAGCAGTTTTACCTGTACCGTTTGGCAACACGACAGCGCCGCGCACCACTTGGTCAGATTTCTTAGCATCGATACCGAGCTGCACAGCCACGTCGATAGATTCATCGAACTTGGCAGTGGCGCATTCTTTGACGATGCTCAAAGCATCAGCCAAGGCGTACAACTTCGTTGTTTCAACTTTACCCACGAGGGCTTTTTGTTTTTTAGTCAACTTAGCCATTTCACACGCCCTCCACAGTCACGCCCATCGAACGGGCAGAGCCGGCGATGATGCGAACAGCTGCGTCTAAGTCTGCAGCGTTCAAGTCTTCCATCTTGGTTTTGGCGATCTCTTCGAGCTGAGCGCGAGTGATCTTGCCTACCTTGTCGACGTGAGGACGTGAAGAACCTTTGTCGAGCTTGATGGCCTTCTTGATCAAGGTGGTCGCTGGAGGCGTCTTGATGATGAAGGTGAAGGATTTATCTGCAAACGCAGTGATCACCACTGGCAATGGCAGACCTGGCTCAACGCCTTGGGTCTGGGCGTTGAACGCCTTGCAGAATTCCATGATGTTCAAACCACGTTGGCCCAATGCGGGACCAATGGGTGGCGATGGATTTGCCTTACCAGCTGGCACTTGCAGCTTGATAAAACCGACGATTTTTTTCGCCATACTTTTCTCCTTGCGGGTACAAACGTTCTTGCGAACTCCCCGGGGTTAACGACTCACTTCAAAAGCTTGGCACCGAGTCGGGAAGCACCAAACCACAAAACTTTGAACCAGATTAAGTTTTCTCGATCTGGCTGAATTCCAATTCCACAGGCGTTGCACGACCGAAGATGGTGACCGAGACGCGCACTTTGCTCTTCTCGTAGTTGACCTCTTCGACAGAGCCGTTGAAGTCTGTGAACGGACCTTCTTTGACGCGCACCAACTCACCCACCATGAACTCAATCTTGTGACGAGGCTTCTCTGCACCGTCTTGCATTTGGCTCACGATCTTCTGCACTTCAGACTCAGAAATGGGCGCAGGACGGTTCTTTGCCCCCCCCACAAAACCTGTCACCTTGTTGGTGTGCTTCACCAAGTGCCAAGTGTCGTCATCCATCACCATTTCAACGAAGACGTAGCCAGGGAAAAACTTGCGCTCAGCCGTACGACGCTGACCGTTTTTCATTTCCACCACTTCTTCGGTAGGCACCAAGATGCGACCGAATTTGTTTTCCATGCCAGCGCGCGTGATGCTCTCACGGATATTGCGTTCAACCGCCTTTTCCATACCAGAGTAGGCATGCACCACGTACCAACGCAAATCAGGATTCACAGAGGCAGATGGTGCTGAAGCCGCATTCGCTGCGGCGTTGTCGAGGATGTCGCTCATTATTTTTTCCAGCCCAGAATCAGGTCGTAAAACACCCACTCAAGGGTTTTATCGGTCAGCCACAAAAACAGCGCCATGATCACCACAAAGGCAAACACATACAAAGTCATTTGGGTGGACTCTTTACGAGTTGGCCAAACAACCTTGTTGACTTCACGCCACGCATCACCACCAAAAGCCACCAACTGGCGACCAGGCAACGACAACAAGAACACCACCACAGCAGCCACCAAGCCGCCCACCAATGTCAACCATTGAACAATGGGACCTTGCGCAGTCAACGTGTAAAAACCGCCCAAGGCAGCCACGACCAAAGCCACAACCAAGACCAGCTTGGCCTTGTCGGCGGTCGTTGAGACGTTTTCAATATTTGCTGCAGACATGGATAAGGGTTTTCCTGTACCGTTTTTTATGCGTTTGTTAAGACACCGAAGCCCGCCATCATGGCGGGCTTGGTAAACCACAGAGCTTTAAGCCTTTAGTGGCAGGGGCGGAGGGAATCGAACCCCCATCGACGGTTTTGGAAACCGCAACTTTACCACTAAGCTACGCCCCTAAATCTAGCGCTTAAATTTGTGAATTAGGCGATGATTTTGGCAACCACACCAGCGCCAACAGTCTTACCGCCTTCGCGGATAGCGAAGCGCAAGCCTTCTTCCATCGCAATGGGGTGGATCAACTTCACAGTGATCGACACGTTGTCACCAGGCATCACCATCTCTTTGCCTTCTGGCAACTCGATAGCACCTGTCACGTCAGTCGTACGGAAGTAGAACTGGGGACGGTAGTTGTTGAAGAATGGGGTGTGGCGGCCGCCTTCGTCTTTGCTCAACACATAGATCTCAGCTGTGAAGTGAGTGTGTGGCTTGACTGAACCTGGCTTGCACAACACTTGACCGCGCTGCACGTCTTCGCGCTTTGTACCGCGCAACAAGATACCCACGTTGTCACCAGCTTGACCTTGGTCCAACAACTTGCGGAACATCTCAACGCCAGTACAGGTGGTCTTGACGGTGTCAACGATACCCACGATTTCGATTTCTTCGCCGACTTTGATCACACCGCGCTCAACGCGACCGGTCACCACAGTACCGCGGCCAGAGATGGAGAACACGTCTTCCACTGGCATCAAGAAGTTGCCGTCCACAGCGCGCTCAGGCGTTGGGATGTAGCTGTCCAAAGCAGCAGCCAACTTCAGAATGGCTTCTTCGCCCAATGGGCCTTTGTCGCCTTCGAGGGCCAGCTTGGCTGAACCTTGAACGATTGGCGTGTCGTCGCCTGGGAAGTCGTACTTAGACAGGAGTTCGCGAACTTCCATCTCAACCAATTCCAACAACTCAGCGTCGTCCACCATGTCGCACTTGTTCAAGAACACGATGATGTAAGGCACGCCCACTTGACGAGCCAACAAGATGTGCTCGCGAGTTTGTGGCATGGGGCCGTCAGCAGCAGAACACACCAAGATAGCGCCGTCCATTTGAGCCGCGCCAGTGATCATGTTTTTCACATAGTCAGCGTGGCCAGGGCAGTCCACGTGCGCATAGTGACGTGTTTCTGTTTCGTATTCAACGTGAGCGGTGTTGATGGTAATACCGCGTGCTTTTTCTTCAGGAGCCGCGTCGATTTGGTCGTAAGCCTTCGCTTCGCCGCCAAACTTGGTCGACAGGATCGTGGTGATCGCAGCTGTCAGTGTTGTCTTGCCATGGTCCACGTGACCAATCGTGCCAACGTTGACGTGCGGTTTGGTACGTTCAAACTTACCTTTTGCCATTTCTCGACTCCGAAAAAAATAGGTGAATCACAAAAAATCTGGTGCCCTTGGCGGGAATCGGACCCGCGACCTCTCCCTTACCAAGGGAGTGCTCTACCACTGAGCCACAAGGGCAAACATTGATCGCCAATCAATCCGTTGAAAACCACAGGTGGAGCGGGAGACGGGAATCGAACCCGCGTCATTAGCTTGGAAGGCTAGGGTTCTACCATTGAACTACTCCCGCATCAGATCAGAAAAGATCGTCACAGTTGCAGGCCTACCGGCACTTCTACTTGTTGGTTTTCGCTGGTGGAGGGGACTGGATTCGAACCAGTGTAGGCGTAAGCCAACAGATTTACAGTCTGCCCCCTTTAGCCACTCGGGCACCCCTCCGGCGAATCGCGAACTATAGCAGAGTTTTAGGGTATTCGCGAGTTTTTGGAGCCAAATGACTCACAAATTCCAATCCAAACTCAGATTTCTTTGCGCCAGCCAGGCTTTGGCTTGCGAAAAATGACCGCAACCAATGAATGGCTGCGGCGGCCGCAAGGCCGACAAAGGCGAGGGATGGTTGGCTTTGAGCACCAAAGCCTCACGCGGAACCGAGCTGCCATCTCTTAGCCCCACAAAGGTCGCGGCCTGCGCAGTTGTTTCACGCGCAATCAATTCGGCCTTGGCCTGCGCATGTCCACCCCAAAGCATGTAAATACAAGCAGGAACGGTACGTGCCACTTCGGCCAACAAAGCATCCGTCAACTGTTCCCAACCGCGCTTGGCATGGCTCGCAGGCAGCCCGTCTTCCACCGTCAAGCTGGTGTTAAGCAACAACACGCCACGCTTAGCCCAAGCCTCTAACGAGCCGTGACTCGGCGTCGACTGACCCAGATCACGTTGCAGCTCCTTGAATATATTGCGCAGCGAAGGGGGAATCTTGACGCCGGGCGCTACGGAGAACGACAAGCCCTGCGCTTGATGCGGCCCGTGATACGGGTCTTGACCCAAGATCACCACCCTCACTTGCGACAAGGGCGTGAGCTGCAACGCCCACAACGGATGTTTGGGATAAACCACCGCGCCAGCATCTAAACGCGATTGAACAAAGCTCGCCAATGACACGCCTTGCGCACTGCGCCAAAACGCGTCAAGCGCAGGCTGCCAATCAGGCTGCGTGGGCCAGTCAGCTGGCGACCATTGGGTCAGGCGCGGCACTTGCGCATCAATCGGCGCACCGTCGCCAAACAAATCCGCCGTCATGCGAGATTAAGCAGCAAACAACTCAGCCAATGCCACGCCGGGGTCGGGCGCACGCATGAACGCCTCGCCGACCAAGAACGCATGCACATTCACATCGCGCATTTTTTGAACATCGCTGCGTTGCAAGATACCGCTCTCGGTGATCAGCAAACGATCGGCCGGCACATCCTTGAGCATACCGATCGTGGTGTCGAGCGACACCTCAAAGGTGCGCAAGTTGCGATTGTTGATGCCCACCAAGGGGGTCTTGAGTTTGAGCGCACGCTGCAACTCTTGCGCGTCATGCACTTCCACCAGCACAGCCATGTCGAGGCTGCGCGCCACTGCTTCCATCTCCGCCATTTGCGCATCGGTCAAACATGCGGCAATCAGCAAGATGCAGTCAGCGCCCATCACGCGCGCTTCGTACACCTGGTACGGATCGACCATGAAGTCTTTACGCAGTACGGGCAAGTCGCATGACGCACGGGCCTGCTTGAGGTAATCCACCTGACCTTGGAAAAAGTCTCTGTCGGTCAACACAGACAAACATGCCGCACCATGCTCGGCATAGCTTTGCGCAATGTCGGCGGGAATGAAGTCTTCGCGAATCACGCCTTTGGAAGGGCTGGCCTTTTTGATTTCAGCAATCACAGCAGGCAAGCCCGCCGCAATCTTGGCGCGCAACGCACCCACAAAGTCGCGTGTGAGCACACGACTTTCAGCATCCATGCGCATGGCCGCCAATGATTTGCGCTGCAAGGCCGCAGCCACCTCTTGGTGTTTGACCGCAACGATTTTGTTCAGAATGTCTGACATGGGTTTCTTTCTTGCGCCAAGCGCGTTTATGCAGCAGTCAGCTGATGCGCAACAGTAACCAGTTGGTCAAGCTTGGCCTTGGCTGCACCAGAGGCCAGCGCCTCCCGCGCTCGCGCAATACCAGCCTCAATGCTGTCAACCACATTGGCAGCATACAAAGCCACGCCCGCATTGAGCACCACGATGTCGCGTGCGGGGCCGGCTTGGTTATCCAACACGCCCAGCAACATGGCGCGTGATTGCTCGGGGGTTTCCACGCGCAAAGCGCGGTTGCTGCTCATGGCGAAGCCAAAGTCTTCAGGGTGAATTTCGTACTCGCGCACTTGGCCGTTTTTGAGTTCGCCCACCAACGTCGACGCACCCAAAGACACCTCATCTAAACCATCACGACCATAGACGACCAAGGCATGCTCAGCACCTAAGCGCTCTAACGCACGCACTTGAATACCCACCAAATCAGGATGGAACACGCCCATCAAGATGTTGGGCGCGCCAGCAGGGTTGGTGAGCGGCCCCAAGATGTTGAAGATGGTGCGCACACCTAACTCTTTGCGAACTGGCGCCACGTTCTTCATCGCGGGATGATGGTTGGGCGCAAACATGAACCCAATGCCCACATCCGCAATGCACTTGGCAATTTGCGCGGGCGGCAAGTTGATGTTGACGCCTAAGCTTTCCAACACATCGGCGCTGCCGCTTTTGCTGCTCACACTGCGACCACCGTGCTTGCTGACTTTGCCACCCGCAGCAGCCACGACAAACATCGAGCATGTGGAAATATTGAACGTGTGCGAACCGTCGCCACCTGTGCCGACGATGTCCACCATGTGCGTGCGGTCAGGCACATCCACCTTGGTGGAGAACTCGCGCATCACTTGCGCAGCTGCTGTAATTTCGCCAATGGTTTCTTTCTTCACGCGCAGGGCGGCGATGAAAGCCGACATCAACACCGGCGACATTTCACCTGACATGATGAGGCGCATGATGTGCAGCATCTCGTCGTGAAAAATCTCGCGGTGTTCAATGACACGTTGCAATGCCTCTTGCGGCGTGATGGCATGGATGGTGGTTGTCATGGCCCGCCTTTACAGAAAGTTTTTCAGCATGGCATGGCCATGCTCAGTGAGGATGGATTCTGGGTGAAACTGCACACCTTGAATATCTAGCTCGGTGTGGCGCACGCCCATGATTTCGCCGTCATCTGTCCATGCCGTGACTTTCAGGCACGAAGGACATGAGGCACGCTCAATCGCGAGCGAGTGGTAGCGGTTGACTGTGAACTTCTCAGGCAGGCCAGCAAACACACCTTCTTGGGTGGTAGTGATGACACTGGTCTTGCCGTGCATCAGCTCTTGCGCACGAATGATCTTTCCGCCAAACGCTGCGCCAATGCTTTGATGCCCCAAGCACACGCCCAAGATGGGCAGCTTGCCCGCAAAGTGCTGGATGGCTGACACCGAGATACCGGCCTCAGCAGGCGAGCAAGGACCAGGCGAAATCACCAAACGATCCGGCTTGCGTGCAGCAATGCCTTCCAACGTGATTTCGTCGTTGCGAAACACCTCGACCTCTGTACCCAACTCGCCAAAGTATTGAACGATGTTGAAGGTGAAGCTGTCATAGTTGTCCACCATGAGGAGTTTGATCTTGCTCATTCCATACCCTCCTCAACCAACTCGCTGGCACGCAACAAGGCGCGTGCTTTGTGTTCTGTTTCTCGCCACTCCAACTCGGGCACCGAGTCAGCCACCACGCCAGCTGCAGCTTGCACATAGAGCGTGTCGTTTTTGATGATGCCTGTGCGAATGGCAATCGCGACGTCCATGTCACCGGCAAAGCTCAGGTAACCGCAAGCGCCGCCGTACAAACCGCGCTTGGTGGGTTCGAGTTGGTCAATCAATTCCATCGCATGCACCTTGGGGGCACCTGTCAGCGTACCGGCTGGGAATGTGGCTTTGAGCACGTCCATGCTGGTGAGCGGTTGACCGTTCGCATCGTCAAGCAACAAGCCTTCCACATTGCTCACGATGTGCATCACATGGCTGTAACGCTCCACCACAAACGCCTCAGTCACTTTGACGCTGCCGGTTTTGGCAATGCGGCCAATGTCGTTGCGTGCGAGGTCAATCAGCATCACATGCTCGGCACGCTCTTTGGGGTCGTTGATGAGCTCGACCTCTGCCGCCTTGTCGGCCTCAGGCGTTGCACCACGTGGGCGCGTGCCAGCCAAGGGGCGAATGGTGACTTTTTGCCCTTCGGGTGTGGACTCTTGACGCACCAAGATCTCGGGCGATGCGCCCACCACATAGGCGTCACCAAGGTTGTAGTAATACATGTAGGGGCTGGGGTTCAACGAACGCAGCGCACGGTACAGCGACAGCGGGCTGGCCGTGAATTTTTTGTGAATGCGCTGACCCACTTGCACTTGCATGAAGTCACCCGCAGCGATCAAGTCTTTGGCGCGATGCACAGCAGCCAAGTAATCGTCTTTCGCAAAGCTGCGCTCCGCGGGATGGCTCGCACATGGCGCAATCGATGGTGCTTGTGCCGGTGCTTTCAAACGCAGCTTGAGCTCTGCCAAACGCGCATGAGCCTTCGCATACGCATCGGGCTGCGCAGGATCTGCGTACACGATGAGCGAGAGCTTGCCTGAGAGGTTATCAATCACTGCCAACTCTTCGGTTTGCAGCAGCAAGATATCGGGCATGCCCAAGTCATCCGGCGGGCATGAATGGGCCAATTTCTTTTCGATATGGCGCACCGTGTCGTAGCCAAAGTAGCCAGCCAAGCCTCCACAAAAACGCGGCAAACCTTGACGCAACGCTACTTTGAAACGCTTTTGGTAATCAGCCACAAAGTCGAGTGGGTTGCCTGCGTGGGTTTCAACCACCACGCCATCGGTCACTACTTCGGTCTTGGCCGCTTCGCCAAAACCACTGGCACGTAGCAACGTGCGAGCGGGCAAACCAATAAAGCTGTAGCGTCCAAAACGCTCGCCGCCCACCACAGACTCCAGCAAGAAGCTGCGCTCGCCATTGTTTTGCACATGCGCGAGCTTGAGATACAGGGACAGTGGGGTTTCTAAATCGGCAAACGCCTCCGCCACCAAGGGGATGCGGTTGTAGCCCTCTTGGGCCAATTGTTTGAATTCGGTTTCAGTCATCGTGAGCCTCCACAGCTCGGGGCCCCATTTCGGTTGGGGCGTTCATTCGGACAAGTGCTGATCAACTAAGAGCATCAGCGCGGGCACGGCATCAGAGAGCTGAGCGTGCTTTTAAACAAGCGCAGTCGTTGGCGTACGCCAGGGCCAAGCTCCCCGGTCGTGACAACCTGTGACTGTGTTGCGATGAATGAACATGACTGCAGTTTAGCAAAGGCTCAAGCTTGGCCCGTCAAGGCCTGCCTAATCTGGGTCAAGGCATCCACACGGGCATCGGCATCCACGCCATCCACGGGCTCGCCGTGGTTGTACCCATAGCGCACCAAAACCACGGGGCACCCCGCTGCGCGCGCGGCTTGGGCATCGTTGCTCGAGTCGCCCACCATCAACGCTTGACCCGGTTGTACGCCCAAAACTTCGCAGGTTTTGAGCAACGGCAATGGATCTGGCTTCTTGCGTTCAAAGCTGTCGCCACCAAACACATGGCTGAAGAAATGACCCAGCCCTTTGGCTTGCAGCAAAGGCTTGGCAAACGACAACGGTTTGTTGGTCAAACACGCAAGTTGCAAACCCGCATCGCGCATCTGTTGCAAGCCGTCGACCACCCCGGCGTACACCGTCGCGAATTCGCCATTGATGGCCAAGTAGTGATGTTGGTAACGCTGCCAAGCCGCCTCATACAAATGCTCTGCATTACGCGCTTCGCACACATTGGCTAGGCCTTTCACTTCAGGCAATGCCAACTGGTGCGCCAGCACCGAACGAATCAAATGCTCAGAACCTTTACCAACGGTGCGCTCAACCAATACACGGTTGAGTAACGGCAAATCAAGGTCAGTCAGCATGCGATTGAGCGCAACCTCAAAGTCACCTAAGGTGTCGATCATGGTGCCATCGAGATCAACCATGACCGCTTTTAACTGTTGCTCTTGAAAGTACATGCGCGAAATAACCAACGTGAAAGGCGCTAATTTTAAAGATTCAAAGACAATACAAACTCAACCGAACCTTTCTGCAAACCATGTCCTTGTTCACACATCCACACCCATACCGATCAGCTTGGCTGTTATCGGCTGCTGTGCTGTGTGTCACATGCGCCCATGCCGCGCCATACGAGCTACGCGTTTATTCGGATGACATCCCAAAAGCGGGAGAGCCTGAGCTTGAGGTGATTGCAAGCACAGCGCGACCGAAAGCCACCACGGATGGCCTGCCCAATCGCGTATCACAAATGCTGCTGGAATATGGCTACGGCCTAGGCAACGGCTGGACGGTTGGACTTGAGCTTCCCATGTCACATGCCGATGGCCACAACAAACTCAACGGACTCAAAGTGGAAGCGCAGTACGTGACCAAACACGATGCACACCGAGGCATGTATTGGGGCGTGCGTGGTGATGTGGGTTACACCTCTAGCCCCTACGAATCACAAGGGGGCAACAGTGCAGACATCAACCCCATCTTGGGTTATCGCTGGTCTCAATGGCACGTTGTGGTCAACCCCTCAATTGAAATTCCCATCAGCGGCCCCAATAAGCAAACCCAATTTCAGCCATCTGCCAAACTCGCTCGCGCGACCTCAGGCACCACACAGCTCGGGGTCGAGTACTTCAGCGGATGGGGTGTGCTATCAGCCCTGCGCCCACAAAGAGAACGCGACGAAATGCTGTACGCCGTTTGGGATGAAAAGCTCGCCCACAGTCGATGGAACTTAGGGCTGGGCAAGCCCATTCATCCATCGGGGGGCAGTGTGGATAAATGGGTATTGAAAATCGGCGTGAACTTAGACTTGGACTGAGCCTAATCAGTCCACCGCCTTGACCATGTCTTCGACGACTTTCTTGGCATCGCCAAAGACCATCATGGTTTTATCCATATAGAAGAGCTCGTTGTCCAGGCCCGCGTAGCCAGAGGCCATGCTTCGCTTGTTCACGATCACGGTCTTGGCCTTGTAGGCCTCCAAGATGGGCATGCCGTAGATAGGGCTGCCTTTTTCCAACGCGGCGGGGTTGACCACGTCGTTGGCACCCAAGACGATGGCCACGTCGACTTGACCAAATTCGCCGTTGATGTCTTCCATTTCAAACACTTGGTCGTAGGGCACTTCGGCTTCGGCCAACAACACGTTCATGTGGCCAGGCATACGGCCCGCCACGGGGTGGATGGCGTACTTGACGGTGATGCCTTTGTGCATGAGCTTTTCAGCCAGTTCGTTCACCGCATGCTGCGCACGCGCCACGGCCAAGCCGTAGCCAGGCACGATGACCACAGTCTCGGCGTTGGCCAAGATGTAGGCCGCGTCGTCGGCACTGCCGCTCTTGACGGGGCGTTGCTCTTGACTACCGCCCGTGGCTGCACCGGCCTCTGCACCAAAGCCACCCAAGATGACGCTGAAGAACGAGCGGTTCATGGCCTTGCACATGATGTAACTCAGAATCGCGCCCGAGCTACCCACCAACGAGCCTGCAATGATGAGCATGCTGTTGTTGAGCGAGAAACCGATGCCTGCTGCGGCCCAGCCCGAATAGCTGTTGAGCATGGACACGACCACGGGCATGTCTGCGCCGCCAATAGGGATGATGATCAGCACACCTAGCACAAACGAGAGCGCGAGCATGGTGTAGAACGCGTTCCAGTCTTGGGTGAACATGAACATCACACCAAAGCCCACAGTGGCCAAACCCATCACAAGGTTGAGCAAGTGTTGACCAGGAAAAGTGACGGGGGCACCTTGGAACAAACGGAATTTGTATTTGCCAGAGAGCTTGCCAAACGCGATGACCGAGCCGCTGAAGGTGATGGCGCCGATGGCCGCACCCAAGAACAGCTCGAGGCGGTTACCCACAGGTATGGGGTCGCCCTTGGCTACGATGTTGAAGGCATAAGGCTCGGCTACCACAGCCACCGCAATGAACACCGCAGCCAAACCAATCATGCTGTGCATGAAGGCCACCAGCTCGGGCATCTTGGTCATTTCCACACGAGCGGCCATGATCGCGCCTGCACCGCCACCAATGACGAGACCCACTAAGACCCAGCCCAAGCCGAGCGCGCCGCCGCTCAACTTGGCAATGAGGGCTGCCGTGGTGAGCACGGCAATGGTCATGCCGGTCATGCCAAACACGTTGCCGCGAATGGAAGTGGTGGGGTGGCTCAAGCCTTTGAGTGCTTGAATGAAACAAATGCTGGCCACCAAGTACAACAAGGTGACAAGGTTCATAGAGACGAAGTCGAAACTCATGCTTGGTCTCCAGATGTTTTAGCGGGCTTGTCTTTTTTCTTGAACATTTCCAGCATGCGGCGGGTGACCATGAAGCCACCAAACACATTGACCGCAGCCAAGGCCACAGCCAACACGCCCATGGTTTTACCCAGCGTGGTTTCGGTCATGGCCGCAGCGAGCATGGCGCCCACAATGACGATGGCAGACACCGCGTTGGTCACGGCCATGAGGGGCGTGTGCAAGGCTGGGGTGACGTTCCACACCACGTGATAGCCCACATAAATGGCCAGCACAAAGATGATGAGGTTGACGAGGGTGGGGGATACAGCGTCCATGTGTGTGTTCCTCGTGAATTTAAGCGCGGGTCACTTGGCCGTCACGGGTGACGAGGCAAGCGGCCACGATGTCGTCTTCTAAGTTCAGGTGCAAGCCCTTGTCTTTGTCGACGATGAGTTTTAAGAAGTCCAACACGTTGCGGGCGTACAAAGCGCTCGCGTCGGCGGCCACCAAGGCGGGCAGGTTGGTCTCACCCACCAAGGTCACGCCATGCTTGATGACGGTTTTGCCGGCTTCGGTCAGCGGGCAGTTGCCGTCGGTGCCGTGCGGGCCTTTGCCTGCGGCAATGTCCACAATCACCGAGCCAGGCTTCATGGCTTTGACCATCTCTTCGGTCACCAACACAGGGGCGGCACGGCCGGGAATGAGCGCGGTGGTGATGACCACATCGGCTTGCGCCACACGCTTGGCCACTTCCACCTTTTGACGGTCCAGCCAGCTTTGGGGCATGGGGCGGGCATAGCCGCCTACGCCTTCGGCGCAGTCGCGCTCTTCTTGGGTTTCAAACGGCACGTCGATGAACTTGGCACCGAGGGACTCGATTTGCTCTTTCACGGCAGGGCGCACGTCGGTGGCTTCAATCACCGCGCCCATGCGCTTGGCGGTGGCAATGGCTTGCAAGCCCGCCACGCCCACGCCGAGGATGACCACGCGCGCGGCCTTGACCGTGCCCGCTGCCGTCATGAGCATGGGGAAGAAGCGTTGGTATTTGTCAGCGGCCAGCATGACGGCTTTGTAGCCCGCGATGTTGGCTTGGCTCGAGAGCACGTCCATGCTTTGCGCACGGGTGGTGCGCGGCGCCGCTTCCAATGCAAAGCCTGTGGCACCCGCTGCGGCCAGGCGCTCTAAGCCTTCGCGGTTGAAGGGCTCCAACATACCCACCACCGTACTGCCTGCTTTGATCAACGATGTCTCTGCGGCTTCAGGCGCGCGAACTTTCAAAACCAAGTCGCTAGCCCATGCTTGTTCAGCATTAACCAGCTGAACACCCACTGCTGCATAGGCTTCATCTGGCACGCTCGCAGCGACACCCGCACCCGCTTGAATGCGCAATGCATGACCTTGAGCAATTAGCTTTTTTGCTGTTTCAGGCGTGAGCGCTACGCGCGTCTCCCCTGCTGCAGTCTCGGCGGGAACGCCGATGACCAGCGATTTTTGATTTTCCATGGACAAAACCTAATGAGACGACTGATCATTAAATCAGTCATTACTTATGAAAGAGTCTGTAGTATGACCTTAAGGTGCGGCCAAGGTCAATCCGTGTGACTGATAGATCTTGAGCAATTCACCGTTTTGGCGCAAGGCGTTCAATGCAGCATCCAACGCCGTGGCGAGCTCTTTGTTGTCGGCTTTGACAGCCAACCCCAAAGGCCATCCCGCCGGCATCACGCCCGGCAATGCGACCGAAGACAACACCCAACGCCCCTGCCCAGAAGCCGCATGAACAGCGGCTTCTGCTTGTGCACGACTCACATACGCAGCATCAAATTGACCGGTAATTACGGCCTTTGCCGCGTCCACACCATCTTTAAAAATAGAAATTTTGTCGCGCAACAAACCACCTCGATAACCCATCAAAGCACTGGCCGCACCACTGCCTTTTTCTACAGCTATCGTTTTCCCTTGGAGATCCTCTGGATTCTCAACTCGAGGCAACTTGGTGGGACTGTGCAGCACAACCAAATGTTCTCGCACATACGCACCAAAAATCAGCACTTGCTTGTTTTCGTTCATCAAATAGCGATCCACCGGCACATGAATCATCACATCGGCAGGGCCATACCCCAAGTAATGACCTTTCCAAACCATGTTGCGCAAATCGTCATTCATGTTCTCGCCTGCGTCAAAAGGCAACAGTGCGAGCTGAAGTTGGAGTTGAGTCGCTAAGGCTTTGGCAAGTGCAACATCCACACCCTGAATGTCCGCCACCGGTCCGCCAGAATAAGGCGCGTTGTCTTTATAGATAGCCACCTTCAGCACACCTCGTGCTTTGATCTTTTCCATGGCACTCAACTCTTGTGCATTACCAAGAGCGTGCGTGCCCAAGAGCAAAGGCGCCAGGGCCAAGACTTGACGGCGCGATGCGCCTAGGTTTTTTGTGGTGACTTGCAAAACAGCTCCTTAACGCTCACGACGTGTTTCTAAATAGGTCTTGATGGACCAAATCGCCTCTTGCGACAAGGTGCCTTCAAATGGCGGCATATACACACGTCCATCCCGCGCGCGACCACGGCGCACGGTGGCAACGAAATACTCATTGATCTCTTGATAGCAAGCATTTTTCTTGGCTTGGTCTGCCAAATCGGCGCAATCGTTGTCGATCTTTCGCAGGTCTGGCGAGATGCCACCAGAGATCGCCTCAAGGCCGTGACAGCGCGCGCAATTTTGGTTGTAGGCCGATGTACCAATTCGCAACGCTTCTTTGTTTGCCGCACCTTTGGAATAGGGGTTGTCGTCCAGCCATTTCGCGCCTAACTGGGGCAATGTGGAGGTATCTACCGATTGAGGCACAACATCGCCGTGCGCAAAGCTGGCTTGTGCGAAACACCCAGCCATCAAGGCAACACAAAGAGCAATGAATGGGCGATGAAATTGTTGGCGTGTGATTGACATGACTTGCATAACCTCAATTTTGAAAAGTGAACGATACGTCTTGAACTAGCAATTAGCAAGCCACTGAAATTGGCATCTGAGTGTGCCAATTTGGAACAATATTTTGAGGCCAACTAGGGAAAGAACTATCTCCTAAGTGACTCATGCAAACAGAAAATATTCAAACCGAACACTGATTTGCAGTTAATACCAGACGGACCCCTAAATGATGAATGCCAACCCACCATCAGCCCGCGGCGTGATGAGCGCCCACTCCCAAGGTGCGGAATACAACAGCCCTGAACACGCGGCCATCATTGCCTCTTCGCAAGAGCGCTCTCGTGGTTTTGGCCTTACATCAGCCAATGCACCCGACTACAGCGGCACTTCTACACACGCTGTGAATGCGCTGCTCGAGGAAAATCATTTTTTGTTCCAACATGCAGCACCCGTGATGGAAACGCTGTATCAGCAAATTGCCAACACACACAGCATGGTGCTGCTCACCACACGCACGGGCACTATTCTTCACTCATTGGGTGACACCGATTTCCTGGAAAAAGCATCGCAAATCGCGCTGGCACCGGGCGTCGATTGGTCCGAAAAAAGCAAAGGCACCAACGCGATTGGTACAGCGCTGGCAGAGGGTCAAGCATTGGTCGTCCACGGAAGCCAACATTACCTCCAAGCCAATCAATTTTTAACCTGCTCCTGTACCCCCATCCTTGACCCGCATGGCGATGTCATTGGCGCACTTGATGTCACGGGCGACTACCGCAGTTACCACCAACATACCATGGCACTGGCCCGCATGTCCGCTCAAATGATTGAGAACCACATGTTCGCCGATGTGTTCCCGACGGAAGTTCGCATTCATTTTCACGCGCGCCCCGAATTCATCGGCACCATCGTCGAAGGCATTGCGGTCTTCACGACCGATGGGCGCTTTTTGTCAGCCAATCGAAGCGCACAGTTTCAATTTGGCATGTCCACCAATTCACTGCGCGCTCATACTTTTTCATCCTTATTTGGCATTGGGATCTCTCAATTTTTTGACCAAGCGCGCAGTGCCAACGGTCAATATTTCCGATTGTGTTTGCATGATGGGGTGAGCGTGTGCTGCAAGAGCGAGCTTAAATTCAACACGCCAACCTCTCACTTATCGCACCACACAACTTCCTTGCACGCCACAACTGCGCCTTATAAAAAGCGCAAAGACGACAAAATCCCACTTTCTAGTTTGCGTTACTTAGACACTGGGGATCCTCAAGTTGCGTCTGTGATTCAAAAACTGCGCATCATTCAAGGCCGAGATATCCCCATCATGATCCTGGGTGAAACTGGCACTGGCAAAGACTTGCTGGCCCAAGCCATTCACAACGACTCCACGCGCAGCCATAAAAATTTTGTATCGGTTAACTGCGCCTCGATTCCAGAGAACCTGATCGAGTCCGAGCTGTTTGGCTATGAAGAAGGCGCCTTTACGGGCGCAAAACGCAAAGGCTCCACTGGCAAAATTTTATTTGCCAATGAAGGCACCTTATTTCTAGATGAAATTGGTGACATGCCCTTGCATTTGCAAGCACGTCTATTGCGCGTACTGCAAGAACGCAAGGTCAATCCATTGGGCTCGGGTCGTGAAGTTGACGTTGACATCACCATCATTTGCGCCACGAACAAAAATCTAAAGGAAATGATTGCCAATGGCACATTCCGCGAAGACTTGTACTATCGACTGAACGGCTTGGTCGTCAAACTCCCCGCCTTGCGCGAGCGCAAAGACTTAGAAGTCGTCGCCAAAAAGATTTTGGCTAGCGTCTGCCCGGCTGAAAAATCCATTGGTATCGCAGCAGACGTGATGGATGTATTTCACCGCTACGCTTGGCCCGGCAACTTTCGCCAGCTCTACAACCTATTGCGAACCGCCGTGGTCATGGCCGAATGTGAAAACGACATTCAAATGCATCACCTGCCCGATGACTTTGTGTCTGAAATTCAAGATTTGGCACCCGTGTCCATCTGCGCTCAGACGGCGCAAACGCCGCTCCCACAAAGTGCGACGCAAGCCGCTCCCACATGGGCAAGCGACATGCGCACCCAGTCGCAAGCCATGAACCTTGAAAACGTGGCCATTGATGCGATTGCGCAAGCACTGCGCAGCTGCAAAGGCAACGTGTCTGCCGCTGCCAAATTGCTCGGCGTGTCACGCAACACCATTTATCGCAAAAAGCATTTGCTGCCAGAAGATGTCTTGAGCTAAGCCATCAAGGCTTTGCTTCAACCCGAGCTTCCTCTGCATTCAACTCATCCAGTTCGGCTTGCGTGAAGACGCGCGACCGTGTGTGAAAAGCTTTACCCTCAGGCCCTTCGAGCGAGAAAGTGCCTCCCGTGCCTTCGATCACATCGATGATCAGCTGCGTATGCTTCCAGTACTGGTATTGATTGCGCCCGATGTAAAACTCGCAATCACCAATCTTCCCCAGCAGCACATCACCAGCGCCCATCGTGATCTCGCCAGGCAAATAACAATTGGCAGCACTGTTGTCGCAACAGCCCCCTGACTGATGGAACATCAACGTGCCATGTTTTTTCTTTAGCAACTCAACCAGCTCCAGCGCTGCGGGCGTGGCCACCACTTTGTCAACCATGTCTTGCTCCTCTACAAAAAAGCGCGTGGCAATTGCTCACCACGCGCAACCAGAGACAAATCAGCGTTCCAATTTAGAAAAAGCCCAGCTTACTTTCGCTGTAGCTAACCAACAAGTTCTTGGTTTGTTGGTAATGGTCCAACATCATCTTGTGGGTTTCGCGGCCAATGCCTGACTCTTTGTAGCCACCGAATGCTGCGTGTGCAGGGTAAGCGTGGTAGCAATTGGTCCACACGCGACCGGCCTTGATGGCGCGGCCCATGCGGTAAGCCACGTTGCCGTTGCGGCTCCACACACCCGCACCCAAACCGTAGAGCGTGTCATTGGCAATGGCCAAGGCTTCGGCTTCGTCTTTGAATGTGGTCACAGCCAACACAGGGCCAAAGATTTCTTCTTGGAAGATGCGCATTTTGTTGTGACCTTTGAACAAGGTCGGCTGCACGTAGTAGCCCCCCTCCAAGTCGCCGCCCAAATGCGCTTGTCCGCCACCTGCCAATACTTCAGCACCTTCTTGCTTGCCTAAGTCGAGGTAGGACATGATCTTGGTGAGCTGTTCTTTTGACGCTTGCGCACCCATCATGCTGTCGGTATCCAGCGGGTTGGCGTGCTTGATCGCAGCCACACGTTTCAAAACGCGCTCCATGAACTTGTCGTAGATGCTTTCTTGGATCAACGCGCGTGATGGGCAGGTACACACCTCGCCTTGGTTGAACGCAAACAGCACCATGCCCTCAATGGCTTTATCGAGGAAGCCGTCGTCTTTGTCCATCACATCGGCAAAGAAGATATTGGGCGACTTACCACCCAATTCCAAGGTAGCAGGAATCAGGTTATTAGCTGCAGCTTGTGCAATCACGCGACCTGTGGTGGTCGAACCGGTGAAGGCAATCTTGGCAATGCGTGTGCTGGTGGCCAGGGGCATACCGGCTTCACGACCAAAACCGTTGACGATGTTCAACACGCCAGGTGGCAGCAAGTCAGCGATCAACTCCACCAAAATCAAAATGGAAATGGGGGTGGACTCAGCAGGCTTCAACACCACGCAGTTACCAGCGCCCAATGCGGGAGCGAGTTTCCATGCGGCCATCAAAATGGGAAAGTTCCAAGGAATGATCTGACCCACCACACCCAGAGGTTCGTGGATGTGATACGCCATGGTGTTTTCATCAATCTCGCTGATGCCGCCTTCTTGTGCGCGCAAAGCGCCAGCGAAATAACGGAAATGGTCGACGGTAAGTGGGATGTCCGCGTTCAAGGTTTCGCGAATGGCTTTGCCGTTGTCCACGGTCTCAGCGTAAGCCAACAATTCCAAATTGGCTTCAATGCGATCTGCAATCTTAAGCAAAATGTTGCTGCGTGTGGCTGCATCGGTTTTGCCCCATTTGTCTGCTGCAGCATGCGCTGCATCAAGTGCCAACTCGATGTCAGCAGCATCAGAGCGTGCAGCTTTGGTGTAAACCTTGCCAGTGATAGGCGTGATCACATCGAAGTACTGACCTTTGACTGGGGGTGTCCACTTGCCACCGATGAAGTTGTCGTAGTGGGCTTTGTATTGCACTTTGGCGCCAGCTGCACCAGGATTTGCATAAATCATTTCTATCTCCGTTGTTGAATCTTCAAACTCCCTGATTGGGTGTTTGCATTCAGCAAAAGCTGTTCCAGCTTTATTTCTTTACAGAGATCATTCGAAAAATATTCATGCTCAACAAATAGATGCGTTTTGTCACACTCTCATGCGTCAATGCGTGACACCTGTTACAAATTGTTACTTTATGTAATGAGTTTCATAGGGGATATCGCGAGTAAACATCCACAACAAGAAAAAACACCTCGCACGCTTTGAGCGTGCGAGGTGTTCATGGATGGGGGAATTGAATCTTGACTATTTAATCGTCAACACCCAACGTGCCAAGAGATTGATGTCGTCTTGACTCATCGTGCCATGTGAGGGCATCGGGATACGCCCCCACTTACCTTGCGAGCCGTTGCGAATGGATTGGGCAAGTGATGCTGCGGCATCTTTGTCGTCGCTGTATTTAGCTGCCACTTTTGAGTAAGCAGGCCCCACAATTTTTTCATCTAAGGCATGACAGCTTAAACAACCGTTGGACTTTGCCAGCTCCATGGCTGCTGCAGTTTCCTTGGCGCTGAGTGAGGGAGCAGCGAACGCCGCCTGAACAGTTGCCAACATCAATAGGAGTGTGATTTTCTTCATAAAGTTCGCCTTGATTTAAAAAGGGGTTTCAGAGGGCTTGCGCCTTCTAAAACCCCTTCTAGGATCAAAAAGTCAGCCGATTACTTGGGCAGCTTGAATGTCCAAACAGAACCACCTTGCTCGAGGAAGTTGACCTTCTTGGCCACTTCACCGCCCCACAGAGGCACAGCACCACCCCAACCGGAGACCACGCTCACGTATTGGTCAGCACCGTCGCTCCATGTGATGGGAGGAGCCACCACGCCAGAGCCTGTTTGGAATTGCCACAACACTTTGCCTGTTTTGGCATCAGCTGCTTTGAGGTAACCCTCAGGCGTACCCCAGAACACCAAATCACCAGCGGTGGTCAGCACACCACCCCACAAAGGCGCGTTGTTCTTGACTTCCCAAGCCACTTTGCCAGTCTTTGGATCGATGGCGCGCAAAGAGCCAATGTGGTCATCAAACAAGGGCTTCATCGTGAAGCCAGCGCCCAAGTAGGCGGCGCCTTTTTTGTAGCTGATTGGCTCGTTCCAAATGTCCATGCCCCATTCGTTGGTGGGCACATAGAACAGCTGAGACTTGGGGCTGTAAGCCATAGGCATTTGGTTTTTGCCGCCCAAGAAGCCAGGGGCTGCAAAAACCGAAGAACCCTTCTTGCCATCCGCACTTGCGGTTGGATCGCCAGGACGGTTTTCAGGCACAAACACAGGCCTGCCTGTTTTCAGATCGATGCTAGAAGCCCAAGTGACTTTCTTCACGAAGGGGAACGCATTGATCAGCTTACCGGTCTTGGCATCGTTCACATAGAAGAAGCCGTTACGGTCAGCCTTTGCACCCACGCGTTTGCCGTCCATATCAAAGGTCACAAACTCGTTCACGCCGTCAAAGTCCCACGCGTCGTTGGGCGTGTTTTGGTAGCTCCATGCGATCTTGCCGGTCTTGACATCAATCGCCACGGTAGACGATGAATACAAGTTGTCGCCTTTACGCACGTGGCTGTTCCATGGTCCAGGGTTGCCTGTACCGAAGTAAGCCAAGCCTGTGGACGCATCGTAAGAGCCACCCAACCAAGTGGATGCACCACCGGTTTTCCATGTCTCGCCTGGCCAAGTGGCGTTGGTGGTGCCACTGATGCCGTTTTCTTTGCCATCTTTGTAGCCCATGTGGCCTTCAACGGTTGGGCGTGACCAAACCAATTTACCGGTCTTAGGATCACGCGCATCGACACGCCCCACGACACCAAATTCACCACCAGACACACCGGTCAACAGTAAACCGTCGGCGATCAAAGGTGCAGCGGTGTAGCTGTAGCCTGCGGTGTAGTCGTCGATCTTTTCGCGCCACACCACTTTGCCTGTGTTTTGATCCAAGGCCACCAATTGAGCATCCAAGGTACCGAAGATCACCAAGTTGTCAAACAATGCAGCGCCGCGGTTAACCACGTCACAGCAAGGCATGATGCCTTCTGGCAGGCGGTGTTCGTATTTCCAAACCTTCTCACCGGTCTTCACATCAATCGCAAAAATGCGTGAATACGATGCTGTGACGAACATCTTGCCTTTGTAAACCAATGGCTGAGATTCTTGACCGCGTTGCTTTTCTCCACCGAATGACATGGACCATGCGGGAGCCAGCTTGCTGACGTTTTTGGTGTTGATGGTGGTCAAGGGTGAATAACGCTGCCCTTGTGTGCCCATACCCCAACTCAATACCGAATCGGTATCTGCGGCATCTTTAGCAATCATGGCATCCGTGACTTGCGCCGACACATGGGCGGTTGCAAGCATGACCAGCACGCTTAGAAGTTTTCTTTTCACAGCATATCTCCTGTATTTTTTCCAGTTAAAAATAAACGTCGCTTCCGTTTGTTTACTCGGTGCGGAAGAAGCAGCCCGTTGCAAGCTCACCCATCCGTACACATTTGATTTGCAATACACATGCCAACCCGCAACGCGAGGAACCCCATCATTACGCAAAGAGAAGCCATCGCAAACCCATCGTTAACCCTCGGGTCTCAGCAGTTTGTTTTCAAAGATGTGTCACATCATTTGTCACAGGTGTTCACATTTGGAACACTTTGCTATGTGACATTTCAATCAGCCTGCGGCATGTGGAAAGTTGTCAGACGCTATCCAATTCCCATTTTTAAGAACGACCAAGGCCAATACCCCCCAGGCTTTGGCCAAGTGCATTGCACGGTCATAGCCTCCTACAAATAAGACCTTGGTCAAGGCATCAGCCACCGTACAGGTAGGCGCTGCAACGCTGACACTCGCAATATCGTAGGGGGAATATCCGGTATGGGGATCAAAAATATGGTGGTGTTTGCGATCAGCACTGAACATGCATTGGTCATCCGCTGATGTCGCCAAACTCCACCCCTGCATCGTCACGCGCGTCAACCAATGATCGGCACGATGAGGGTCAGCAATGCCCAACATCCAAGGGCGCTTCCCCTCTGCCAAGCCTATGGCTGCCCATTCTCCGGTGTTGATCAATGCATGCGCCACGCCATCACGCACAAGGCTAGCGCGCACTTGGTCTGCGGCATACCCCTGAGCAATGCCATTGAGAGAAACGCCCATATCGGGTTGGGCAAAAGCCAATCGATCGGCGGTGACCAACAATCGCTGCCAGCCAACTTTTTTACGTGCTTGGTCAACCTCGTCTGCAGCAGGTAATCGCCCCTCTTTTTGAGCTTGCGCATAAAGCTGCCACAAAGGTTGAACTGTCACATCGAATGCGCCATGGCTGCGCTTGGCTAGGTACTGACTGATTCGCAAAATTTTTAGCAAATCAGCGGAAGGACGGATCAACACGCCGCTGGCATTGAATCGGCTGAGCGCGCTGTCAGGACGAAACAGGCTCATCTCGTCCTCAATGCGCTCAATCACTTTTCGGGCACGTTGCAAGGCAAAGTCCAAGGCTTTGGCGTCTACATGTGCCGCACGAAGGGTCAATACCGTGCCCAAGCCTGTGAATGTGATGTCTCGCCAAATCAAGGCCTGATGCTGAGCTGTTACAGCCATGGGCCAAATGCCCAAGCCCAAGCTTGCTTGTATGAAGTTGCGACGTTTCATCTGCTCCCCTTCTCCCTCTTGTCGACGAGATGAATCGGTATCACCGCATGTCGTTCACGCACCTCCAAAATACGTGGCACACATAAGGCATCGCTCTCGTAAATCACCACGCAATCCATGCACTGAAAACACTCGTCGTAATCCACCTTGCCCTGTTTGTCGATGGCTTGGTATGCGCAGTCGCTGCGGCAACGCTGACAGGGTTGGCCACATTCACTGCGGCGCGCAATCCAATCCCAGCGACGCAGCTTGCCTAACACTCCCATGCCGGCCCCCAAGGGGCAGAGATAACGGCAATACCCCTTGTAAACAAAGGCGCTGAGTACCACCATGGCTACAGCCCACACCACAAATGGCCAAGCGCGAACAAAGTTGAGCGTGATGCTGGTTTTAAAGGGTTCGATTTCAACCAATCGATCGGTCCACGTCACCGATACCGCCGCGCAAGCCAACAACACGAGCAGCACCCCGTATTTGATTTTTTTCAGTCGATCGTCCCAGCGCTGCGGGATCCGCCATACCTTCAACCCGAATCGTTGGGTAATTTGACTGACCAAATCTTGCAAAGCCCCAAACGGGCAAAGCCACCCACAAAACGTGCCTCGTCCCCACACGAAAAATGTGACGCCCACAAAAGCCCACAGCAGCACCGTCATCGGGTCGTACATGAAAAAGCCAAGCCCCCTACCTGCCACCACAGCTTGCACGAAGGCCGTGAGGTTGACGATCGAGAGTTGCCCCTGCGCATACCAGCCCACAAAGCACAAGGTGAACAACAAGTAACCGCGTCTAAACCAGGCCATGCGCAATGGATGGCGCATCAACCAAGGTGGCTCGCGCAGAGCCCACACCAGCAAAGCCAGCGCGGCCAGCAACACCGCCAATTCGAGCCAGCGGTCAAGCCAAATGCTGTGCCATGTTTTTTGATCCGATTCGGCTCGCTCCACATAGTCGTGCGACAACTCGGCCACAACACTGAAATGTCGCGTCACCCGCTCGGGGTAAACAATGCCTTTGCTGCGCGTGACATGCAACTCATAGTTCAGCGGCTGAGCGGGGTCTAAGCCCGCAGGTGCAATGACCCGCACCACCATCCACTGCGCATCGACCAGTTCTGCTGGCAGGTTCAAGACGGCATCCAAGTCCATGTCACGAATTTCGATGGGCAATTTTTGCTGCGTCAGAGACAGGCGATCGGGCACGGTTCCACGCACAAAATCCTCCCCCATCAAGGGGTAACGCCCTTTGGCCAGCACCAACAAAGCATGATCGCCAGGGTCCAGTCGCTGCTGCAAGTAGGCCCATTTCTCGGGCGACAACAAGTTCTTGCCCACGGTCGGCACACTCAAATGCGCCACATAGACATCCGCAAAGACCGCGCTGGGCTGTTGCACGGCTTCGGCATCTTGGCCTTCGCCAGCGGTGCCTACAAACGCGCTTTCAATGTCGCTGTTTTTAAAGGTTGCGCGCTGTATCAGTCCTGCTTTTTGCAGGCCAGCCCAGTCAAGGGGTTTGAACACATCGGTGCGAACTTTGGCCACTAGGTCGGGGTCACGGCCTTCGCTGTAGCCCAGCTTGGCACGCGCCACCTTGAGCGAAGCTGCCAACAAGCTTTGGTTCAAGATGCGCACCGAGGCGGTGGCTTTGCTCACGCCGTCGATGTAGACATTGGCACCGCTTTCTTTGCCACTCTTGTTCTGCCCCGTTCCAATCTTGATGCTTTGTTTCAGCGACAGATTTTTGTATTGCTCCACAAATGCAAACAATGGCTTTTCGCCCAAGCCTTCTAGAAACACGGGCTCGTGATGGGATAACACCCGCACATCCAAAAACTCGCCATTGGGATCCAGTGCAATTAGCAAATTAAACGGCGTACCGGAAAAGCCAGGAATCGCCGCAAAGTCTTGTGACTCGAAGGCGTACGCCGCGATAGTGGTTGACGTCAGTTCTTGACGAAAGATAGGCCAAACCGGCAGATCACGCTCTTTTTCGCCCACCACCCAGGGAGCAGGGAATGCACGCTCCATCGCTTCACGCGTCATCACCCCCGCGTGGGCACTTATCAGGAACAACCCTGAGAGAAACAAGGCCACACTCGTTAGAAGATGTGTCACTAGACGAGTCCTCAATTGATCCATTCATTCACAAGTAATTAACAAATCAGAAATCAAAAGCACGAACGATGCCATCACAGATCCGCGTACTCTGAGCTGGAATAAGTTTTGCTAGACATACGCCAGCACCTGCACTTGTATCCATCATGAAAAAAAATAAATTCAGCAAACCTCATCATGCCCTCAAGTTGGCCTCTCTTTTCTACCTGAGTGTTTTCCCTAGCGCTCTCATCTATGCGCAAACAACGACATCCATAAGTGAAGTGGTCGTCCAAAGTGGCCGGCTCGAACAAAAGCAATTTGATGCCCCAGCCTCGATCTTCACGGTCGACGCAGACACCATTCGCAACTCTGGTGCTCAAGTCAACATCTCCGATGTCCTCAACCGAGCCCCAGGCGTTGTCGCACTCAATCGCAACAACTACGCACAAGATTTGCAAATCTCGATTCGCGGTTTTGGATCTCGTGCTGCTTTTGGTTTGCGAGGCATTCGTCTCCTGACCGATGGCATTCCAGCATCGATGCCCGATGGACAAGGTCAAGCATCGACCGTGAGCATGACATCTACCGACCGCATGGAAGTGTTAACAGGGCCGCTGGCACAACTCTACGGCAATGCATCGGGTGGTGTGATTCAAACCTTTACACGCGAAGCAGGTGATACACCCGAGGCACAAGTGAGCTTATATACAGGTTCTTTTGGCATGCAGCGCACAGATTGGCAATTCAGCCAACGCAGTGGTGACGTGGGTCTAGTCGCTGACTACAGCTCATTTGAAATCGATGGATATCGCACCAACAGTGGCGCTCAACGCAAACAGCTCAACAGCGTCATCACGGTTGATGCGAAGCCAGATACGCGCTTTAAATTCATCATTAATATTTTCGATATGCCCTACGCCAATGATGCGCTGGGCTTGACATCGGCACAACTGGCTGCCGATCCGGCACAAGCAGGCACCAATGCCGTGGCAAGGAGAACGCGCAAGACGGTGCAGCAAGACCAAGTAGGAGCCGTGGCCGAGCATCGGGTAAGCAGCGATCTACAACTGCAAGCTCGCATCTATAGCGGCACGCGAACAAATTTGCAGTACCAATCGACCAACCTGTGGACCGGTCTTGACAGACGCTATGAAGGCTTAGGTCTACAAGCGACAGGTAAAGCAAACGTATTTGATGGCCAACGCATGAATTGGGTCATCGGCACGGAGTTCGATCATGCGCAAGAGCAACGCCAAGGAGGCGCCGCTGCCAATGGTGAAAAAAGCGGTGCATTGACGCGCAACGAACTCAATGAGGCAAGCAATCAAGACTACTTTGCGCAGGCGAATTGGTCTTTGGGTGAGCGATACACCTTAACCACTGGCGCTCGTCAGAGCAACGTTACCTTGAAAAGCCGCGACGACATGACATCGGGCGTCGACGGCTCTGGCTCGGTCAATTACAAAGCCACCAGCCCAGTGCTCGGTTTGACTTGGCATGCACACAACAACCTAAACGTTTACATCAACCAAGGCAAAGGTTTTGAAACACCGACCATGGCAGAGGCGGCTTATTCACGCGATGCCAACAACAACTTCGTTGAAAAATTCAACCCAAGCTTGTTAGCCTCAAGAAGTAAACACCTGGAAGTCGGAAGCAAATGGCTGCCATCACCCAGCACACGATTTGATGCGGCGTGGTTTCAGATTGACACAAGCAATGAAATTGTTGCGGCCCTATCGTCCAATGGGAAAACAGCTTATGCGAATGCTGCTCAAACAAAACGAGAAGGGATTGAGTTGGCACTGCGTCACCAGCACACCTCTAACTGGCGCACGCAGGCCTCAGCCACTTTCATGAATGCAACTTACGAGGGAGGCTCAGCCAGCTATAGCCCACCCAATGGCAACAGCTTGCCAGCCATCCCCAAACGTCAAATCTTCGCTTCATTGCAGTGGTCGGAAAAAGGTTTCGCACCAGCGGGACAAAAACCTGCACTGGGTCTAGAGGCTGGTTTAGATTTGATCAATCGTTCACGGATGTGGGCCAATGATGCCAACTCAAGCACAACAGCTGACTACGCCTTGGCATCTGGCTACAGCCAGTTGAATGCACGTATCCGTCAGCGCTACCAAGTGGGAACTGCCCGTTTGGATGCCTTCGTCGGTGTAGACAACTTGACCAACAAAGACACCGTCAGCTCGGTGATCGTCAATCAATCCTCGAAACAATACTTCGAGCCCGGCCTACCTCGCTCTTGGGTTGTAGGTATTCAAAGTCAAATTCCGCTGTAATGCGCTTGCCCATGAAAAACCATCCACGCCTCGCATTGGTCAGTTTCTTGATCACCCTCCATAGCGCAGCATTTGCCGCTGGCCAAGTCTTTGTCACCAACGAAGGCTCTGGCGACATCTCCGTCATCGACAGCAGCACGGACATGGTGGTGCAAACCATTGCCACAGACGGTAAGCCTCGCGGTTTGGCCCTCTGCAAAAATGACCTGCATTTGTATGTGAGCAACCAAAACGGTTCGCAACTCCAAGCCATTCACACCGAGAGCTTGAACATCGACAAAACACTGACTTTGGGTGAGTCTCCCGAAGCGGTGTATTGCTCACCCGATGGTCAATGGGTCGCTGTGGCCAACGAGGGTAGCAATAGCGTGAGCTTCATTTCCACAGCCCGTTGGAAAGTGAGATTTTCTATTCCTGTGCAAGGGAAAAATCCTGAGCACGCGGTGTTCAGCCCCAACGGGAAACTCATGCTGGTTTCTGCAGAAGAGGCGGACCAAATCGACGTGATCGATGTGACCAAACGCAAACAAATCAAAAGCATTCGCGTGGGCAATCGCCCACGCGGGATTGCATTCAGCCCAGATGGCAAAACGGCTTATGTGGCTGTCGAGACCGACAGCTTGTTGGTGGCGATTGACGTGACCAAGCTAACGGTCAAAGGATCGCTATCGGTTGGAACTCGCACCAACGGCCTTGTCATGCACCCCAACGGCAAGTGGTTGTTTGCCAGCAATGGCGGCGATGCCAACGTGGCTGTGATTGACACAGAAAGCTTCACAGTTCACACCAAAGTGCCTGTGGGTCAACGTCCGTGGAATATGGCCATCACACCGGATGGCAACAAGCTCTACGTCGCAGCAGGTCGCAGCCATGCACTCAGCGTGGTGGATGCCAACAACTTCACACCCATCGTCACGATCCCTGTAGGCAAACTACCTTGGGGCGCTGCTGCCAACTGATCTACTGCTTGAAAGACCCGCATGCAAGAACCAACACCTGAACTCGAGCATCAAAACACATCCACACGCTACACACGCGTCGCCATCGCACTGCACTGGTTATTGGCGATGGGTTTGATCTACCAGCTGTGGCTGGGGGTATGGATGGGCGACATTCCCAAAACACCGCCAGGCCTGCGCGCCGAGTGGTTCAACTGGCACAAATCCATTGGTATCGTATTGGGCTTGCTCATCGTGTTGCGTGGCTTGTGGCGTTTGACGCATCGTCCACCTGCACTACCCGACACCATGCCACTTTGGCAAACATGGGCGGCACATACCAGCCATGCCTTGCTGTATGGGTGCATGGTGTTGATGCCCTTGACTGGATTTTTGGGATCTAGCTTCACGGCTTACCCCATCAAATTTTTTGGTACACCTCTGCCTCGTTTGTGGGAGGCATCTGCCGATCTGAAAGAAGTGTTCAGCGCCTTGCATACCGCATGCAGCTATGTATTCATGGTGACGATTGCTGTGCACATTCTTGCCGCGTTGCTGCACATGGTGCGTCGCGATGGCATTGCCAAACGCATGCTGCCATGACCTCCAACCAGGCCACCTCACCCGCATGGCGCGACCTGTTTCGCGTGCTGGTGGTGGTCGTCTTGTTTTGGGTATTGGCTGCGCACTGGGAATTGTCTGAAAAGCTCGCGCACACATTGCAAAGCTATGAGCGTTTTCAGTTAGACGAAGTGCCCCTGACCTTGTTGGTGTTGTCCATTGGATTGGCTTGGTTTGCTTTTCAACGCACGCATGAAGTTTCTGAGTTGCTTGTGGCCAATCGTCACTTGACGCAACGCTTGATGAGCGCCCAAGAAGATGAACGGCGCACCTTGGCGCAAGAACTGCACGACGAAGTGGGCCAAGCTTGCACGGCGTTGCGCATTGAAGCGGCCTACATCACCAAAACCATTCACAGCAATCCAAGTGCCGCGCTTGAAGCGGCGCAGCGCATTGACCAATCATCCCTACGCATGCACAGCTTGGCGCGAGACATGCTCAAACGGTTGCGCCCACCCAACCTTGACAGCTTGGGGCTTGCAGAGAGCATCCAAGAGCTATGTACCAGCTGGGAACGACACTGCCACATTCAATGTCACTGCCTAATGAATAACTTACCCCACGGCTTGCCTGATGTGTTGTGCACTGCCTTGTACCGTGTCACTCAAGAGGCATTGACCAATATCGCTAAACACGCCCAAGCGAGTCAAGTGTGGATCAGCCTCCATGCGCATCAAGATGTGTTGACCTTGTCGATCTCTGACAACGGGCGAGGGTTGCAACAAGGCTCAAATAAGACGCAAGGCCTGGGCCTAACCGGGATGCGCGAGCGAGTTGCTAGCCTACACGGACACATCCATTTCGAAGATGCACAGCCTGGGCTTCGCATCCACGTTGAAGTTCCGATTTCAAAGGCATCGTCATGATCCGAGTTTTGTTAGTTGATGACCATCCCGTCGTTCGCGCAGGCTACGCACGCTTTTTAGAACAAGAAGGCGATATCTCCGTGGTCGCAGAAGCAAGCTGCGCCACCTCTGGCTACATCGCGTATTTGCAATACCAGCCGGATGTGACCATCTCCGATATTTCCATGCCCACAGTGGGTGGGCTTGAGTTGTTGCGCAAGATCAAGCAACGCGATGCCAAGGCTAAGGTCTTGATGTGCAGCATGTATGACGGACGCAACTTGGTGCGTAGCGCCCTAGAGGGTGGGGCCATCGGTTTTGTCACAAAAAACTCGCCCCCTGAAAACTTGGTGACTGGCGTGAAATCAGCGCACAACGGACAACGCTATTTGAGCGACGATTTATCAATCAACCAATTCGAACAAGCAACAGACGATGAGGCGGATCGCATTGCCCAACTCACCCTGCGTGAATTAGAAATTTGGCGCCTCTTGGCTCAAGGTTGTACCGCATCTGAATGTGCTGAGCGCTTGAACATCAGCCTCAAAACTGTGGCCAACAACCAAACTCAAATCAAAGAAAAACTAGCCGTCAACAACACTGCTGCGTTGGTTCATATGGCTCAACGCCATCAGCTGATTAATCAATACATATCGCTGAGTTGATAAGTCACTTTGCCTCCTGTCATGAATTGACCCGGCACAATTTCTTCTCTGGAAAACTTGACCAAGCCCACTCTTGGGCAATACCACTCGTGGCTAATGAGAGGCACATCATTGAAGCCATTGATGGGATCGGTAAAGAGGCGAACACTGGCTTCACCTATCACATGCGCGCATCCGGTGTACTTAGCCAATGGCACTGCAACGTCTTCGTTCAGCGCCTCTACACGAAAAGTCATGATCGCTTTATGGCTTTGCTTCAGGTCATTTGGAACCTGATTAGGGCGACGAATCAAGTACGGCACAGTTATGCCCCCATCCCATGAGTCTCCAACTCGAAGAGGCGTTTTAAGTATGTAGCGGCGACTTGGGTCTTTGGCTGCATGCTCTTCCAGATCTGTCCGGTGCGCCACCCGGTAGATGCCTGTGTCATCCCTGCGAATGTAGTATTCAGCGCCATCAGCACTACGCCGGACCCAAGTCGTCATATCTTCAAAATCAATTTTCCGATCTACTGAGAGAGTCAATGTTTTCTCGATTGCCGGATCATCCATTTCTGTCGCGACTTGATATATCCATGTTTTCCCCACCGTCAGAGGGAACAATCCATGACTAGGGTCATCTGCATCCAGTACCTCGGACTGAGCTAGGTAAAAAATCAATCCAAGTGCAACAGTGATGAAGCATCCTATTTGGATTTTTTTTGACTGAGTAATTGTTTCGAATTTCATGGTTACTTTTCCGGCAGCTGCGCAGCAGGCATGTCTCTGAGTTTGATGCGCTGCACATCTGCACCGGCAGGTTTCAACCACGATACGCCACGCGAGCCGCGTTGCGCCGATTCAACAACCCCCATTTGCGAATTGCCATTGCGATTCTTCTTCATGCCTTCTTCAAAAAGACTGTGAAGGCCTTTTTCATAAGGAAACCTAAAGGCACGTGGTTCACCTGAAGGTCGGTTGTCTGTCAGTGGCTGCAGCCACACAAAGATTTCTCCTTTTGTTTTGTCTTTCAAAGGCTCCTCAATCACGGCGGCAAGCAACACGAACCTAGGCGGTAACTCTCGTGAAGATGCCCAGCCTTGGCTGTCGTTGAGAGCTTGGTAACCAATAAAGTAGGAGGCTGTGACCACCAACACCATCAGCATCTTGTTGCGATTCGTCAGATTGCCATGCATGCATAAACAAAGCAGCAAAAAGCACAAGACGGCAAATCCAATCGACAAGGCCAAAACGACAGTGGAGTTCATTTTTGTGTACTTTCAACAATGGATTTAGGCAAAGTATTCACACTCAAAACCTCACCCTGACTACCTACAACAAATCGACAGGCCGTTCGCTCTTCACCACTGCGTGGCAGTTGAACGGCCCCGTAGTAAATCACTTCGGCTTTTGGATTAACTTTGACAACTGATACGTTGGCTTCTACTGCTTTCTTATCTTTGCTCTGATAGTAATGAACGTTAACGGTATATTCACCTGCGGCAAAACCCCGTATGGTTACCACCTCTTGATTCAACGGATTGACCACTTCTTGACCATTCATCAGCAATGTATCGTTGGCCATGCCGCGATCATCGCGATCTAAGTGCATCAGCCCGGCATCTCGTTTTTTAAACCAGACCACATTGCCCGCGGGATCCTCCACCCACGTATCAAGATCGTTCGGATTCATATCCGGCCAAGTGACGGTGATGATGAATTCTGCATGGGCGGGAATATCACCCGATTTATTGGATTTTGGGTTGAATGCCAACAAGGCAATCACGAAACAAAAAACGAAGGCAATGAGCATGTTGAACAACATGTCATAAAACGGGTCTGCCTCTGGCTCACGTGGCTTTCGTCTGGAAATGCCCACTGTCAGCAATCCATGATTTTTTGCAGATCGACTTCACTGATCTTGATCGCCTTGGCAGTTACGTAATCGGCAAAGCGATCCAAGCGCATCAACTGTATGCCAAGCAAAATATTGGCCGTCAGCCCTGTCATGGTGGTTAACAGGGCAATACCTAGACCACCCGTCAGTGTTTTTAGCACCGCAGAGGTTTGCCCAGAATCAAAACTACTCATCTCGCCTAGTTGCAAGGCCATGATGGAAAAACCAATTACTTTGCCAAGCAAACCCAACTTGAGCAATACACCATTGATCCACCATGGCATTTCGTGTGGTGCAGATGTTTTCTCTGCCAGCAAATCAACCAAACGCGAATGGTCTCTCCAAGCTTGGCCCTTGCTTTGGATAGCCGTGAAATACTCGTACGCCCACGATGATTGTTTTCGCTTTAACCAGTCTTTAGCTGCAGATGGACTGTCGATAAGTAAGGTCTCGAACTGTGTGAAGTGTTCGTACTCTTGCTCTAATTGATTGGCCCTCAGTCCAACCCATACGGTGGCACCCACAAACAAAATGACGATCAAGGCCGTGAGGCAGGTTGGATCGGCACTCAACAGAGAAGCCCAAACACCTTTTTCATACAGCAAGTAACCGGCAAATAGCAAAAGTCCAGCAAACGACGCCCATAGCGCCAAGATCGGCTCAATATCGACTTTGGCATCCACCGAATTGGGTGGCAATACAGGCTTGCCAAAGCTCGGCAAACTGAAGGCGTTAGTTAATTTCAAATTCACACCCAGTGGCTAATTTATTTGCAATGTAACTGAAAACCTAGCTCTCAATTTGGATATTGAGCCTGAGACGCTAAGCCAATTGACAGAGCGCTCCGACTGGTCAACACATCAGTTGAAGTTGTGTCGCATGCTCAGCCAGACGCTGCGTGGCGCGCCGGGAGCAACAAACATGCTGTTTTGCAATGGATATTGAGCGGGATTGCCTACACCTGCATATGGCCGAGCCACAAACTGGGTGCCGTTTGCATTGAAGGCAGTGGGCCCTAATTGGGCTGCTGTCGCATATTGACGATTGAACAAGTTCATGATGTTCATCAGCCAAGTTGTATCGCGTGAAGATTTGTAGCTGGTGTTGAAGTTCACTGTGCTGTAGCCAGCCGTTTTGCCACTTCCCAAGTAGTTCCCGCCGTTGGCTTGGTGTTGGTTGTTTTCATTGCCGCGTGCATACATACTGCCAAATGCAGTGACCCCAACACCACTGCGCCATGCGTCACTCCACTGGTAATCGCCATGCAGTTTCAGAATTTGTTTGGGTGTCAATGGCATCGTGTCACCGGCCTTGATGGCGATGTTTCCATCTAAACCAGAGCCATGAAGATCATTGCTACTGTTAGCAGCTCCGCCCAATGTTTCTGCGCTTTGATAGGTGGCTTGCAGCCATGTGTAATGCGCCCCATAACTCAACGCACCTTGTTTGCTGTTCAGCCCAAGCTCTATGCCTTGGCGAAGCGTTTCGCCAAAGTTTTTAAAGTACCCAAAAGAATTGGCGTTGGGTGCGGCGACAAACAAAATATCGTTGGCGCTTTGAGCGCGGAAAACACCTGCTGTCCATTGTGTGTCTTTAGACAAAGATCCACGCAATCCCGCCTCCCAAGACTTCGTCACTACTTGTTTCAAAGGCGGGTCACCTGCCATTGCATTGGGTAGTTTGCAAGGATTAGCGGGATCAGCGCAACCTAGCTCGATGGATGTTGGTGTACGGCTGCTTTCGCTATAACCCACATAAGTACTCAGTGCTGGGTTGATGGCGAATGCCAAACCAGCTGCCGGGTTGAAGCGCTGGTACACGTAGTCTCCATCCAAGGAGCCGGCCACTCCGCTGGGTTTAATCTGATCTTGGTTACTCACATGAGTTCTGTTGTAACGGCCAGACAGGGTGACGTGCCAGCGATCATCCAGAGAAATGGTGTCTGTCGCAAATACGCTCCACGTGGTGGCTTGGCCCTTGAGGTTGACACGGTTGTCAAACGGCGTGCCATCGACGTTGCCACCTGTGACGCCATCGGCATAAGCATTGATGCCTGTGATGCTACGGTCTGGATTGACATACCCTAATTGGCTCGATTGCTCAAACTTTGTGCGGTTGGTGTCGTAGCCCATGCCACCTGTGAATTGATTGCGATGTCCCAGCAGAGGATCTAACAAAGTCAATTGACCCGAAAAGCCGTGATTGCTTTGATCTGTACTGGTTCGGTTTAACAGCCCTGTGCACTTCTCGCCTGGCTCGTCGTTTTGCAGTGCTTGAGCAATGCATCGCCACATTGGAAAGGGTGTATTTGTTTTGTTCAAGCCTGAAGTTGCTGTTGGATAACCGGTGTACCCAGCACTTTGCAAAGCGGCTCTATCAGCAGCACTCAACTGATAAACAGACTGATCCAAAGATCCTTCATTCACATCCCCATTCAAGGTTCGTGTGCGCATGGTTCGGTAATAAGCATTGCCAGCAAACAAAGTGTTGTCATCAATGACATGCTTGCCCGTGAGGTTGAGCAAGGTCGAGCGGTTGTGCGTTTCATCGGGCTTGGTGTAGACGCTGCGGTAATCATTGGCCAGCATGCGCTCTTCTTGCAGACCGTTACCGGTGAGTGCGTTGTTGGCGTGGCTCATCGTCAGAGCGACATCGGTCGGGCCATCTTTCCAGCCCAGCTTGCCAAAGGCTTGGCGCACACGCGAGGGTGATGCCTCGCGCCATCCCTCTTCGTTGAACACATTGCCTGTCACGAACCAATGCAAACCTTTGTCATTGCGTCCCCCATGCTCAAGCTCCATTGAGCGGCGTTGATTCGACCCAAGCGTTGTTTGCACAGATGTACCGGGGCTTGTCAGGCCTGATTTTGTTTGCACAGCAACCGCACCACCCAAGGTGTTCAAACCAAACAAGGGATTGGAACCGGGCATGAGGGTCATGTTCTGAATGGCAGAACGGGGAATCAAATCCCAGCTCACCACATCGCCAAACGGTTGGTTCATGCGCATACCGTCCATGTACACCGACAAACCTTGTGGTGTGCCCAGCAATGGCGACGCGGTGAACCCGCGGTAGTTCACATCCATTTGGTGCGGATTGCCTTGCACCTCGTTCACATACACGCCACCCAGACGCTGGTTCATGAAGCTCGACAAGTCCAAGGCTTGGCTGTTGGCAATGTCTGTGCTGTTGGCCGTTTGGACCGCCGAAGGAATTTCGGACAAAGGCTGCGATAGACTGGGAATAGGCATGGTGCCCACGATGGTGACGACGGGTAACTCAGCCGCATCTTGCGCCATCGCGCCAGAACTCATGCACACGGCTGCGACAGCCAAAGCAACCCAAGAAGGACGAAACGTATTCATGCAAACCAACCCATCAACAACCTCTGATACAAGGCAACATGCCTTGACTGAATGTTGATGAATTTAGGTGTTTTGCGCTGAAAGAAACAGGGAATAAATCCCGCTCACCCAAGCCATAGGGCTAGGTAAAACCCGAGTACCAACCAGACCGCCACAATGCATGCGGCTGCTAACCAGCTGCGTGGTCTAGCCAACAGGGTATCGGCTTTGGAGCGCGCATTGATCAGCACCTCATCGGGCATCAAACGAATGACCAACAACAAGCCCAAAGGCACGATGAGTAAATCGTCCAAATAGCCCAGCACGGGGATGAAGTCTGGAATCAAATCAATCGGGCTCAGCGCATACGCCGCCACCAACCCAGCCAATATACGCGCCAGCAGGGGCGCATTGGGATCACGCGCAGCGAAGTAAACCGTCACCACATCCCGCTTGATGCCGCGCGCCCAAGACTTCGCCTTGTTTATGAAGGAAGTGCTGGCGGGGGTGTCATCGCTCATGTCGTCAATACGCTGGTCGGGTTGGGCGTTAGGCCAACGCCACGCGCATTTGGTCAATCACCGCCTTGTAGTCAGGTTTGCCAAAAATCGCGCTGCCCGCCACAAAGGTGTCAGCACCGGCATCGGCTACTTGGCGGATGTTGTCGGGCTTGATGCCACCGTCCACCTCAAGGCGAATGTCTTTGCCACTGCGCTCGATCCACTTGCGCGCCAGTTCGACTTTGCGCAGAGCCGAGTCGATGAAGCTTTGGCCACCAAAGCCAGGGTTGACGCTCATGATGAGAATGAGGTCAATCTCGTCAATCGTCCACTCCAATACGTCCAGCGGCTCGGCGGGGTTAAACACCAGACCCGCCTTGACGCCCTTGCTCTTGATGGCTTGAATGCTGCGGTGCACATGGGCGCTGGCGTCAGGGTGAAAGCTGATGTAGTCCGCGCCTGCTTCGGCAAACGATGCGGCTAAAGCGTCCACAGGCGAAATCATCAAATGCACATCAATCGGCACGGCCACGCCCGCTGGCGTTTTGGCGTGCGGTTTCAAGGCTTGGCAAATCATGGGGCCGAACGTGAGGTTGGGCACGTAGTGGTTGTCCATCACGTCGAAGTGAATCCAATCAGCGCCAGCAGCGATGACGTTTTTCACCTCGTCGCCCAAACGGGCGAAGTCGGCAGACAAGATAGAGGGGGCGATGTTGAATGAGGGGCGTGGGCTGGTCATGGGGTGATTATTTCACCCCTTCGGCAGGGTTTTCGGCTTAGGCCAAAATCACCCCATGCTGCGTTACAAATTCCAAGTCGAAGTTCAACCGCAATACCTGTCTGAGCAATCCGACCCAGACGGCGGTTTGTACATGTTTGCCTACACGATCACCATCACCAATGTGGGCAATGTGGCGGCGCAACTCATCTCGCGCACTTGGAATGTGAACGATGCCAACGGCACGCACGAAAAAATCAAGGGCCTTGGCGTGGTCGGCCACCAACCATTCCTCAAACCTGGTGAACAGTTTGAATACACCAGCGGCACACGCCTGCGCACGCCCACAGGCACGATGCACGGCAGCTACTTTTGCGTGGCTGAAGACGGCGAAAAGTTTGATGTCGACATTCCCATGTTTGTGCTCGACGCGCTCAGCGATGAGCCGGGCGGGCGTAACCTTCACTGACCGCCATGGGTGAATTTGACCTGATCGAGCGCTACTTCAAACGCCCCGCAAACAAAGCGGCGCTGGGCGTGGGGGATGACTGTGCCTTGTTGCGGCCCACCGAGGGTATGCAGCTCGCCGTGTCCAGCGACATGTTAGTGGAAGGTCGCCACTTCTTGAGCACGGTCGACCCCGTTCGCCTCGGCCACAAGGCTTTGGCGGTGAACCTCAGCGATTTAGCCGCCGTGGGTGCAGAGCCGTTGGGCTTCACGCTCGCGCTGTCTTTGCCCCGCGTGGACGAAGCATGGCTGGCAGGGTTTTCTCGTGGCCTGTTGACCTTGGCCGATGCACACGGCTGCGAACTGGTCGGCGGCGACACCACCCAAGGCCCACTCAACATTTGCATCACCGTATTTGGCGAAGTGCCGCCGGGCGATGCACTGCTGCGCCAAAACGCACAAGTAGGCGACGACATTTACATCAGCGGCACGGTGGGCGATGCACGCTTGGCGCTTGAGGTGTTTCGTGGTTCACACGCCCTTTCAGGCGAGACCTTTGAGCAAGCCCGCTTGCGCATGGAGCAACCCACACCTCGGGTGGCACTGGGCACTGCATTACGCGCCATAGCCAACGCTGCCATTGACGTGAGCGACGGCTTGCTGGGCGACTTAGGCCACATCCTCAAGCGATCTGGCGTGGGTGCACAAATTGACACGGGCTGGTTACAAGCCGCTGGCGCTTTTGGCGAAGCGCGTTTGCCCGCTGGCATCACACCTGCATTGGCTGACTTGCCTTGGAACAAACGCCTCGAATTCGCGTTATCGGGTGGTGACGACTACGAGCTGTGCTTCACCGCACCCGTGAACCAGCGCGAGCTGGTGCACGCCGCAGCCTGGGAAACCAACACGCCTGTCACACGCATTGGCCGCATCACGGCTGAGCAAGGCTTGGTGGTGCTCGACCCGCAAGGCCAGCCCATTGCCAAGCGCTTTGCATCGTTTGACCATTTCGCTTAAAGCGAAAACTGCATGACTGATTTCACCCCCCAACTCAACCGCCGCTTTTTAATGTCGCACCCTGCGCATTTCATTGCGCTTGGCGCAGGCTCCGGTCTGAGCCGCTTGGCGCCCGGCACTGCGGGCACCTTGTGGGCATGGGCCGTGTTTGCCCTCTTGCAAATGTGGCTCACGCCGCTACAAATGGGCGTGCTGATTGCCGCGTCCACATTGGTTGGCTGGTGGGCTTGCACCGTCACCGCGCAGCACATGGGTGTGGCAGACCCTGGCGCGATTGTGTGGGACGAGGTCATCGCTTTTTGGTTAGTGCTGTGGCTAGTGACGCCCACCACGTTTTGGGGGCAACTGGGCGCGTTTGTGTTGTTCCGCTACTTTGATGCAGCCAAGCCTGGCCCTGTGCGCTGGGCAGACAGCTTGTTCAAAGGTTTTGGCTGGCGCGGGGGCTGGGGCATCATATTTGATGACTTGGTCGCAGCGTTTTGCACTTTGCTGGTGTTTGCTGTTTGGAGGTCGCTATGAATTCACCTACTTTGACGGAGCAACTCGCCGAAGTGCTGCAACAACACGGCTGGATGCTGGCCACCGCCGAGAGTTGCACCGGCGGCATGGTCGCAGCCAGCTGCACCGATTTGCCAGGCTCTAGCAACTGGTTTGAACGCGGCTTTGTGACGTACAGCAACGAAGCCAAACACGACATGCTCGGCGTGGACTCAGCTTTGATTGCGGAACATGGCGCGGTGAGCGAAGCCGTGGCGCAAGCCATGGCATTGGGCGCGATGCGCCGCTCACATGCGCAAGTGACATTGGCCGTCACCGGTGTAGCTGGCCCCACTGGCGGCTCTGCTGACAAGCCCGTGGGGACTGTTTGGTTCGCATGGGCCACGCCCAGTGATACAGGCCCCACGCTAGGCGCAGAAACAGCGTGGGTCAAAACTGAGTTGATGCACTTCAGTGGTGACCGAGCAGCGGTACGTGAAGCTGCTGCGCAACATGCGCTGAAAACGCTGCTCGATTTATTGCAACAACACTGAAGCCTCGATGCGCTTCACACAGCACTCAAAGCCTGCCGTCCTTTGAAGCGGGCAAAGCCGCTGGAAACACTTTACCCACCGCCACACCCAAACGCGCCGTGCGGTTGCGCATGGTCAACACCGCTTTGTCTTTGCTGATGAGTTGAGTTTGGTGTTGTGCTGCGAGATCAATGAACTTTTGATCATCGCCATCCTTGCACACAAACTGGCACTTGGGCGCAACAGGCATCAGCTGCGCATGCGCATCAAACTGATTCAAGATGTCTTGCGCCTTGAGCTGGCTGAACGCCAAACGACTGGCAATGTGCGTGTAAGCCAGTACGCGCTCTAACTCGTCACGCATGACTTGCGTCGCGAGCCACTGCACAGACTTGCTTTCAAGCGCTTCTAACAACGCAGGTGTAGCTGCATCTTTGTAGAGCCAAAGGTCGAGCACGATGTTGGTGTCGAGCACCACGCGCACGGCTGTCATGGCTTGTTGCGCATCGAACCCGCACGCAAGTCAAAGCGAAACATGCGGCATTCAATCGGGCCGTTCCACATGGGTACGCGACGCGACTCTTTGAAGCGCATGCGGCTGGGCAGCTTGAGGTCAGGCGTCAGCATCCAAGCGCTCCAACCTGCGTAGTTTTTCTTCCAGTGGCTGGCAAGCTGGGCAAAGAAATCACCACCGTCTTCGGTTTGCGCAATATCGCGCGCGCCAAAACGTGGCATGTCATCGCGCACCATGCCGCCGCCATAAGCCGCATCATCAAAACCAGCGTCGCCGTTTTGATTCACGTCTTCGTAGGGCGACACATATTCGGTAGGTGGTGAGTAGCGCGCACGGCGAGCAGCGCCCGCAATACCTGCGGCTTCAATACGTTCGCCGTAGGGCGGGTTGACCAACATCACACCTGGCACATCGCAGGGCGGCATGCGCTGCAAGGCATCACCGCCTCTGAGCTGCACCGCGTGTGCCACACCGCCGCGCTCGGCGTTGCGCTGCGCAAAGTCAACCATACGGAAGGCCACATCACTGCCGAACACTTGGGCACGCGGCTCACACTCTTGCGCGCGGGCGTTATCGAGCAAACCATGCCATACGTGCTCTTGGTAAGGAATGAGTTTTTGGAAACCAAATTTGCGCATCGACCCCGGCGCGATGTTGCAAGCAATTTGTGCTGCTTCCACCGCGATCGTGCCGCTGCCGCAGCAGGGGTCATACAGCGGCACGCCTTGGGCCGCAAGTCCGTCGGGGTTGGCGGGTGTGCCATCGCCCATGCTCCAACCGCTTGCGGCCAGCATGGCGGCGGCGAGGGTTTCTTTCAGCGGTGCATCGCCTTTGTCAGCGCGCCAACCGCGTTTGAACAGTGGCTCACCCGAGGTGTCGATGTAGAGCGTGCACTCATCGGTGGTCAGGTGCACATAGATGCGCGCATCGGGCCACTGTGTGTTGACATCAGGGCGCACACCAAACTTGTGACGGAAGCGATCCGCCACGGCATCTTTCACTTTCAAGGCCGCAAAGTTCAAACTCTTCAAGGGGCTGTGCTGCGCGGTGATTTCAATCTTGAACGTCTCTTTGGGGGAGAACCACAACTCCCACGCCACCTCACACGCCGCACGGTACAGGTCTTGTTCTTGGCGATACATCGTGTGTGACAACTCCACCAACACACGCTGCGCCAAGCGGCTGTGCAAGTTGAGTTTCAACACATCGCGCCACGACGTGCGCACCATCACACCGGCACGAAACACGCGCAAGTCTTCGTCACCCACGCCCGTGATGTGCCGAACCTCTTCGGCCAGATAGGTTTCAACGCCCGCCGCACAGGGCAGGAAAAGATGCAGTTGGTTCATAGATTTCTTTAGAGCGCTTTGCGCAATGTCGTGGGCGCAATACGCAGCGCCTCACGGTATTTGGCCACGGTGCGGCGAGCGCACTCAATGCCTTGCTCTTTGAGCATTTCGGAAAGCTGATTATCCGACAGCGGTTTTTTAGGGTTTTCGCTCGCCACAAATTGTTTGATGAGCGCACGCACCGCTGTACTCGACGCGTTGTTGCCGCTCTCTGTCTCAAGGCCAGAGCCAAAGAAATACTTGAGCTCAAACGTGCCGTAGGGCGTGCTCATATATTTATTGGTCGTCACACGGCTGATGGTGGACTCGTGTAGCCCCAACTCTTCGGCGATCTCCCGCAGCACCATGGGGCGCATGGCGAGCTCACCGTGGATGAAGAAGTTCTTTTGACGCTCGGCAATCGCGTTGCTCACACGCAAGATGGTGTCAAAGCGTTGCTGGATGTTTTTGATGAACCAACGCGCTTCTTGCAAGCGCTGTTGCAAACCCGCATGCGCTTCGCCTTTGCCGCCTTTGAGTGCGTTGGCGTAAATGTCGTGCACGCGCAAACGGGGCATCACATCGGGGTTCAAAGCCACCTTGAATTTCGGAGCAGTAGTTGACTTGCCCACACGGGTGACCAACACATCGGGCACCACCACATGACGCTCAACATCTGCAAAGCGGCGGCCGGGCTTGGGCTCTAAGCGGCCAATCAACGCAATGGCCACTTTCACATTGGCTTCGCTGTCGCCCACCAACACGGCCAAGCGTTTGAAATCGCGTTTGGCCAACATGTCCATCGGTTGCTTGCACATGCGAATGGCTGTGTCACGGATCTGCAAAGCTTCTTCACCCTTGGGCTCCAAGGCTTTGAGTTGCAGTGTCAAGCACTCGGCCAAATCGCGTGCACCCACGCCCACAGGCTCTAGGCTTTGCAGCAGTGACAAGGCAACTTGGAAGCGGTGTTCGAGCTCTTCGATTTGCTCTTCGTCGTCGCCACCCAAACCTTCGGCCAAGCTGCGCAAGGTGTCTTCCAGGTAGCCGTCGTCGTTGAGGTTTTCAATCAAATAACGCAAGGCAGCTTGATCAGTAGGGCTCAAGCGCAAAGCCAGTGCTTGGCGATGCAAATGCGAGGCCAGCGACTCTTGCATGCGCGCCAGCTCAGTCGCATCGGCAGCATCACTGTCTGCGGTGTTGTTGCTGTTGCTCGCGGGCGCGTCGCCGCCCCACTCAGAATCGTCCGCAGAAAACTCCACGCTGCCGTCGCCATCCCAGCTCTCAGCCACACCGTCCACACTTGGCTCAGTGTCGCTGGCTGTGTTATCTACACTGATTTCGGACATGACGCCATCGAGAGATGGCACCTCGCGCGTGGTCTCCACCTCGTCATCGCGCGCAGGTGTATCAGCCTTGTCTAAACCAAATTCTTCGCGAGGGGCTTCTTCAAAGTCTTTGTCTAGAAACGGGTTCTCATCGAGCATTTGCTCAATCTCTTGGCTCAACTCCAGCGTCGACAACTGCAGCAGTCGGATCGACTGCTGCAACTGGGGCGTGAGCGCCAGATGTTGGGAAACGCGGAGTGATAAGCCTTGTTTCATGATGCTCGATCACATTCGGAAATGTTCGCCAAGGTAAACGCGGCGTACATCCACGTTTTCAATGATTTCGCGCGGCGTTCCTTGCGCCAACACACGACCATCGCTGATGATGCACGCGTGGTCACAAATGCCAAGCGTTTCGCGCACATTGTGGTCGGTGATCAACACCCCCATGCCACGCGCTTTCAAGAAACCAATGATGCGTTGAATCTCAATCACAGCAATCGGATCGATACCCGCAAAGGGTTCGTCCAACAAGATGAAACGAGGATTGGTGGCCAAAGCGCGTGCAATCTCGACGCGTCGACGCTCACCGCCCGACAAGGCCAGAGAGGGCGACATGCGCAGATGTTCCACACGCAACTCTTGCAACAACGCTGTCAATCGCTTTTCAATTTCATCGCTGTGCAGGGGCTTGCCGTCGTCATCACGTTGTAGCTCTAACACCGCACGCACGTTGTCTTCCACATTCAACTTGCGAAAAATAGACGCCTCTTGCGGCAAATAGCTCAACCCCAAACGCGAGCGGCGATGAATGGGCAAATGCGCCACAGGCTCGCCATCAATCGTGATGCTGCCACCATCGGCACGCACCAAGCCCACAATCATGTAAAACGAAGTGGTTTTACCTGCGCCGTTAGGGCCTAACAAACCAACCACTTCACCTTTTCTCACGGAAATCGAGACGTCGTGCACCACTTGACGGCTGCCATAGGCTTTTTGCAAATGGCGAGCCTCCAAGCGGCTTTCGCTCATCTCTGCTGCATCAGTTGGGGTGAGCACTTCGATCACGGTTTTTCCAATGTTTTATTGCGCGGCGCTAAAACGACTTTGACTCGACCCACAACACCCTTGCCAGCGTCTTGAGGTAAGTGGCCATCAATGCTGAACACATCGGTCAAATTTTCGTAAATGATTAGCTTGCCAAGCATGGTGTCATTGAGCGTCGCGCCACGATAACGGCGCACTTCAGCCTGATCAATGAGCGTGATCCGATCTGCCTTCCCATCAAACTCGATGCGCAAGGCTTCGCCTTCCATGAAGTCATCGTTACCTTCACGCTTTTGTCGAAAAAAAGCACGTTTGCCCGGTTCAGGAAGGATGACACCAAACTGGTAGCCATCCGCATCTTCACGCATCTCGATGCGTGCACCTCGCATGATCATGGTGCCTCGCGTCATGACCGCACGTCCCGTAAAGATACTGACTTGCTTAAGCTCGTCGTGCACCAAGTTATCGGCTTCAATGTGCGTGGGTTTGTCACGATCTGCTTTTTCCGCCGACGCCGCTACCGGCACAATGGCCATCAGCAAAGCAAGTGAGAAAGAAGCAAATGAGGTCAAGGCACGGATATTGCTCGTTGAGTTAAAGCATTCTAACCATCAATAAAGCAATTTTCGTGCTGACCCCGCCATGCAAGGCGGACAAAGACTTAGCGGCCGCGACGAACTTCACCGATCAAGTACTCGGCCACCTGCAGCGCACGATCCATGGTTTGCGTCAAAGAGCCATCGGTGTAGAAACGCCCCGCCACGCCCAAGGACGGCACGCCTTGCACCTTAAAGGCTTCTTGCAACTGCGTGGCACGGCGCGCTTTGCTGGCAACACCGAAGCTGTTGTAGGCCTCCATGAACTTCTTTTCTGGCAAGCCATTCTTGTCAGCCCAAGCTGCCAAAGCCTGAGGCGTGTTGAGTTGTTGGCGCTCGGTATGGATGGCATGGAACAACTTGCCATGCAAAGCATCCACCATGTTGAGCGCCTCAAACACGTAATACGTGCGTTGTTGAGGTTCAAAATCATCGCGAAAACGCACGGGCACACGTTGAATCACCACATCTTTCGGGGCAGCTTTTTTCCAAGCGGTAAACTGAGGCTCAAACGCATTGCAATGTGGGCAGCTGTACCAAAAGAATTCGATCACTTCAATCTTGCCGACACCCACATCGGTCGGCACACGCTTGTCCAGCGGCAAGTAATCTGTGCCTTCCACTGGCTTCTTCGCAGGGGCGGGCCCTTGTGCGTGAACAACGACGGGCAAGTTCGTCACGGCAGCAGCGCTGATCGCAGCGAAAGAAAAATCACGACGCTTCATAAGTTACCTCTTGGTGTTTAACGTTGTACCCGCACCATGGCGGAATCAATGTGCGCAGCATCCAGCTTGGCACGCACCCGTTCGGCTTCGGCTTTGTCGAGCGGACCTACGCGCACACGGTAAACCGTACGCCCGCCTTGGTCACGCTCGCTGATTTTGGTGTCTAAGCCCAACAAAGCGGTCTTGGCACGTTGCGCTTGCGCCTCTTCATTGGTTCGGTATGCGCCAGCTTGCACAAAATAAATAAACGGGTCTGCATTCGCAGATTTATTCTCCGCCCCGGGCTCTGCGGCTTTCGGTTCAAGCACTTTGGCCTCAACAGGCTTCGGCTCAGATTTCGGTTTGGGTTCCGGCTTAGGCTCTGCTGTCTTTTTCACCAAATCGCCTAAGGGGTCAGCACTCTTGGCATCCACCTTGGTCGCAGCATCAGGCTTAGGATCTGCCTTGACCTCGGTTTTACTCTCATCAGACTTGGCGCCTTTCTTGCCATACAGCGGTGCATTAGGGTCCCAGTCTTTATTTTTCTCAGCCTCCGCGGCATCAGAGTCTGCCGTGCGTGTTTGCCCTTTGGTCATGAAAGGAATGGGCATTTTGGTGACGTAGATGGCCACGCCCAGCGCCACGCCAAGTCCGACCACAAGACCTAGGATGAAGCCAATCAAAGTGCTGCCACGCTGCTGATTCATGCGCGAATTCTCCACTCGTTACATGCTGGCGGGCGCTGACACACCCAACACAGCCAAGCCATTGTGCAGCACTTGCGCTGTCGCAGCCACCAGCGCCAAGCGCGCCTTTTTCACCGCTTCATCGTCGACCAAGATGCGCTCGGCATCGTAGTAGCTGTGGTAGCTAGCCGCGAGATCGCGCAAGTAGAAAGTCACGTCGTGCGGCGCAAAGTCTGCCGATGCGGCAGTCAACATCGCTGGGTACTTGGCCAGTTGCAACATGAGGGCTTGCGCTTGGGGGCTTTCGAGCGCAGACAAGTCCACGTCTTTGAGCGCAGCCACATCGCCACCGTCTTTTTCAGCCCACGCACGCAGCACCGAGCAGATGCGCGCGTGCGCATATTGCACGTAGTACACGGGGTTGTCGTTGTTCTTTTGCACGGCCAAGTCCACGTCGAAGGTGTACTCGGTGTCGGGCTTGCGGCTCAGCAAGAAGAAGCGCACGGCGTCTTTGCTGGTCCACTCAATCAAGTCACGCAAGGTCACGTAGCTGCCCGCGCGTTTGGAAATCTTCACTTCTTCGCCGCCGCGCATCACGCGCACCATGGTGTGCAGCACGTAGTCGGGGTAGCCCTCGGGAATGCCCACATTGGCGGCTTGCAAGCCAGCGCGCACACGGGCAATCGTGCCGTGATGGTCTGTGCCTTGAATGTTCACCACCTTGGTGAAGCCCCGCTCCCACTTGGTGATGTGGTACGCCACGTCTGGCACAAAGTAGGTGTAGGTGCCGTCTGTCTTTTTCATCACACGGTCTTTGTCGTCGCCATAGTCGGTGGACTTGAGCCACAGCGCGCCGTCTTGCTCGTACGTTTTGCCAGCCGCTTGCAAGCGGCTCACCGCGTCGGCCACTTTGCCGCTGGTGTACAGACTGCTCTCGAGGTAGTAGTTGTCGAACTTGACGTCAAAGGCTTTCAAGTCAAGGTCTTGCTCGTGGCGCAGGTAAGCCACGGCGAACTCGCGCATGCCGTCCACATCGTTCACATCGCCGCTGGCGGTGAATTCGCGGTCGTCGGACTTGACGGTTTTGCCCGCCAAGAAATCGGTGGCGATGTCTTGGATGTAGTCGCCGTTGTAAAACGCTTTGCTCTCTGGGTTTTCAGGGTCCACAGGCCAGCAATCGTCGCCGGGCTTGAAGCCTTGGGCGCGGAAGTGTGTGCTCTTAGCCAAGGTGTTGATTTGCACGCCCGCGTCGTTGTAATAAAACTCGCGGTAGACGTTCCAGCCTTGGGTTTCAAACAAATTGCAAATCGCATCGCCCAACGCCGCTTGGCGACCGTGACCCACATGCAATGGGCCGGTGGGATTGGCCGACACAAACTCGACCAACACGCGTTGGCCGTTTTCAGCTTGAAAACCGAATTGCTCTTTGGCAGCCAACACCTCGCGCACGATTTGTTGTTTGGCGGCTGGCTTCAAACGGATGTTGATAAAGCCGGGGCCTGCAATCTCAATGTCTTGCACCCACTGTTGATAGGCGGGCGCGGCCAGCAAGGCATCACGCAACTGTTCACCCAACTGACGGGGGTTGAGCTTGAGGGGCTTGGCCAACTGCATGGCGGCCGTAATGGCGTAGTCGCCATGCGCGGCGACCTTGGGGGATTCAAACGCGGCTTTGTTGCCAGAACCGGGCAACAAACCGTCGAGGGCTTGGCTCAGGGCGGCCAGCAATTCTTGTTTAACTTGGAGCATGGCTAGATTTTACGGGGCGGCAAGCTACCACTCATACACAATGCTCATCTGGCACGATCTGTTCGCAATATCGCAGGATATTGACCCAAGCCTCTAAACCACCAAAGTCTTCTGGCTGTAACCCTTTGCCATGAAGCGTTGTTGCATCAAAAGTAATCCCTTCTGGATCACCCAAATAAACTTCGTATTTCTTACGAAGGTGCTCCTTGATTAGCCACTTCGGACGCCACGGAGAATGCGCAAAAGCATTCCTAACTTGATTTACAACGGCACGAAGACCTTGGCGGCTAACTTCTTTATCTTGCTTGCCAAAAACCTGCTCTAAGACCTCATCAGCAGTCAATGCACTTGAACCAATTGCTATTAAGACAAGGTTGTGCATACCCAGAATCAAGTCATGCTTAGTGCCTTCAGGGTAGGCAGGTAATCGAACTCCTCTCTCTCCTGTCAAGATCTCGACGTCTCTGTCAAATAACTCACGTGAAATACGGTCATGTTGGACTTCAACATTTAATCTGAATGCCAGCCCCAATACTGCTTGTGCTGTTCTTAATTTTGCTTTTGGCGTCTCTTCGCCTAAATACTCATCGACAGGGCCATTCATTGCTTATTACTTAGCAACACATTTACCGTAATACTGAGATGAAACCAACTGAGACTGCATCACAGCATTTCTACTGTGTACAGCCTCGCCAGATTTCGCGATCGTCGTCACCATGACGTTGCCCGAAGTAGTGATTTCAACAAAGCTGATACCACCAGCGTTTTGAATGGCCTTCACCTCTGCAGACCCGTTGTTACCCATCAAATAAGCGGACTTCTTTTCATCATCGCTAATGAATCGCAACTCGAAAAGCGGGGATTGTTTATTCAATCCACTGGATGTGGCCTCAAGATTGAACTTGCATTCAAAGCTCAAAGTCGCTGCAATACATAAATTGGCTGTTAATAGAAAAAAGGGAAGAGTAAGAATTTTTCGCATTTGCAAGACTTTGAAATAGTCACACCAAATGTTGCAACTTTGGTTTGCAAAAGAGTTTATCCGCTACAGATCAAACAATAAGCGTAAGCTTTGTATGTAGTGCGCATATCACGCAAAGCCACCATTTCTCAAACAGAGAGTGTCCTCATGCTGCAGCACCCCAGTAGTTGGCATGTCCGTAGTGGTCTTTCAAGAAATCAATCCACAAACGCAAACGCAACGGCAAGTGTTTGCGTTGCGAAAACACGGCGTAAATGCCGTTGGGTGGCGCAGCGAAGTCCTCCAAGACAGGGACCAAAAGCCCTTTTTGAATTTCCGATTCCACTTCCCATGTGCTGCGCCATGCAATGCCATGGCCTGCCAAGCACCAATCGTGCAGGACTTGTCCATCTGAGCAATCCATGGGGCCACTGGGGCGCAAGTGAATCACTTCATGGGTTGGGCCTTCATGACCTTTCCCACTGACGGGCACACGAAATGCCCAGCCACGGGTTTGCGATGCATCACTCGACAAGGTCAAACATTTGAAGCGCATCAAATCGCTCGGCACCTTAGGCGTGCCATAGCGTTTGATGAATTCGGGGGTGGCTACACATAAGCGGCGGTTGTCAGCCATGCGCACACTCACCAGTGATGAGTCGGGCAAATCACCCACGCGCACTGCGCAGTCAAAACCTTCGGCAGCCAAATCGACCACGCGGTCGCTCAGATTGAGTGACACGGTCACATCTGGGTGCATGCTGTGAAACTTTGGCACCAAGGGCGCCACATGACGGCGACCAAAGCCCGCTGGTGCTGTCACACGCAAATGCCCACTGGCTTTGAGACCGCCCGCACTCACGCTCGCTTCGGCATTGGCCACCTCGGCCAGCAAGCGTTGACAGTCTTCAAGGAATGCCGTGCCTTCGTGTGTGAGCGTGATGCGCCGCGTGGTGCGCACCAAGAGCTTGACGCCCAAATGGGCTTCCAAGCTGTCCAAGCGGCGCCCCATGATGGCGGGTGCAACGCCCTCGGCTTTGGCGGCAGCGGTCAAGCTACCTTTAGACGCCACTGACACAAAAGACTCAAAGGCTTTGAGTTTGTCCATGCATCGATTATCCACGGGCGCGAAAACACCCCCACCGCCTAAAATCAAGCCATGAACACCCAAGCATCTACGCATCGCCCCAGCCGAATCACACGCGCCGTTGCGCTTCTTGAGTACCTTGCACCGGCTTGGTTTGCCATGGTGATGGGTTGGTGTGGTTTGTCGCAAGCCTGGCTGCGTGCCACCGATGTGTTTGGCGACACCGCACTTGGATTGGGCTTGGTCGCCGCCATCGTTGCGCAATTTATTTTTGTGCTGTTGTGCTTGGCCTGCATCGTGCGTTTGCAAGCACACCCGAATGCCGTGGTCGCCGACATGCGCCACCCCGTGCGTCATGCATTCATGGCGACCTTGCCTATTTCTATTTTGTTGCTGGCCAGCTTGGGCATCAATTTGTTTTGGGGCACCAACCGCAACCTCGACACAGCGCTGACGTTCCTCTGGTGCGTTGGCTCTATCTTGGAAATTGCAGCCACTGTTTGGGTCATTGAACGTTGGCTTAACAACGCAGAAAACGGTGGTCTGCAGTGGGCCACCTTCACGCCTGTGTTTTTCATTCCTGTGGTGGGCAATGTCCTTGCCCCCTTGGGTGGCGTGAGCATTGGTTTAGAGACTTGGGCTACCGCGCAGTTTGGCATCGGCATGTTTTTATGGACGGTTCTGCAAACCTTGATGTTTGTGCGTCTGGCGCAAGCCGGCCCATTGCCTGCACGTTTGGCACCGAGTTGGTTCATCACCTTGGTGCCTCCCTCCATTGGTGGTTTGAGTTTGTTGCAACTGGACGCCCCGTTGACCTTGGTGTGGATGTTGTGGGGCGTTGGCGCATTCTTCTTGATGCTGGCCATCACTCAAATCAGCACCATTCGTGAACAAGCCTTCAGCATGGCCAACTGGGGCATGAGCTTTCCTTTGGCTGCCTTCACCTCACTCACTTTGCGCATGACACATGCCCCCGGCGGTGCTTGGCTGCAAATGCCCGCCACCTTGCTGCTGGCCATCACATCGTTGTTGATTTTGGGTTTGACACTCAGCACTTGGCGCGGTTTGCGTCACGGCCACTTGTTAGCGCCTGAAAAATAAAAGCACGCACAACACCGATTACCTACCAATTTGTCACGACAGCCCAAAAGCTGGCGATGCAATCCACACAGCGCAATCCAATAAGATTCGTCCTGATTTCCCCTTTTTGATTTATCCAGAGAGAACTCACCATGAGCCAAGACACCACGAAACGCACGCAAGTACGTAGCTTGCAAGTTGCCACCAACTTGTACAAATTCATCGAGACCAAAGTGTTGCCCGACACCGGCGTGAGCAGCGAGAAATTCTGGAAAGGTTTCGATGCCATCGTGCAAGACTTGGCACCCAAAAACATCGCTTTGTTGGCTGAGCGTGACCGCCTGCAAACCGAAATGGACGCTTGGCACACCGCCAACCCAGGCCCCATCAAAAACATGAAGGCCTATCGCAAGTTCTTGGAAAAGATTGGCTACCTCGTGCCACAACCCGAGAAGGTCAAAGCGACAACGAAGAACGTCGACGCCGAATTGGCCTTGCAAGCTGGCCCACAACTCGTGGTGCCCGTGCTCAATGCACGCTACGCCTTGAACGCAGCCAACGCACGTTGGGGTTCTTTGTATGACGCGTTGTACGGCACGGATGCTTTGCCTGAAACACATGGCTGTGAAAAAGGCAGCGCTTACAACCCCAAGCGCGGCGCGAAGGTCATTCAATACGCACGCTTTGTGCTCGACCGTACCGTGCCATTGAAAAGCGGTTCACACATCGACTCCACTGGCTACGCTGTGGTGAACGGCGAATTGGTCGTCACCTTGAAAGGCGGCAAAACCACCAAGCTGGCCAAGGCCGCTCAATTCGTGGGCTTCCAAGGCAAGATGGCTGAGCCTTCTTCTGTGCTATTTGTGCACAATGGCTTGCACCTCGACTTGCAAATCAACCGCAACACCGCCATCGGCGCGACTGACCCCGCCGGCGTGAGCGACCTGATTGTGGAAGCTGCCTTGTCCACCATCCTAGACTTGGAAGACTCCGTGGCCGTGGTGGATGCGGACGACAAAGTGCTGGCTTATGGCAACTGGTTGGGCATCGTCAAAGGCACCTTGACCGAGACGGTTGAAAAAGGTGGCAAGACCTTCACACGCGGCTTGAACGCCGACCGCGAGTACAAAGGCAAAGACGGCCAACCCGTCAAATTGCATGGCCGCTCATTGCTGTTCCTTCGTAACGTGGGTCACTTGATGACCAACCCCGCCATTCTTTACAAAGGCAAAGACGGCGCGATGCACGAAATTCCAGAAGGCATCATGGACGCGGTCATCACCACCACCATCGCTTTGCACGACTTGCAAGGCCACGGCAAAAAAGGCATTCGCAACTCACGCACAGGTTCTGTGTATATCGTCAAGCCCAAAATGCACGGCCCCACCGAAGTGGCGTTTGCCTGCGAATTGTTTGGCCGTGTTGAGAGAGTTTTGGGCTTAGCTGACAGCACCGTCAAGCTGGGCATCATGGACGAAGAGCGTCGCACCAGCGTGAACTTGAAAGCCTGTATCGCGGCTGCTGCCAGCCGCGTCGCGTTCATCAACACCGGCTTTTTGGACCGCACCGGCGACGAAATGCACACCGCCATGTTGGCTGGCCCCATGTTGCGCAAAGGCGATATGAAAACCAGCGCATGGATTCAAGCCTACGAAAAGAACAACGTGTTGGCTGGCTTGTCATGCGGCTTGCGTGGCAAGGCGCAGATCGGCAAGGGCATGTGGGCCATGCCTGACATGATGGCCGAGATGCTGAAGCAAAAAATTGGTCACCCCAAAGCAGGTGCCAACACCGCATGGGTGCCCAGCCCCACAGCGGCTGTGTTGCACGCCATGCACTACCACCAAGTCAAAGTGGTCGATGTGCAAAAAGAGTTGGAGAAGGTCGACTACAACAAAGTACGCGACAGCCTCTTGAACGATTTGCTGCAAGTGCCTGTAGTCGCCAAGGCCAACTGGAAAGCTGCTGAGAAACAACAAGAGTTGGACAACAACGTGCAAGGCATCTTGGGCTACGTGGTGCGCTGGGTAGACCAAGGCGTGGGCTGCTCCAAAGTGCCAGACATCCACAACGTCGGCTTGATGGAAGACCGCGCGACCTTGCGCATTTCTAGCCAACACATCGCCAACTGGTTGCACCACGGCGTGGTGACACCCGCTGAAGTCAAAGAAACTTTCAAACGCATGGCGTCGGTGGTAGACAAGCAAAACGCAGGCGACAAGCTGTACCAAAACATGGCTGGTCGCTATGCCAAAGGTGCGGCTTACCAAGCCGCCCTCGACTTGGTATTCAAAGGCAAAGAGCAGCCTAGCGGCTACACCGAGCCTTTGTTGCACGCATGGCGCCTGAGAGTCAAAGCAGGCACCGCCTAGTAAGGAATGGCTTTAAGAAAAAACGGCTCCCACGGGAGCCGTTTTTTGTGGGCGTGGCGCACTATGATTTAGCTTTTCCTATCAGGCAAACACCATGTCATCCAACGTCATCAGCACCCTCATTCGCTTTGCACTGCGCACGGTCGTCGGTTTGGTTTTAACCGTGGTCATTGCAGCGGGTGCTTATTTGCTGTTTGCCTACAACTTCACCTACTCCAAAGGCGAAAGTGTGGGCTACGTGCAAAAGCTCTCTTACAAAGGCTGGGTTTGCAAATCATGGGAGGGCGAGCAAGTCCGCGCTTTGGCCGTCATGCCTGCCATTCCAGAGAAGTTTGAATTCACCGTGCGCGACACCGCCGTGGCAGATCAAATCAATGCCCACATTGGTCAAAAAGTGGTGTTGGAGTACGAACAGCACCGTGGCTTGCCCACTTGCTTTGGCGAAACAGAGCACTTCATCACCAAGGTCACGCCAGCGCCTGGCGAATAAAACACCTCTCAGCTCGCTGAGGGCGTTGGCCCACGAGTAGGCATGGGATAGACGAGTTGCTGCAAATGCCGCACATTCTTGTTCACCTGCACCCACCATTTGCTGAATGAGTCCATCGGTTTGTCGATGTGACGGAACAAGCGTGGCGCAGGTCGCAGTTGCACTTGGCTTTCGGTGAATTCTGGCAAGCACAAATGCGCCACGGTTTGCGCACTCTGTGCAGCAGCCAACGCCTGCATCACTTCTTCAGCTGATGCGAACCAACGGTGTGGCGTGAGTGCCGCCATACGTTCGCCTACGAAGTTCCAGCGCAAGGCATTCCATGGATGCGCCGTCGCATGCTCTGTAAACGCGACCGCGACACACACCACATCCTCAGGCAAATCAGTTGGCAAATTAGCCAGCGCCCAAGGATGAACAAGCCATACATGCTTGCCAGCCACATCCGCGGCGACAGGTTTTGCAAAACCCAACTCAGCGGGTGGCTCTGCCAACACCGCTGGCTCATCCCAAGCCAATTCGTTCTTGCGCACTTGCGCCACGGTGGCCTGGCTGGTCGCCAAGATCTCCATCAGCTCGTAACTCACATCAATCGATGTGCCGCGGCTGTGCCAAATTTCGGGGGCGAATTTTTCAACCGTATCCGCATTGAACAAATATGGCTTGTGACTACCCGTCGCTGCGACCCATTGCCAGCTGAGGTAGTTGCTGGCGATGTCACCGTCTAGCAAATGGCTGTACATCCAATCGGCAGCCACGCGCCAATGCACTTTGCGCAAATGCACGATGTAGCTGGCCACCCACAAGCGCGCATGGTTGTGCAAATAGCCCGTGGTGTAGAGCATGCGAATGGCGTTGTCGATCACGGGCACGCGGGTGCAAGCGTGGCGCACGTCTTCGGGCAACTCGGTGCTGTATTCAGCATCAGGCAACACGCCTTCGCGCAATGACTGCCCAATGCCATCGCCCAAATGGTGATGCATGTGTTGAAAGTATTCGCGCCAACCCAACTCGTAAATGAGCTTGTGTTGCACGCCCACACGGTACTGGTGGTACATGGCACTGGCCACATCGGGCACGCTCAAAAACCCGTGCGTGAGGTAGGGTGACAAATGCGTGACCGCACCATCCAGCGCATTGCGCGTGTGCGCATAGTCTTTGGGGCTGACATGATCAAGCCGCAACTGGGCGGCCTCTGGCGTGGGCGGGAATTCGTACATAGGCGTTTGTGATTGTGCCTTGTTCGCTTCGCTACACTTTGAGATATGCCAAAAACCCTACCGGCCCCTGTTGATGCTTGCGCCTGCCCTTTGTGCGGCCAACCCAATCAATGCGCCATGGAAGTCGCCAAAAACACGGGCCAACCTGTGGCCAAGTGCTGGTGTGTGAACGTGTCGTTTTCGCCCGAGCTGTTGGCAAAAGTACCCGCCGCTGCGCAAAACAAAGCTTGCATTTGCCAAGCCTGTGCCACGAAAGAAGCCCATGGCTGAACGCGGTTCACTGGCTGACCTGCAAAGCCGCTACGGCTCGCGTCACCGTTGGTTGATGCTGACCACCGTGATGATTGGCTCGATGGCTGCCATCATGTCGTCCACCATCATGAACGTGGGCATTCCCGATATGAGCTTGCAGTTTGGTATTGGTCAAGAGTCTGCGCAGTGGGTGAGCTCTAGCTTCATGGTGGCCATGACTGTTTCGATGCTGACCACCCCGTGGCTGTTAGCACGCTTTGGCTACCGCAGCACCTACATGGGCTGCATGTTGGTGCTGCTCAGCGCGGGCATCGCAGGCGGGCTGTCAGCAGACTACAACTTGGTGCTGGCCGCGCGTGTGATTGAAGGCTTGGCAGCGGGCGTGGTGCAACCCATTCCCGCCATCATCATCTTGCGTGCGTTTGACACCTCTGAGCAAGGCCGAGCCAATAGCTTTTTTGGCATGGGCGTGGTGTTGGCACCCGCTCTAGGCCCCAGCATAGGTGGCTTGCTGGTGGACTGGATGAGTTGGCGCTCTTTGTTCTTCATGGTCGTGCCGTTTTGCACGATTTCTCTGTGGATGGCGATGCGCTATGTGCCCACCACAGCACCTGGTGGCGTGAGCGCCAACCACGGCAAACCTTCGCTTGATTTAGGTGGCCTTGCACTCGCCACCGTGGGCACGTTGTGCTTGCTCAATGGCTTGGTGATGTTGCACGGCGGCAATCTGACGGGCTCACTCACTTTGATTGGCGCAGCCGTGTTGTGCACGGTAGGCTTTGTGATGTGGCAACGTGTGCAAACGCGCCATGATGGCAAGCCACTGATGAACTTAGCGTTGTTCACCCACCGCCCATTTGCCATGGGAACCACTGTGGCGTTTATTTACGGTATTGCAATGTTTGGCTCTACCTACTTATTACCCTTGTATTTGCAGCTTGGACTTGGTTTGTCACCGAGCTACGTGGGCACTTTGTTGTTGCCATCGGGTTTGTTGTTGGCTTTGACGATTGCCATTGTGGGTCGCTACTCGAGCACACACCCCACACACTTGATGGTGAGCTTTGGCTTGGTGTTGTTGGCACTTTCTTTTGCCCTCATGCTCACCGTGAATTTACAAACGGGTTTGTGGGTGCTGGTGGTCTTCGCCATTTTGGGGCGCGTCGGCCTAGGCTTCATCTTGCCCTCACTCAACATCGGTGCCATGCGCGGCATGGATGGCAGCTTGATTCCGCAAGGTGCGAGTGTGATCAACTTTTTACGCATGCTCGGTGGTGCTGCAGGTGTGAGCCTGTGTGGCATCTTGCTGGAATGGCGACTGGCTGCACACGGCGACTCCTTGAAAAACACCGCAACCTCAGCCACCCGATTGGCAGCGTTTGACGAAGTATTTTTGGTGCTGGCATGCGTGTGTATGCTGGCGCTGTTAGCGGCTTGGCGCATTCGCCAACCACGCCCACAAGTCCTCTGATTGTTTGATTGAATCGCCATGTGCCAACTGCTCGGTCTGAACTGCAAAAACCCAACAGACGCTACCTTCAGCTTCAGCGGATTCGCGCAACGCGCAGGCGTGACCGACCATCATGCCGATGGTTGGGGCATTGCGTTTTTTGAAGGCTCCGAACAAGACCGTGGCCTACGTCACTTCATCGACCACTTACCCGCCAGCACTTCCCCCGTGGCCGAGTTGATTCGCAAGTACCCCATCAAAAGCCGCAACGTGATTTCGCACATTCGCAAAGCCACGCAAGGCGTGGTGTCGCTCGAAAACTGCCACCCATTCGTACGTGAGTTGTGGGGGCGTTACTGGGTGTTTGCGCACAATGGCAATTTAGAAAACTACACGCCTCGTTTGCACGGCAGCTTCAGACCCGTGGGGCACACCGACAGTGAGTTGGCATTTTGTTGGTTGATGCAAGAGATGGCCAAGTCACACGCCACGGTGCCATCAATTGATGAACTCACGCTCACGTTGAAAGAGCTGGTGCCGCAAATTGCCAAGCACGGCACGTTCAACTTTTTGCTGTCGAATGGTCAGGCACTGTGGGCCCATGCCTCCACCCACCTTTGCTACATCGAACGCAAGCATCCGTTTTCAAAGGCCACCTTGAGTGACCAAGACATGAGCATCAACTTTGCGGAGCACGCATCACCCGATGACCGTGTGGCTGTGGTGGTCACTGCGCCTTTGACAACCAACGAGGTGTGGACGCCGTTTGCGCCGGGGGAGTTGAAGGTGTTTGTGGATGGGGAGTTGCGGGGCTAGTTGCTTTTCACTCGCACGCCACGCATCAGCCAGCATTCGCCGTGGCTTGCTCAAGCGCGTCAATGAACATAGCAGCTACATCGAATCCGGTTTGATCGAAAATTTCTTGGAAACATGTAGGGCTGGTCACATTCACCTCGGTGAGACAGTCCCCAATCACATCCAAGCCGACCAACAGCAAACCACGCTTGACGAGGATAGGGCCAAGGGCTTCGGCGATTTCTTGATCGCGTGCAGAAATGGCTTGCGCCACGCCTTTGCCACCTGCTGCCAAATTGCCCCGCACTTCGCCACCTTGCGGAATACGCGCCAAGCAATAGGGCACCACCTTGCCGCCAATGACGAGCACGCGCTTGTCGCCTTTGTCAATCGCAGGAATGAACTTTTGCACCATCACAGTTTGTGCACCATCACGGTTCAGCGTTTCGATGATGGCACCTAAATTCAAACCATCGTCTTTCACACGGAAGATGCCCATGCCACCCATGCCATCGAGTGGCTTCAAGATGATGTCGCGGTGTTGCGCATGAAAGGCACGAATGGCATCAGCGCTGCGCGTGACCAGCGTAGGGCTGATGAATTGCGCGAACTCTAAGATGGCCAATTTCTCGGGATGGTCCCGCAAAGCGGCAGGCTTGTTGAACACCTTGGCGCCTTCGCGCTCGGCTTGTTCTAGCAAGTGCGTGGCGTAGAAGTACTCGCTGTCAAACGGTGGGTCTTTGCGCATGACGATGGCATCAGCGTCTTTGAGCGCGAAGTGCTCCTCTACGCTTTGCACTTCAAACCAATGCTCAGCGTCGCCGGTCAAACGCACTTGCTGCACGCGTGCCGATACCTGCTGACCACTTTGCCACACCATATCTTGCGGCTCACAGGCCAACACTTGATGGCCGCGACGTTGCGCCTCTCGCATCATCGCAAAGGTGGTGTCCTTGTAAATCTTGAAGGACGACAGCGGGTCTGCAACGAAGAGGATCTGCATGGCTTAGATTTCGATCTTGCTGCCCAACTCGACCACCGAGTTGCTAGGCAGATTCAAGAAGTCCGCAGCCGAGCTGGCGTTGAGGTGCATTTGGGCAAACAGTTTTTCGCGCCACGCCGACATGCCGCTACCCACGGTAGGCACGATGCTGTCGCGCGACAAGAAGTAGCTGGTGGTCATCGGGTTAGCTTCGCAACCCAAACCATGCAAGTGTTTCAATGCGCCAGGCACATCGGGGTCGTCTTTGAAACCGTAATGAATTTCGATTTGCCAGCAGTTGTTACCCAAGGCTTTGATTTGCAAACGCTCTTCTTCATCAATCCATGGCACTTCATGGTTTTGCACGTTCACAAACAAGTTTTGCTGGTGCAACACTTTGTTGTGTTTGAGGTTGTGCAACATGGCGTTGGGCACAGCACCTTTGCCTGATGTCAAGAACACGGCCGTGCCTTCAACACGTGTGGGAGGAGCCATGAACACGGCCTCTAAGAAGCTCTCCAAATCCAAGGCATCTTCTTTGCGTTTTTCATACAAGATGCCGCGTCCTTCACGCCATGTGAGCATGAGCATCATGATGACCGATGCGATCAACAAGGGGAACCAACCGCCTTCGAACAACTTCAAGAGGTTCGAAGCCCAGAACACAAAGTCGACCGTGAAGAAAAAACTCGTCGCAGCCAAACACCACCAGAAAGGATATTTCCAACCGTAGTGAATCACGAAGAAAGTGAGCACTGTGGTGATGAGCATGTCGGTACACACCGCGATGCCATAAGCCGCAGCCAAATTGCTCGATGACTTGAACATCATCACCGCCAACACGATGACACCAAACAGACCCCAGTTCACAAACGGGATGTAGATCTGACCCGTGTCCGTCACGCTGGTGTGCAGCACTTGCAAGCGAGGCAAAAAGCCCAGCTGCACCACTTGCTTGGTCACGCTGAAAGCACCAGAAATCAAAGCTTGTGAAGCAATCACTGTGGCCGCTGTCGCCAAGCCAACCAAGGGAATCAACAACCACTCAGGCGCCATGTTGAAGAAGGGGTTCGCCACTGCTTCTGGCTCGTTGAGCAACAAGGCACCTTGACCAAAGTAGTTCAAAGTGAGCGCAGGCATGACGATGCTGAACCAAGCCAAACGAATGGGCTTTTTACCGAAGTGGCCCATGTCGGCGTACAAGGCTTCACCGCCCGTCACACACAACACCACCGCGCCCAAAATCAAGAACGTCACTTCAGGTTCAGTGAAGATGAAGCGCAATGCATAGTGCGGGCTGATGGCCCACAAAATTTCAGGGTGTGACGCGATGTGATAGACGCCCAATGCAGCAATGGCAGCAAACCACACCACGGTGATGGGGCCAAAAAATTTACCAATGCCGCTGGTGCCTTTCTTTTGCACCGCGAACAAGCCGAACAAAATGATGAGTGTGAGTGGAATCACATATTTCTTAAAGGCAGGCGACACCACCTCTAAACCTTCCACCGCAGACAACACCGAAATCGCGGGCGTGATGACACCGTCACCATAAAACAAACACGTGCCAAAGATACCGACGATCAGCATGCGGTGGCGCAGCACCGGACGGTCTTTGACCGCCATCGATGCCAAAGCCAGCATGGCCACCAAGCCGCCTTCGCCGTGGTTGTCGGCACGCAGCACCAAAGCCACGTATTTGATGGAGACGATGACTGTCAACGTCCAAAAGAAGATGGACAAGATGCCGTAGATGTTGTCGGGTGTGAACTCCACGTGCCCAGATCCAAACACCTCTTTCATCGCATACAGCACGCTGGTGCCGATATCGCCGTAAACGACGCCAATCGCGCCTAGGGTGAGTGCCGCAAGCGACGATTTGCCGTGTTGATCCATCGTGAACCTCAGTCGTAGTTTTCTGCTTCAGGGTCGGTGGCTTCGAGTTCATAACTCGCAGCCAACATGGCCAAGCGGCCAATGACGCCGTACATATAAAAGCGGTTTGGTGTGCTTGCCCCAGGCTTCATGCCGGGCTGAGGCGTGTGCGCGCTTTGCTCAAACGCCAGCGGAATAAAGCTGGCCCCTGGCGCGTTCAAGTTTTCATCAATACCACGGTCGGCGTGCACGCGGTAGAAGCCGCCCACCACATAGCGGTCCATCATGTAGACCACGGGCTCGGCCACAGCGTCGTTCAACTGCTCGTGTGTCAACACGCCTTCTTGGATGATGACTTGGTTGACCGACTGACCGTCTTTGACCACGCTCATTTTGTTGCGCGTGCGGCGGTTGAGGGCTTCAAGGTCTTTGACATCGCGCACCGTCATGATGCCCATGCCATACGTGCCGTTGTCGGCCTTGACGATGACGAATGGTTTTTCGTTGATGCCGTACTCTTTGTACTTGCGTTTGATTTTGGTGAGCAAGGCATCCACGTTGGACTGCAAGCACTCCATCCCCGTGCCTTCGGCAAAGTTCACTTCACCGCATTGGTTAAACATCGGGTTGATGAGCCAAGGGTCGATGCCGAGCAATTTGCCGAAACGTTTGCTCACCTCTTCGTAGCATTCAAAGTGTTTGCTCTTGCGGCGCACACTCCAACCCGCGTGCAACGGTGGCAACAAATGCTGCTCGTGCAAATCTTCCAAAATGCCGGGGATGCCTGCACTCAAATCGTTGTTGAGCAAGATGGTGCAAGGGTCAAAGTCTTTCAAACCCAGACGGTATTTGCCACGGATTACTGGCTCAAGCGTGACGCTGCCACCATTGGGCAATTCAAAGGTGGTGTTCTCTTTGATTTCTGGGTTGATCGAGCCCACACGCACGTTCAAACCCGCCATCTGAAAGATGCGCTGTAGCTGCGCCACGTTGCTCAAATAAAACGTGTTGCGTGTGTGGTTCTCAGGAATCAACAGCAGGTTGCGCGCCTCGGGGCAGATTTTTTCAATCGCGGCCATCGCCGCTTGCACCGCCAGCGGAAGCATCTCGGGCGTGAGGTTGTTCCATCCACCTGGGTAAAGGTTGGTGTCTACCGGCGCGAGTTTGAAACCTGCGTTTCGGATGTCAACCGAGGTATAGAACGGGGGCGTGTGCTCCATCCATTCCAAACGAAACCAACGCTCAATGGCGGGCATGGAATCGAGGATGCGCTGCTCAAGCTCGTTGATGGGGCCTGTGAGGGCGGTGATGAGGTGTGGGACCATGGTGTCTCTAGAAGTTGGAGGTCATTTTAGGACCGTTGTTTGATGCCCTCATTAGAGGGCGGCCCCTTGAATAAATGTGGTTTAAACGCGAATTTCGCCTTGACCCAACACCACGTATTTCAACGAAGTCAGGCCTTCAATGCCCACGGGGCCGCGCGCGTGGAATTTGTCGGTTGAAATGCCTATTTCAGCCCCCAAACCGTATTCAAAACCATCTGCAAAGCGGGTGCTGGCATTGACCATCACGCTCGACGAATCGACCTCACGCAAAAAGCGCTGGGCATGCATGTGATCACGCGTGAGGATGGACTCGGTGTGATGGCTGGAGTAATGGTTGATGTGCGCAATGGCTGCATCCAAACCATCCACCACTTTCACGCTGATGATGGGACCTAAATATTCTTCAAACCAATCTTGCTCGGTTGCGTCTTTGAGGTTCGCGCCTTTGACGTGCGTGAGGATGGCTTTGGCTTCTGGGCAGCAACGCATCTCCACACCTTTGGCAGCGTAGATCGCACCAATCTTTGGCAAAAATTCTGCCGCCACACCACGCGCCACCACCAAGCTTTCGCTGGCGTTGCAAGGGCTGTACTTTTGCGTCTTGGCGTTGTCAGCCACAACAACGGCCATATCGATGTCGCAAGGGTCGTCCACATAAGTGTGGCAATTGCCATCCAAGTGTTTGATGACAGGCACCTTGGCTTCACGGCTGATGCGCTCGATCAAGCCTTTGCCACCGCGCGGAATGATGACATCCACAAACTCAGGCATAGCAATGAGGTGACCCACAGCTTCGCGGTCGGTGGTCTGTACCAGTTGCACGGCATCGGTGGGTAAGCCGCTTTCGCTCAATGCTTGCTGCACCAACTTGGCCAATGCCTTGTTGGAATCAATCGCTTCTGAGCCGCCGCGCAAAATGCACGCGTTGCCGCTCTTGATGGACAAAGATGCCGCTTCAATCGTCACATTAGGACGGCTTTCGAAAATCATGCCGAACACGCCCAAGGGCACACGCATTTGTCCAACGCGAATGCCGCTGGGTTGCTGCTTCATGCCAATGATTTCACCAATCACGTCAGGCATGGCGGCGAGCTGCTCGCAGCCTTGTGCGCAGGTTTCCAACACTTTGGGCGTGAGCTTCAAACGGTCCACCATCGGCGCATCAAGGCCCGCAGCGATGGCGCGTTCTATGTCTTTGGCATTGTCAACTTGAAGCGAATCGATGTTCTCGCGCAGCAAGGCAGCGAGTTTGCGCAACGCGGCGTTCTTGACGGCAGCAGAGGCTTTGGCCATTTGCGCAGACGCAGCTTTGGCTTGTGCGCCCATCGCGTGCATGTGTTCAGCAACATTGAGAGTTGTCATGTGTGTTTCCTAGTTAAGCATTGCGCGGCATACAAGCGCGGCACAAACGCATGGCCAAACGGTGCAAGGCCTGCCAGTTATCTGCGGGCCATTCTGGCGTTTTCAAACCTTTGACAATGCCGTCAACCTGATGGGCCGACTGCAACAATTTTTCGAGCATGCCCACGCTCAAGCGCGGCAACACGCGTTCAAACAAGCGCTCGCGCGGACCCCAAATGCGCTGCTCGCGCAAGGCCATCGGTAAAGCTTTGCCAGATGCCACAGCATCTTTCACACGCTTCAAGGCGCGGATCTCTTCGGCCAGTGTGTAGTGCACCAGCACCTCGGCTTCGCCTTCGGCCTTCAAACCATCGAGCATGCGCTGCACGCGCAGGGGCTGCCCACTGAGCACAGCCTCTGAGAGCTTGAACACGTCGTAACGCGCCACATTCAACACCGCGCGCTCCACTTGTTCAAAGCTCAATTCGCCCTCTGGGTACAAGAGCGCGAGCTTTTGAATTTCTTGGTGTGCAGCCAGCAAGTTACCTTCCACACGCTCAGCAAAAAACTGCAAGGTGTGTTGCCCCGCTTCGCCAGCTGCCACACGTTGTTGTTGTGCGCCTAGTCGCTGCGCAATCCAAGTGGGTAGTGCATGGCGTTCGATCGGGTCAATCTGCACGCTGATGCCGTTGTTCTCTAACGCGCTGAACCACGCTGAGCTTTTGGTCGCTTTATCCAGACGCGGCAGCAGCACCACGGTCAGCGTGCTGTCATTGCCAACCGCCAACTCTGCAATTTGTTGCAATGCAGCGCTGCCTTCTTTGCCGGGCTTGCCCGAGGGAATACGAATTTCAATGAGCTGCTTGTCGGCAAACAAACTCATTGAGCCGCCTGCAGCCAACACCTCGCCCCAATCAAAGTGGGCACCTGCCACGGTGTACACACTGCGCTCGGTGTAGCCCTGTGCGCGTGCGGTGTGACGCAGTGCGTCTAACGCTTCTTGCTGCAGCAGTGGCTCATCACCATGAAAGGTGTACAGGCTGCGCAAACCCTTGCTCGCCTGCGCTTGCAAATGGTTGGCAAATTGAGCGCTGGCGACTTGCATGATTAGATTTTTCGGATCGAGGCCAAGCGTCGCTGGATTTGCAACACCAAATCGTTTTCCATGTCGCGGTACAACAGTGCCTCTTCTGACTCTTTAGACAAGGCGCCTGTTTCGTTGAAGTTGATGTCGCGAGTCAGCAAAATTTCCGTATCGGGAATCAGTTCAATGCCATTGCGTGAGCGAACTCGGAAACGGTAGCGCAAACGCAATTGAAATTCGCGAATCGCACCGGTTGCTGTGCGACCTACAACGACTTTTTCTCTTAACTCAAACAATTGATCGAAGATCACTTGTGCGCGTTCGATCTGTCGGGGATCAGTGATGACCTCCACCTGTCCTGAACCCTCTAGGGCGCGCGTCAGTTTCACACCAAACGGCGAAACGATTGGAATTGAGTTGTAGAGCGTCTCAAAGGCATAACGAGGTGGCTTACGCAACTCAAAACCACACCCCGCCAGCCCCGCAGCAAGCGCAGTGAACGTCAACCAAGATCGGCGTGTGGTTTGCATATCAGCCTTTAAACAACGATGTTGACCAAGCGGCCTGGCACAACGATGACCTTTTTAGGCGCAGCGCCATTGGCTTGCTTGATGAAAGCGTCGGTAGCCAAAGCCGCTTGCTCGATTTGCTCTTTGCTGGCCGTTGCGCTAACCATGACGGAACCTCGAAGCTTGCCGTTGATTTGCAGCATCAATTCCAACTCATCGCGTTGCAAGGCGCTCTCATCCACTTCAGGCCATGCCGTGTCCAACAAATCACCCAATCGGGCAGCGTAGCCCAACTCGACCCACAAGTTGGCGGTGATATGCGGACATGCGGGATAGAGCATGCGCAGCAAAACAGACACACCTTCACACAACACAGCGTTGTCGCCTTCGCTGCCATCGGCTTTGAAGTCTTCCAAGGCGTTGAGCAACTTCATGCAACCCGACACCACGGTGTTGTATTGCATGCGGTCGTAGTCGTAGCTGACTTGTTTCAACACCATGTGCATTTCGCGACGCAAATCGGCGGCTTCTTTGCGTGCTTTGGCGGCACTCAAGTCGCCAGCGGTGGCAGCTTTAAGTGTTACTTCGTGCTTATGTGCAAAATTCCACACACGGCGCAAGAAGCGGTAGCTACCTTCCACCGCTGCATCGTTCCACTCCAGCGTGGCTTCGGGCGGCGCGGTGAACATGGTGTACAGACGCGCAGTGTCTGCGCCATAGCGCTCAATCAAGTCTTGCGGATCCACGCCGTTGTTCTTCGACTTCGACATGGTGCCCACGCCTTCGTAGTCGATGGCAGTGCCCACAGGTAGCAAGCCGTCGCTGCTCTCAGCGGCGTTTTTGAGCTTAGCGCCCACCACCTTACCTGCGTCGTCGAGCACGTGCTCGACATCGTGTGGCCAGAAATAGTCTTTGCCGCCTTTGGCAGTACGACGTGAGTAAATGTGGTTGAGCACCATGCCTTGCGTGAGCAGCTTGGTAAAGGGTTCATCCACTTTGACCAAGCCCATGTCGCGCATGACCTTGGTCCAGAAGCGTGCGTAGAGCAAATGCAAAATCGCGTGCTCAATGCCGCCAATGTATTGGTCCATCGGCGCCCAGTACTGCGCACCCTCGGCCACCATCGCGTCGGTGTTGGTGGGGTCGCAATAGCGCATGAAGTACCACGACGAGTCCACGAAGGTGTCCATCGTGTCGGTTTCGCGGCGGGCGGGTTTGCCGCACACGGGACAAGTCACACCGGCGTGAAAGCCTTCGTGTTTGTGTAACGGATTGCCAGAGCCATCGGGGATGCAGTCTTGCGGCAGCACCACGGGCAGGTCTTTTTCAGGCACAGGCACAGCACCGTGTTCGTCGCAATGGATGATTGGGATTGGGGTGCCCCAGTAGCGTTGACGGCTGATGCCCCAGTCGCGCAAACGCCATGTCGTTTTCTTCTCGCCCAAGCCTTTGGCGGCGAGCAGCTCGGCCACTTTGTTGACGGCAGCTTTTTGGTTCAGGCCATCGAGTTCGCCAGAGTTGATGCACACGCAGCTTTGCTTGTCGCCGTACCACTCTTGCCATTCTTTGTTGTTGAAGGCTTGGTCTTTGACCGACACCACTTGTTGGATCGGCAAGTCGTATTTCAAAGCAAACGCAAAGTCACGTTCGTCATGCGCAGGCACGCCCATGACCGCGCCGTCGCCGTACGACATGAGCACATAGTTGCCCACCCACACTTCGACCTTCGCGCCAGTCAGTGGATGCGTGACGAACAAGCCCGTGGGCATGCCCTTCTTCTCTTGCGTGGCCAACTCGGCTTCGGTCGTGCCACCGCTCTTGCATTCTTCGAGGAAGGCAGCCAAGGCGGGATTACTTGCCGCGGCGTGCAACGCGAGTGGATGCTCGGCAGCCACCGCACAAAAAGTGACACCCATGATGGTGTCAGCACGTGTGGTGAACACATACATCTTGCCGTCACCAATGAGCGCACCGTCTGCGCCCGCAATGTCGTGCGTGAACGCAAAGCGCACACCCTCGCTCTTGCCAATCCAGTTCTCTTGCATCAAGCGCACTTTGTCGGGCCAGCCGTTCAAGGTGGCTTTGTCGTTGCCCATTTGTACGTGGTCAAGCAACTCTTGTGCGTAGCGTGTGATGTCGAGGTAGTAGCCAGGAATCTCGCGCTTTTCCACCAACGCGCCGGTACGCCAGCCACGGCCGTCAATCACTTGCTCGTTGGCCAATACAGTTTGGTCGACCGGGTCCCAGTTCACCACTTGGGTCTTGCGATAGGCGATGCCTTTTTCGAGCATCTTCAAGAAGAGCCACTGGTTCCACTTGTAATACGTCGCATCGCAGGTAGCCACTTCGCGTGACCAGTCGATGGCCAAACCCATCGCCTGCATTTGCTTCTTCATGTAGGCGATGTTTTCGTAGGTCCACTTGGCAGGTGGCACGCCGTTTTTGAGGGCGGCGTTTTCGGCGGGCAAGCCAAAGGCGTCCCAGCCCATAGGCATCAACACGTTGTAGCCCTTCATGCGCAGGTTGCGCGTGAGCATGTCGTTGATGGTGTAGTTGCGCACATGGCCCATGTGCAGCTTGCCGCTGGGGTAAGGCAGCATGGAGCAGGCGTAAAACTTTTTCTTGGACGCGTCTTCGGTCACGCGGTAAGCGTCGGCTTGGGCCCAAGCGGCTTGAACGGCGCGTTCGACCTCGGTGTGGTTGTATTTGTCTTGCATGGAATCAGTCAGAGAACCCCGTCTTGTGCGGGGAGCGGCGCCTTAAACAGCCAAGGCGCATCAAGCCTAGATTTTAGGCTTGGTTCGGGGGCAAATCAGGGCTGGGCCGAGGGCTGCTTCCGCTCGATCACAAAGCCAATGCGGCTCATGCCAGCTTGTTGCGCCAAGCCCATGACTTCGACCACTTTGCCGTAGGGCACGCGCTCGTCGGCACGCAGCTGAACTTCAGGCAATTCGCCGTGGTCCATGGCCAAAGCCTTGGAGGCTTGGGCGTTGAGGTTGCGCTTGAGCTCGTCCAGCGTCACCGCCGTGTCGTCCAAATACACCTTGGCTTTGGCATCGATGCTGAGCTTGATGAATCGCGGCGGCGCACTGCTGGCCTGTGCGCCCTCAGTCTTAGGCAAATCCAGCTTCAAGGCGCTGACCATGAGTGGCGCGGTGATGATGAAGATGACCAGCAAGACCATCATCACATCGACCAAAGGGGTGACGTTGATATCGCTCATGGGCGTTTGCCCAGGCGTGCGCTCAAAACGTCCAAAGGCCATCAGAGCGCTCGCAAATCGTGGGCAAAGCCTTCTAGCTCTTGCTCCAAGCGGTTGATGACACGACCCATCACATTAAAGGCAAGCACAGCGGGTAAAGCCACAGCCAAACCTGCGGCGGTCATGACCAAGGCTTCGCCCACAGGACCAGCCACGCGTTCGATGGTGAGCTGACCCGCCGTGGCGATGCCTGTCAGTGCGTGATAAATCCCCCACACCGTGCCGAGCAAACCCACAAACGGAGAAGTAGAACCAACGGTGGCCAACAGCACTTGCCCTGACTGCAAACGGTGCAACACGCCATGCAAGGCATCGCGCAACACGCGGGTGCGTTGGGCCGACACATCGCCTTGTGCGCCTAGGGTGCCTGGCATGAGTTGCTGATTGGCTTGCGCCAAAGGCAACAAGACGGCGATGCGCTCGACAGATGCCAATGCTTGAAGCCCTTGTTGCACATCACGCGCCTGCCAAAAAGCAGCTTTCGCCTGAACAACATCCGCGCTCACGCGATGCAGCAGCCATGCTTTGTAAAAAATAACCGTCCAGCTGGCCACCGACATGACCAACAAAGCCAACGCCAACGTCGCACTGAGCGCATCACCTTGCAGGGCTGCAGAAAAAAAGTCCATGCCGATTAACGCAGATTCAATACATCAAACATGTCAAACAGACCGGTCTTCTTGTTCGCCAAGAAACTGGCCGCACGCAAACTGCCTTGCGCATACGTGGCGCGGCTGGATGATTTGTGCGTGATTTCAATGCGCTCACCAATCCCGGCGAACAACACGGTGTGATCACCCACGATGTCACCGCCACGAATGGTGGAAAAGCCGATGGTCGAAGGGTCGCGTTCACCGGTGTGACCATAACGCTCATAAACGGCGCAATCTTTGAGGTCGCGGCCAATGGCGTCGGCAATCACCTCGCCCATTTTCAAAGCAGTGCCTGATGGGGCATCTACCTTGTGGCGGTGGTGGGCTTCGATGATTTCAATGTCGTAGCCTGTGGGCATGGCTTGGGCAGCCATTTGCAACAACTTCAAAGTCACATTCACACCCACGCTCATGTTGGGGGCCATGACGATGGCGATGTCTTTGGCAGCGTCGGCGATTTCTGCTTTTTGTTCGTCTGTAAAACCTGTTGTGCCAATCACCAACTTCACGCCCAATTCGCGGCAAATTTTCAAATGCGCCAGCGTACCTTCAGGGCGTGTGAAATCAATCAGTACTTGGCTGTTTTGCAAACCCTTGCGCACATCCGCCTCAATGTTGACGCCACTGGCTTGACCCAAAAATCCGGTGGCGTCATTGCCAATACCGGGGCTTGAAGGCACATCCAAAGCGCCCGCCAATTGACAGGTGGGATCGTTGCGCACCGCCTCAATCAACATGTGGCCCATGCGACCACTTGCGCCAGCGATGGCGATTTTCAAAATTTCAGGAGTTGGGGCCATGATGGGTAGGCTCTTTCAGTCTTCAACGGGTCGCTTCGAGCGACGGATAAGAAACGGGGGCAGCAGGCGCTGCGGGCTGAGGTGCACTCGGTGTGGCTTTAGCCGGGAATTTGGCTAAATCAGCCTCACTGGCTTTGAGTTCGGGCAACTTAACGGGCGCGCGACGTGTGTCGAGCCGTGCCGCAAACTCTGCCTCAGTTGGCAATGGATCACCCTCCACACGGTCTAAATGATCACCCTTGAAAAACACACTGAAACGACGCTGCTGTGGCTCAGCACCCTGACGGCGAATGGTGAAAGCGTAGTCCCAGCGATCGGCATGGAACAAGCTGGTAACCAAGGGAGTCCCCAAGACATCGCGCACAGCCTGGCGCGGCATGCCGGCACGCAAAGCTTGCACTTGTTCGCGTGACACAAAGTTACCCTGCACAACCTCTGGCTTGTAAATCACTTCGGTCGAACATGCGACAAGCCCCAAGCAAACCAGCAAGGACGACAAGGCGACCATGCGACGTGGGTGCCCCAAAAATTTCGAAGCATTTCGACAAGATTCAAACATGGTGTGAAAGGCCGAAAAAGGCGCTGTGGCTAGGATGCGTTCATTGTAGCGGCGGGGCTGCGCCGCTGTAGTCATAAGGCTTAGCCTTGTTGCATTGCGCGTTGGTGACGGGCGATGAATTCTTGGTAAGTGTCCACACCTCGCAACTGCAAGATGGAGTTGCGCACCGCAGCCTCCACCAACACCGCAATGTTTCGACCGGCCACCACTTGAATCACCACTTTGCGAACCGGCACACCCAACACATCTTGGGTCAAAGGCTCATGCGGCAAGCGCTCGTAATCGCGCTCTAGGGTCTCTTTGCGCACCAAATGGACGATGAGCTTGAGGCGCATTTTGCGGCGCACAGCTGTCTCGCCAAAAATGGCCCGAATGTCCAACAAGCCAATGCCACGCACTTCGAGCAAGTTTTGAAGCAGCTCTGGGCAACGGCCCTCTACGGTCGTTTGGTTGATGCGGTACAAATCCACCGCATCGTCAGCCACCAAGCCGTTGCCGCGAGAAATCAACTCCAAGCCCAGCTCGCTCTTGCCCAAACCAGACTCGCCCGTGATCATCACGCCCAAGCCCAAAATATCCATGAACACACCGTGCATGGTGGTGCGATCGGCAAAGTGTTTGGACAAATAGGCACGCAACAAATCGATGACAAACGCCGCCGACTCATGTGTGGCAAACAATGGAATTTGTGCACGTTCGCACATGGCCACCAACGCTTCTGAAGGCTGCTGCCCATCGGCCAACACCAACATCGGCGGCTCAAGCGTCACGATCCGGGCAATACGACGTGCGCTGTCTTCAGGAGAGGCTTTGCTAACGTAATTGGCCTCACGCTCACCCATCACCTGCACACGGTAAGGATGGATGTAGTTGAGATAGCCCACCAAATCAGCGCCTGAACGGGCGCTTCGTACAGCAACTTCGTCAAAGTGACGCTCTGACGCGCCTAACCCGGCAATCCATTCCCAACGCAAACGACCGCGGAAGGCTTCAAACAGCACATCCGCGCTGATGACCGATGGCCTCACGACTGCACCGCGTTCCAGGTGGAGATGATGCGGTGGAGTTCCGCCGCGTCATCGCAGGTTTTGATTTTTTCGCGCAAGCCCGTGTCGCTCAGCAGCTCGGCGATTTCAGACAAGATTTCCAGATGCTTCTGTGTTGACGCCTCAGGCACCAACAAAAAGATCAACAGATTCACTGGTTTTTCATCGGGCGCGTCAAAGCCAATGGCTTGCTCCAACTGGAACACAGCGGCCATGGGAGACTTCAAGCCCTTGATGCGGCCATGTGGAATCGCCACGCCATGCCCCAGGCCCGTCGAGCCCAAGCGCTCTCGCGCAAACAAGCTCTCGGCCACCAAGGCGCGGTTGAGGCCATGGAGGCCTTCAAATAGCAAGCCCGCCTCTTCAAAGGCGCGCTTTTTACTGGTGACCTCAACATGCACAAGAACTTGTGCTGCAGGAAGAATGGAAGCTAGGCGGTTCATGATTGAGCGCAGATTATGCACCTACAAAATAACAAGCCCCAAAACGACAAAACCGCCGGATTCCGGCGGTTTTGAGAAGTTTGTACCTGCTTACATCAGGCGCTTCGGACTGGCATGGTGGTGGTTTTGTAAACGGTCTTTGTGTTTGACCACCTGTCGGTCCAGTTTGTCCATCAGCTCGTCCACGGCGGCGTACATGTCTTCATGCGCGCTTTCGGCAAACATGTCGTTGCCTTTGACGTGGATATTGCATTCGGCCTTTTGACGACGCTCTTTCTCGGTTTGGTTCTCAATGCTAAGCAGCACCTTCACGTCCACCACTTGATCGAAATGTCGGGTTATGCGGTCTAACTTGCCTTCCACATAGGTGCGCAAGGCGGGAGTTACTTCAAGATGGTGACCACTGATCGTCAAGTTCATAAAAACCTCCATTGGTGAGTTAGCGCTTTCACTATGCCCCTAGCCTTGGGAAAAGGCAATGGGTAGAACTCAAAAACCGATCAAAAACCCACTACGGAAAACCCCTAGAGGGCACCGCTACGGTGCGATAATCTGATCCACATCAACAGCGGAGCTATCTCCTTGGAAACCTACCCTAGTCGGTAGCTTTCGGATCGCATCAGGCCCTTTAAGCGCTGCGCGAATTCGAAAGCTGCATTTTTCACCCTTCGAATTTCTGTGCCCCACGCGCAAGGACTGCCATGCTCAATATCTTCACGCTGGCCAACGGTCGTCTCTTCCAAGAAGAGATCGAGTCGCTGGAAGAACTCTCCAAATTCCGCCCCATCTGGGTTGACCTCGAAGCGCCAACGCTTGAGGAAAAACGCTGGATCAAGCAGTACTACGGCCTCTCCATCCCCGAAGACGCGATGGACGAGGACATCGAAGAATCCGCCCGTTTTTACGAAGAAGACAACGGCGAGCTGCACATCCGCAGCGACTTTTTGATCGCGCACGAAGACCAGCCCCGCACCGAACGCGTCGCATTCATCTTGAACCAAAACAACTCGGCCCTCAAAAGCCAAGGCGTGCTGTTCTCTATTCACGATGAAGACGTGCCCGTATTTCGCTTGCTGCGCATGCGCGCCCGACGTGCGCCTGGCCTGATTGAAGACGCCAAAGACGTGTTGCTCAAGCTGTTTGACGCCGACGCCGAATATTCAGCCGACACCCTAGAAGACATTTACGACCAGCTGGAAAAAGCTGGCAAGTTGGTGCTCTCTGAAGACGTGACCGACGAATTGGCCGGTGAAGTGCTGGGCGCCATCGCCCGCCAAGAAGACTTGAACGGCCGCATTCGCCGCAACGTGATGGACACCCGCCGCGCGGTGAGCTTCATGATGCGCTCGCGCATGCTCAACGCCGACCAGTTTGAAGAAGCCCGTCAAATCTTGCGTGATATTGAGTCGCTCGACAACCACACGGCTTTCTTGTTTGACAAGATCAACTTCTTGATGGACGCGACCGTCGGTTTCATCAACATCAACCAAAACAAGATCATCAAGATCTTCTCGGTGGCCAGCGTCGCCTTGCTGCCGCCTACCTTGATTGCCAGCATCTACGGTATGAACTTCCAACACATGCCCGAGCTCGACAAGACGTGGGGTTACCCAATGGCTCTGGGGCTGATGATTGCCAGCGCCTTGGTGCCCATGTGGTACTTCCGCAAACGCGGCTGGCTCAAGTAATTCAAACTGGCAATCAAACAGGAAGTTGGGCCAGCAGCCGGTCCAACACGGCCACGCTGTAACGGCTGGCGATGGTTTGAATGAACTTGGGAAAGTCCACATGCGCGGCATCGTCCGCGCGGTCGGAAATGGTGCGCACCGCCGCCAGCGGCACGCCATAATCGTGGCACACCTGCGCCATCGCGGCGCATTCCATTTCCACGGCCAAGGCATCGGGCAACTCACGTTGTAACGCCGTACTCTCAGCCGTGGTCGCCACAAAGCGGTCGCCGCTGATGACCAAGCCCTCATGCACACGGGCCTTGTCTAAATCAAGCCCCAACCATTCGCTGCGCGGCAAATGCGCCACCACATCTTGCAAAGCCTGGGGCACTGCGCTGCGCAAAGCGGCTGTGAGCGTAGGGTCGGTGGGGTAACGTGTCATGCCAGTCAGAGGCACCTCGTGGCGAGGGAACAAAGGCGAGGCATCCATATCGTGTTGAATCAGCTCGGTGGCCAACACCACATCGCCCACGTGCGCTTGCGCGGCCAAGCCGCCCGCCACGCCGGTGAACACCATGCGGTTCACACCAAAACGTTCAATCAGCACCGTGGCCGTGGTGGCTGCGGCCACTTTGCCGATGCGGCTGAGCACAGCCACCACCTCGTGGCCATGCCAGTGGCCCACCCAAAACTCGCGGCCGGCAACCACCACCTTTTGCTCGTCGGGCATGCGCGCCAACACGGCGGCCAGCTCTTCGTGCATGGCGCTGACCAGCGCGATGCGACTCATGCTGCGGGTTTGTCGCGCAATTCGCGGCGCAGCACTTTGCCCACGGGAGTCTTGGGCAACTCTGTACGGAACTCCACCACACGGGGGCGCTTGTAACCGGTCAGGTTGTGACGGCAATGTTCCATCACTTGTTCTTCTGTCAGGGCAGGGTCTTTTTTGACCACCACCAACTTGACGGCTTCGCCGGAGTGCTCATCTGGAATGCCAATGACAGCGCACTCCATCACGCCAGGCATACCAGCCACCACCTCTTCCACCTCGTTGGGGTAGACGTTGAAGCCGCTAACCAAAATCATGTCTTTCTTGCGATCCACGATGCGGAAGAAGCCGCGTTCGTCCATCACGCCCACATCGCCTGATTTGAAGAAACCATCCGCCGTCATCACGCGTGCGGTTTCGTCGGGACGCTGCCAATAACCAGCCATTACTTGGGGGCCACGAATGGCGATTTCACCGGGCGTGCCCACCGGCACTTCGTTGCCCTCGTCGTCAATGATCTTCATGTCTGTGCTGGGCAACGGCACACCAATTGCGCCGTTGAACACCTTGCTCGTCACGGGGTTGCTGCTAGCGGCAGGACTGGTTTCAGACAAACCATAAGCTTCGCAGATAGGGCAGCCTGTTTTCTCAAGCCACAACTTTGCCACCGGCCCTTGCACGGCCATACCGCCACCCAAAGACACTTGCAAGTGAGACCAATCGACTTTGTTGAAATCTGGGTGATTGGCCAACGCATTGAACAAGGTATTGACCGCTGGGAAGATATGAAAACGGTGCTTGGTCAGCTCCTTGAGCACGGCTGGCAAATCGCGCGGATTGGGAATAAGCACCGAGCATCCACCCATGCGCATGCACGACAGTAAATTCACGTTGAACGCGAAGATGTGATACAGCGGCAAGGCACAAATGAACGTAGGAATTTCATCTGCAGGAATCCGTTTGAGCGCAGGGCCGCACCATTCAGACGCTTGCAACATATTGGCAATCAAGTTGCGATGCAACAGCTCTGCACCTTTGGCCACCCCAGTGGTTCCGCCTGTGTACTGCAGCACGGCCAGATCGTCGCTATGAATTTCAGGCAGCGTCAACGCACATCGCTCGCCCAAAGCCAACGCCTCATTGAACCTCACGGCTGTCGGCAATTGGAAATTGGGCACCATTTTCTTGACATTGCGCACCACATGGTTGACCAACATGCCTTTGAGCCACCCCAACCGATCGCCCATGGCACACAGCACCACATGCCTGACATGGGTTCGCGCCAAGCACTCTTGCAGCGTGGCGCCAAAATTCTCAAGCACAACGATGGCCTTGGCGTCAGAGTCTTTGAGCTGCGCCTCAAGTTCGCGAGAGGTGTAAAGCGGATTGATATTGACCACCACGAAACCTGCACGCAACACAGCGGCGACAGCAATGGGGTACTGCAACACATTCGGCAGCATGATGGCCACACGATCGCCAAACACCAAACCCAAGCTTTGCAAATACGCGGCAAACACTTGGCTCAAGCGATCGAGCTCGGCATAGCTCAGATCTTTGCCCAAAAAGCTGAACGCTGTGCGTTGCCCGTATTGACGAAAACTTTCCTGCATCAAGTCCACCAATGAGCTGTAAGCCTTGGTGTCAATTTCTGCTGGCACGCCCTCTGGGTATGCGCTGAGCCATGGTTTTTGTGCGGAATTCATAGTCGCCCCTCTTTGGATGTCTTTGTTCTTGTCAGAGTGGCGCAAGGTTACACGACTTTGACAGAAATTCTGGGACGGATTAACCCGAAAGATAATGCGCAAATGAACAAACGTTGGAAGCCCAGTGTCACCGTCGCCGCCATCATTGAACGCGAGGGTCGTTACCTCTTGATTGAAGAGCACACGCCTGAAGGCTTGCGCCTGAACAACCCTGCTGGCCACCTAGACCCAGGCGAGTCCCCCGAAGACGGCTGTGCGCGCGAAGCACTGGAAGAAACCACACACACCTTTAAACCCACAGAGCTTGTGGGTATCTACATTTCCCGGTTGCAGCGCCCCGCACGTGAAGGCCGTGCCGCAGAAGACGTGACCTACTTCCGCCTCGCGTTTTGCGGCGAACTGGGCGAGCAAGTGCCAGGCGCACAGCTTGACAAAGGCATCGTGCGAACGCTGTGGATGACACCCGACGAAATTCGCGCCAATGTGCACCGCCTGCGAAGCCCGTTGGTGTTGCGCTGCATGGAAGACCACTTGGCAGGCCAGCGCTTTCCACTCAGCATGATCTACACCGACCCCAGTGTGTTGAATCCCGCACAGGGATAATTGCCGCATGGCAAATAACAAACGTGTGGTGGTGGGCTTGAGCGGCGGCGTGGACTCTGCCGTCAGCGCCTACCTGTTGAAGCAGCAAGGCTACGACGTCGTCGGCATCTTCATGAAAAACTGGGAAGACGATGACGACAGCGAATACTGCTCGTCCAACATCGACTTCGTGGACGCCGCTGCCGTGGCCGACGTGATTGGCATTGAGATTGAACACGTCAACTTTGCCGCTGAATACAAAGACCGCGTGTTTGCCGAGTTCTTGCGCGAGTACCAAGGCGGGCGCACACCTAACCCCGACATTTTGTGTAACGCCGAAATCAAATTCAAAGCGTTCTTAGACCACGCCATGCGCTTAGGCGCTGAAAAAATTGCCACTGGCCACTACTGCCGCGTGCGCGAAGTGAATGGTGAGTTTCAGCTGCTCAAAGGTTTGGACCCCAGCAAAGACCAAAGCTACTTTTTGCACCGCTTGAACCAAGCGCAACTGTCTAAAACTTTGTTCCCCGTCGGCGAGTTACACAAAACAGAAGTGCGCCGCATCGCGGATGACATTGGTTTGCCCAACGCCAAGAAAAAAGATTCCACTGGCATCTGCTTCATTGGCGAGCGTCCGTTCCGTGAGTTTTTAAACCGCTACATTGCCAACGAACCCGGCCCTATCAAAGACGAACGCGGTCGCAAGATTGGCACGCATGTGGGCTTGAGTTTTTACACACTCGGCCAACGCCAGGGCTTGGGTATTGGCGGCCTCAAAGAAAAAGGCGCTCAGCGTGGTGGCGGTGAACACCAGCCTTGGTTTGTAGCCCGCAAAGACTTGGCCACCAACACCTTGTACGTGGTGCAAGGCCACGATCACCCTTGGTTGCTTTACAGCTCGTTGCATGCCGACGACCTGAGCTGGTGCGCACCGCATCAGCCAGCGCCGGGCCGCTACGCTGCCAAAACCCGATATCGCCAAACAGATGCGCCTTGCGAGCTGAGCTACAACGACAAAGGCGAGCTGGTGCTCGCCTTTGATGATCCTCAGTGGGCCGTCACACCCGGCCAATCGGCTGTGTTGTATGACGGAGAGGTATGTATGGGCGGCGGGGTCATTGCCAGCGCTGCAGCGCTGAGCGCAACCCCTGCCTGAGTTGCCCGCGACCTTGATGCCGCGTTGGCTTTACTTGATGACAGCTGCAGCAGCTGGCACTTTGGCTTCCGCTTTCTTAGTGGCATCCGTCTTCACCACAGCAGCTTTTTCTTTCACCACTTTTTTAGCTTCGGCTTTAACAGCTGGTGCAGCTTCTGCCTTAGGGGCCGTTTGCGCGGAGACAGAGGCAGCAGTGATGAAACACCAAAGCCAAATGTGACAGCCCCAGTTCAGAGGTGTTCTTATCTGAGCCAGCCACATGTACCAATCCTTCAAGGCTTATTTTTAAAGCTTTAGATTGTAAATATATGTAACTATTTTTAATTAAGTATTGTTAATGCTGCACTAAAAAAGCCATGTCAGCTCATCGCTGACATGGCTTTACTGATGAATTTAACTTAGCTGCGTGTCAGAAGGGGATGTCATCATCCATGTCATCAAAGCCGCCTTTGGCTGGCGCAGGCGCTGCGGGGCGTTGCGCTGCTGGCGCTGCAGCAGCACGAGGTGCTGCTGGGCGGCTGTAGCCGCCTTCGTCACCACCACCGCTGGGGCCGCCCATGCCTTCACGGCCGCCCAAGAGTTGCAATTCAGTGGCAATGATGTCCACGGTGTTTTTTTCCACGCCTGTGGTTTTGTCGGTGTACACGCCGTATTTCAGGCGGCCTTCCACGTAAATGGGACGGCCTTTTTTGACGTATTCGCCAGCGATTTCGGCCAAGCGGTCATAGAACGTGACGCGGTGCCACTGTGTGTCTTCAATCATCTCGCCGCTGTTTTTGTCTTTGCGGCGGCTTGATGTGGCCACGCTCACGTTGGCCACGGCTTGGCCGCTGGGCAGGTAGCGCACTTCGGGGTCGCGGCCGCAGTTGCCGACGAGGATGACTTTGTTAACGGATGCCATATGTATATTCCTCCAGATAGGGGCTAATTATGGGGTCTTTGCAGAATGGGCCACACGCTTGGGGGCCACCATAGGCCAAGCTACCACCAGCCACAGCACCATGAGTGCCGCGCAAGTTAAAAACAGGCCTTGTGTCCCGTAGCTTTTGACGAGTTGCCCGCCCATCACGCCACCCGCAAAAAAGCCCAACGATTGCAGCGTGTTGTACACCCCCATCGCCGCGCCACGCGACGAGGCGGGCGCAATGCGCGACACCAAGCTGGGCTGCGTGGCTTCAAGCACGTTGAAGCCGCAAAAAAACGCAAACAACAACCACGCCAAGCAAGTCACGCTGGGTGCGCCAGACGACACCCACAACAGCGCCACTTGCACCAGAGCAATCAAAGCGATGGCGCTTAAAAACACAGCACGCAAAAAGCCACGGCGCTCTAACGCAAACACGCCGCCCATCAAGAGAAATGAGCCCAACACGGCAGGTAAATAAATTTGCCAGTGGTCGTTTTTAGCCAACCCGGCTTGCACCAAGAAAGCAGGAATCGCCACCCACATGGCCAGCTGCACCGCGTGCAACACAAACACACCAATGTTCAGGCGCAGCAGCGCAGTGTTGAACATCACTTGGCGCAGGCCACCACGGGCGGCATCTTTGTGCGTTACAGGCTCAGCCGGTACGCCCCACACCACCACGGCGGTGCCAAGCAGCGCCAGCACGGCCGTCAGCACGAATAAGCCAGACAACCCGATGTGCGCTGCAATCACCGGCGACACCACCAACGACAGCGCAAACATCAGGCCAATGCTGGCACCCACAAGCGCCATGGCCTTGGTGCGCACGTTGTCGCGTGTGAGGTCAGCCAACAACGCCGTGACCGCCGCAGACACAGCGCCCGCACCCTGCACAGAACGGCCAACCAACAAGCCCGTCAAGGTGTCGGCACTGCCAGCAATCAAGCTGCCCAAAGCAAACACCAGCAAACCAAAAATAATCACCCGTTTGCGCCCCAAGCGGTCAGACGCCACACCAAACGGAATTTGCAAAATGCCTTGCGTCAGGCCATAAATGCCCATGGCCATGCCAATGAGTGCGGGGTCGTCGCCACCGGGGTACTTGCGCGCTTCCAGCGCAAACACGGGCAACACCAAAAACAAACCCAACATGCGCAGGGCAAAGATGGACGCGAGCGTGCCACTCGCACGGCGCTCGGTGGCCGTCATCGTGGGGCTGTCGTCTAGGGTTGGGTCGGGGGTCAGATTCATCGTCACAGCCTGCGATTGTCCCGCATTCTGAACCGCCACCCGAGACAAGGAGCAGTCGTCTACTCAGCCGTTAAACGGCTTGGGGCCATTTGATTTCTAACTTGCGGTGATTGGCCAAACAATCACGAAGGTACAAATTGATCAAGCTTTGGTAAGGAATATTTGACTCCTCGGCCATGCTTTTAAAGTAATCCACTACATCCTCTGAAAGTCGCATGGTCACGGGCTTTTTCAGCTTGGACGCATATGGATTTTTGCGAGCCTTCAGTTTGGAGAGATCGTATTCAGCTTTCATGTCAGCCACCTTGGTAAAACACACGCTCGCGTTTGGTTGCTTGGCGCGCCGAGATGATGCGGACCACCTCACCCCCTTGGCGCTCACAATGACAAACGAGCAGCAATCTAGCGCCTGAGCTCATGCCCAGCATCAAAAAACGTGCCTCATCCGAGGAGTGCTCTTCGTCAAAAAACTGCACCGCAAATTCGTCATAAAAAACTGATTTCGCTTCATCGAAAGAAACTTGGTGCTTCTTTTGATTCGCAGTCGCTTTGGCAGCGTCCCACTCGAACTTAATCATATTTACATTGTATGTACAATTTTTGATAAATCAAATTTCTTTTTTCGTTACGCGAAGAAACGGCTTTGGACACGCTGGGCATACGACACAAGATTTTTGTGCAACTTAGCCTGTCTCAACAGTGGCGTGTCAAAGTGCTCGCACAGACATGCGAGCACAAAAGCGCCCGCACTGGCATCTGCCGCACAAGGCGATGCGCCACCCAACCAATCGGCATCGCCCAGCACTTGAGCCAGCGCGTCAATGTCGCGGCAAGCCAACTGCGCAATTTCAGCCTCGTTGTGTCGCCCCATGCCTTGGGCGTGCAGCATCTTGCGAGTTTTGTTTCTCATGGCCGTGCGAACCAAGGGGCGAATCAGCGCAGGCACTTTGTTAAAGAAAGTCGCTGGGCCTTTGTTGAAGTTCTCGTCCACCATCCAACGGAAATACACCACAGCGAAATACAGGTGCTCTTCGCACATCTTCTCCACCGCCCACGTCACACCCTTTTGCTGCGGGGTCAAATGCGCGTCTAAATCAAGCCCGTACTTTTGCTCCAGATGCAAGCGAATCAATGTCGAGTCAGCCACCGTCACCCCGTCATCCACGATGAACGGGCGCTTGCCTTTGGGGCCAAGGTTGGGGCCGCCCGCAAACACGTCTGTGGTGTAAGGCAAGCCAGACAGCTTGAGCAATGCCATCGCCTTCATCACGAAAGGGCTGGGATCGGGTTGGCCGAATGCGGGGCCGAAGGTGTGCAGGGTAATCATATGAAGGGCTCTTTGTTTTGTTCACAGCATCCGGCTCACTCTACTCGATATGTCATTACTTTTTATTACAAAATCATTCTCCATCCACTAGCGAACGCTTGCTTGTGTCCCACCTCGCCGCAAAACATCTAGCCCCGCATTCGCGTCCGCGCTTGCCGCCCACTATCATGGCGGGTTGCCCTTTGATGGACCCAAAACCGTGACATCCCCCAACGACGGCGCTTATTTAGGCCACCACCCTTCTGCTTTGCGACACATCAGCGTTCGCGGGGCGCGCACGCACAACCTGAAAAACATCGACCTCGACATTCCGCGCAACCAGCTGGTGGTCATCACAGGTTTGTCGGGCTCGGGCAAATCGAGCCTCGCGTTTGACACGCTGTATGCCGAAGGCCAGCGCCGCTATGTGGAAAGTCTTTCGGCCTATGCCCGCCAGTTTTTGGGCCGCTTGGACAAGCCCGATGTGGACCTGATTGAAGGCCTGTCGCCCGCCATCAGCATTGAGCAAAAAGCCACCAGCCACAACCCGCGCTCCACCGTGGGCACGGTGACCGAAATTCACGACTACCTGCGCCTGCTGTTTGCCCGCGCTGGCACGCCCTATTGCCCCGACCACAACCTACCGCTGCAATCGCAAAGCGTGACGCAGATGGTGGACGCCGTCATGGCCCTGCCCGAAGACACCAAGCTCATGCTGCTCGCGCCCATCGCGCGCGACCGCAAGGGCGAATACAGCGAGGTGTTTAACCAGCTGCAAGCGCAAGGCTATGTGCGCTTTCGCATTGGTGGCCAGGTGTACGAATACGACGACCTGCCCGAGCTGAAGAAAACCGAGAAGCACGACATTGACGTGGTGGTGGACCGCATCAAAGTGCGCCACGAAGCGCCTACCGCCCCCGTAGCGCCAGTCGCGCCTAGCGTGGGCGACGTGGCCGTCACCCCGCCCACACCCGGCCTGCGCCAGCGCTTGGCCGAGAGCTTTGAAGCCGCGCTGCGCCTGGCCGAAGGCCGCGCCATTGCGCTGGAGATGGACACGGGCGTAGAGCACGCCTTCAACGCCAAATTTGCCTGTCCGCAGTGCAGCTACACCATCAGCGAGTTGGAGCCGCGCCTGTTCTCGTTCAACTCGCCCGTGGGCGCTTGCCCTGCGTGCGACGGCTTGGGCCATCAAGACTTTTTCGACCCCACGCGTGTGGTGGCGTTTCCGTCACTGAGCCTGGGCAGCGGAGCCATCAAAGGCTGGGACCGCCGCAACGGCCACTACTTCAGCCTGATTGAGAGCTTGGCCAAGCACTACAAGTTTGACCTCGACCAACCGTTTGAAGACCTCAGCCCCGAGGTACGCCAAGTGCTGCTGTATGGCTCGGGCGACGAAGAAATCAAATTCAACTACGGCGCAGATGGCGGCAAGAAGATGGCCAAGAAGCATCCTTTCGAGGGCATCTTGGTCAACATGGAGCGCCGCTACCGCGAGACCGACTCCCCCGTGGTGCGCGAAGACCTCTCGCGCTATCGCGGGGTGCGCGCTTGCACGTCGTGCGAAGGCACGCGCCTGCGCCGCGAAGCACGCCATGTGCGCGTGGGCGAAGGCGACCAAATGCGCGGCATTTACGACATCAGCCACACCACGCTGGGCGAATGCTTTGGCTACTTCAACACGCTGCAGCTGCACGGCGCAAAAGCCGAGATTGCCGACAAAGTGGTGCGCGAAATTGCCTCACGCTTGAAGTTCCTCAACGACGTGGGCTTGAACTACCTCAGCCTCGACCGCAGCGCCGACACGCTGAGCGGCGGCGAAGCGCAACGCATTCGCTTAGCCAGTCAAATTGGCTCTGGCCTCACCGGCGTGATGTATGTGTTGGACGAACCCAGCATTGGCCTGCACCAGCGCGACAACGACCGACTCATCGACACCCTCAAACACCTGCGTGACATTGGCAACAGCGTCATCGTGGTGGAGCATGACGAAGACATGATTCGCGCCGCCGACTACTGCGTAGACATGGGCCCCGGCGCGGGCGTGCACGGCGGCCGCGTGATGGCCCAAGGCACCCCCGCCGAGGTGGAAGCCAACCCCAATTCGCCCACAGGCAAATACTTGGCTCAAGTGCTGCGCATTGACGTGCCCAAAACGCGCCAGCCGTTTTTGCCTGTGCCGCCTGACGAACTCGCCCTGCAACGCAAGCTCGACAAAACAGCGCCTGCACACCAAGTCATCCGCATCAGCGGGGCGCGGGGCAACAACCTCAAAAACGTCACGGCTGATTTCCCCGTGGGCTTGCTCACCTGCGTCACCGGTGTGTCGGGCTCGGGCAAATCCACGCTCGTCAACGACACGCTGTACACCGCGGCGGCGCACACCATTCACCGCGCGCATGACGAGCCTGCCGCGCACGACGAGATCACCGGCCTCGACTACTTTGACAAAGTCATCAACGTCGACCAGTCGCCCATTGGCCGCACACCGCGCAGCAACCCCGCCACGTACACGGGCCTGTTCACCCCCATTCGCGAGCTGATGGCCGAAGTGCCCACCGCCCGCGAACGCGGTTACGGCCCAGGGCGCTTTAGCTTCAACGTGCCTGCGGGCAGTGGCGGTGGCCGCTGCGAAGCCTGCCAAGGCGACGGCATGGTGAAAGTGGAAATGCACTTCTTGCCTGACGTGTACGTGCCCTGCGACGTGTGCCACGGTCTGCGCTACAACCGCGAAACGCTAGAGGTTTTGTACAAAGGCAAAAACATCGCGCAGATCTTGGACCTCACGGTGGAAGACGCTTTGCTGTTCTTCAACGCTGTGCCCAACATTGCGCGCAAGCTGCAAACCTTGATGGATGTGGGCCTCTCCTACATTCAACTCGGCCAAGCCGCCACCACGCTGTCGGGCGGCGAGGCGCAGCGCGTCAAGCTGGCGCTAGAGCTGAGCAAGCGCGACACCGGCCGCACCCTTTACATCTTGGACGAGCCCACCACGGGCCTGCACTTTGCCGACATTGCTCTGCTGCTGAAAGTGCTGCAACACCTGCGCGACGCGGGCAACACCATCGTCATCATCGAGCACAACCTAGACGTCATCAAAACCGCAGACTGGCTGATTGACATGGGCCCCGAAGGCGGTAGCGGTGGCGGCACGGTGGTGGGCGTGGGCACGCCGGAGGAGTTGGCGGCTAATCCGGATAGCTTTACGGGGAAGTATTTGAAGCGTTTGCTGAGGTCATAACTTAACCAGCCATGTCCACCGAAACCGAACTCAAGCTCACCCTGCTCGCCCACGATGTGCCCGCTCTGCTGGCGCACCCGCTGCTGGCCACGCCGCCTAAAGTGCAGTGGCTGCGCAACACGTATTTCGACACGCCCAGCCTCGCGCTCAAAGCGGCGCGCATGGCGGTGCGCGAGCGGTTGGCGGGAGATCAGTGGTTGCTCACGGTCAAGACGGCGGGACAAAGCGCGCACGGCGTGTCGCGCCGCCAAGAGTGGGAAGGCCCCACCACGCCCGGCGCGTTGGACTTTGCGGCACTGGTGACCGACAGCGCCTTGGCCGCCCAGCTGATGGCGCTGCGCGCCGAGTTGCAGCCGTTGTTTCGCACCGACTTTGAACGCCACAGCTGGGTGGTGAGCCACGCAGGCGCGAGCATTGAAGTGGCGCTCGACCAAGGCCACATCACCGTGCCGGGCACGGACTTGAGCGAAGCGATTTTGGAGTTGGAGCTAGAGCTGCTCAGCGGCCCCGACACCGCGCTGAACGCCTTGGCCGATGCGCTGCGCCACACGCCCAATGGGGTGATAGCGCTCACGCCCTCGGACCTGAGCAAGGCGCAGCGGGGGTTGGCGTTGTGGAGCAAGCCACCTCACGCGGCTGCGTGAGCGACCTGCACAAGGAAAGCTTAGGCCGCCTTGGCCGCTTCCAAAGTCGCGCGCGTTTGTTCGGCCACTTGGCGAGCGGCTTGCGCGAAGTCTGCGCCCTTGGACGCATAGAGCACCGCACGCGATGAGTTGACGATGATGGGGCCGGTGGTCGTGTCGCCGCTCACACGCAAACCAGCTTTGACGGTAGCCACCGCATCACCACCTTGTGCACCCACACCTGGGATCAGCAAAGGCACTGTGGGTGCAAGTTCACGCACACGCTCAATTTCTTTGGGGTAGGTTGCGCCCACCACCAAACCCAATTGGCCGTTAAGGTTCCACGGGCCTTGGGCCAATTTGGCAATGTGCTCGTACACACGGGGCTGCCCGTCAACCGAGGCGAGGTGTTGGTTTTGCAAGTCGTCCCCGCCGGGGTTGGACGTGCGGCACAGCAAGAACGCGCCTTTGCCGTGGTACTTCAAGTAGGGCTGCACCGAGTCCCAGCCCATGAAGGGCGAGAGGGTGACCGCGTCTGCACCGTAGCGCTCGAAGGCTTCAATGGCGTATTGCTCGGCGGTGCTGCCAATGTCGCCACGTTTGGCATCCAAGATGATCGGCACATGGGGCGCGACGCGGCGCATGTGTTCCATCAAACGCTCCAACTGACCTTCAGCGCGGTGCGCGGCGAAGTAGGCAATTTGCGGTTTGAAGCTGTTGACCAAATCAGCCGTGGCGTCCACGATGGCGGCGCAAAAGTCGTAAATCTTGTTCGAATCGCCCTTGATGTGATCGGGAAACTTGGTGGGTTCGGGATCGAGGCCCACGCAGAGCATGGAGTTGTTTTGGCGCTCTGCGGCGCTGAGCATGTCAAGGAAGGTCATGCGGTGATTTTAGAAGGCTTACCATGCACGCCATGTCAGCCCTGCCTCATCTCACCCGCCGCCAGCTTTGGACGCTCATCACCCTCACTTTGGTGTGGGGCTTGAACTGGCCCATCATGAAGTTTGGCGTCACAGGTTTTCCACCGCTCACGTTTCGCAGTTTGTCGATGTTGATCGGCTTGCCTGTGCTGGGCTTGGCGTTGGTGCTGATGAAAATTCCGTTTCGCATTCCGCGCGAGCACTGGCGCGAGTTGTTCACGCTGGCTTTGTTCAATATGTTTGTGTGGCATGTGCTGGTGATCTTGGCGTTGCCCATGCTGTCGAGCGGACGCGCGGCCATCTTGGGCTACACCATGCCCATCTTCTCGGCCATTTGGGGCGTGATTTGGTTCAACGCGCCTTTGCGTGCGCGGCAATGGTTGGGTGTCGCAGCTGCAGGTATTGGCGTGTTGCTGCTGCTGTGGAATGAACTAAGCCACTTGTCGGGCCAGCCTGTGGGTGTGCTGATGGTGTTGGTGGCTGCGTCCACATGGGCCTATGGCACGCAGCGCCTGCGCCACACACCGATGCCCGTGCCCACGCTGACCATTGCGTTTTGGATGACTGCCATGACCACGGTACTACTGACGGTGATGGCCTGTGTGTTTGAGCAAGACCGCTGGCAAGTGCCTGCGCCAAGCACGCAATGGTCGATTCTTTACAACGCCTTGGGCGTGTTTGCGTTTGCTCAGGCAGCGTGGCTCACCTTGGCGCGTGGCTTACCACCTGTGGCCTCCACCTTGAGCGTGATGTTCATTCCGGTGTTGGGCGTGTTCAGCGGTGCATGGTGGCTAGGTGAAGTACTGCACTGGCAAGACTGGACCGCCGTTGTGCTGATGGTGGTGGCGATTGCTTCTGTGCTTTGGCCGGCAAAGTCGTCTTAACCAGCGAAAGAAACTTATTCAGACCCGCGAAGGTGCGCCATCGCCAAACACAGGTCCGCCCACACCTTGGCCTTCTCTGGCAAGTTGCGCAACACGTACGCGGGGTGATACGTCACCACCACCGGCACGTTTTGATATTGGTACACGCGGCCACGTAGTTTGCCCAGCGGCGTGGTGTCGACGTCGGGTTGCGCATCACGCAGCAAGGCCTGCACAGCGAAGCGGCCCATGGCCAAAATCATTTTGGGTTTGAGCAAGGCCACTTGGCGCTCGAGGTAGGGCAAGCACTGCGCCACTTCTTCGGGCTTGGGGTTGCGGTTGCCAGGGGGGCGGCACTTGAGCACGTTGGCGATGTACACGCCACCGCCCTCTGCCGTGCGTTCGCCGGTGCGTGACAGTTTCATCGCACCCAGCATGTTGTCGAGCAGCTTGCCCGCTTGGCCCACGAAAGGCTCGCCTTGCAGGTCTTCGTTTTCACCCGGGGCTTCGCCCACGATGAGCCAATCCACTTGAGGGGCTTGACCCTCGGCAGCAGGGGCACCCACACCAAACACCGTGTTTTGGCGCGAGCCGCACAGGGTGCAGGCTTGGCACGTCGACACTGTGTTGTGCAAGGCTGACCAATCCATTTGGTCAATGCCTTCGGGGCGTTGAATGACGATGGGTGCAGGCTCTGCCTTTGCCGCCGGCGCAGGCATGTGTCGCGCTGCGGTGTCATAGCCCGCTGCATTCGCGATGGCTTGTGTCGTCAGCTCGCTGGCAGCAGCAAAGCTTTGCGCTTCTTCTGCATGGGCTTGCATCACGGCCTCGGCGGGCACAGATGCCGACGTGTCAGCCGCCAAAGTTTCCACCGCAGGCGCAACCATCACCGCCGCCTCGGACATGGGCGACCACACGCGCACGCCCATTTCGGCGAGCATCGCGCGTTGGCGTTTGTCCAAGTGCAAGGTGTCCATAGGGGGTGTAGCTTACAACGTCATCGACATGACCACCGCATGCTCGCGCTGGCCGTGGTCGGCGGGGTAATAGTTTTTGCGCTCGCCCACGCGGCGATAGCCATAGCGCTCGTACACCTGCATGGCGCGGGCATTGCTCACGCGCACTTCTAGCCACAGGCATTGGGCGTTGCGCCCGCGTGCCCAAAGCGCGAGCGCGTCGAGCATGAGCACGCCGTAGCCTTGGCCTTGAAACTCGGGCGCAACGGTGATGTTGAGCAAGTGCGCTTCTTCCACGCCCTCCATCGCCACAAAGTAGCCAATCAAGGTGTCGCCGCCCACGAGCGCCAGCAACTGGTAACCCGACTTGATGCAATCCGAAAAATTACCCCGAGTCCACGGATGGGCATAGGCGCTGTTTTCGATGCGCATCACCTCGTCGAGACGCGCTTCGGTGAGCGGCTCTAAGCGAACTTCAGGTTTTGAAACAGCGGTCATCGAACGATGTACGAAAAATTAACGTGTTGTTGCCGCTGCTTGCGCAATTTGTGCTGCCTTGATTTGCATGCGCTCGTCGGTGGTCTGCGCTACTTTGTCGCGGATGTACAGCGGCAGCGCTTCTTCTGGTGGCACGGCTTGACCCGCGGCCCATGCAGCAGGCGCAAGGCGCAGCAGCGCAGCAGCAGTGGGCAAGGCCATACGCTGCGTCGCCGTGAGCGCAGCGGGCCAACGGCCTGCGTACACAGGCCATGCGTTGCCTGCGGCGATGAAGCTGTCTTGCGACCAATCGGCGGGCCAAGTCAAAGACTCTGGGGCGTGCAGCTCAGGGGCTTGAACGCATCGCCACGCGCCGCTCAGCTGGCTGGACGTCTGTTTAGATGAATCATTCAGCGCGTCTGCAGGCGGTGTGGATGCTTGTGGCATGAATTCATAAGCCGCCACATACACCTGCTCCATGCGCGCATCCATCACGGCCAACACGCGAGTCACGGGTGCTTCACCCGCAGTTTCGGCTGACACACGCGCCTCTTCCGCCACGGCCAACAAAGTATCAATCGGCAACACGGGCAAGTCAGCGCCAAAGGCCAAACCTTGCGCCACCGAGCACGCCGTGCGCAAGCCCGTGAACGCGCCAGGGCCACGGCCAAACACCACGGATTGCAAATCCGTTAAGGCCAAGCCCGCTTCTTTCAACAAGGCCAAAGTTTGCGGAATCATGTGCGTCGACGTGAGCGCACCGCCTGCGCTGGTGTGCGTCCACATCTGTGTACCGCGTGACACGGCAAGCGAAAGGGTGTCGGTGCTGGTCTCTAACGCCAGCCACTGGTTGGTGTGCATGGGGCTGATTATCCCAGCCGTGATAATTTGGCCATGACCTGCTTGCACATGCCCTCTTTGCATTCACTCACACCCCGCATCAGCCCTGCACGGTGGCGTTATGTGGGCGCACCGTTGGTATGTACGTTCGCGGCTGTTGTGATGTGCACCGCTGCGCTCACAGCCCACGCAGCACCTCACTCAAAAGCTATTCGCAGCGAGCCCCCCAAACACACAGCAGGGGACATCGGCCAATTGCCACCCGAGGTCATGGCCGCGCTGCAACGCGCCAAAGTGCCAAGCGACAACTTCCATGTGATGGTGGTCGACACCCAAGCCACCAGCACGCCGCGCCTGAGCCACCAAGCGCAAGTGCGCGTGAACCCAGCGTCCTTGATGAAGCTGGCCACCACCACGGCGGCACTCGATACGCTTGGCCCCGCGTTTGTGTGGCGCACACCAGTGTACGTGGACGGCCCCGTGCGTGACGGCGTGTTGCAAGGCAATGTTTACATCAAAGGCAGCGGCGACCCGCGCTTTGTGGTGGAACGCTTGTGGCTGTTGATGCGACGTATTCAAGGCTTGGGCATTCAAAAAATTCAAGGCGACATCGTGCTCGACCGCAGTGCGTTTGATGTGCCTGCGCGTGATGCCGCCAGCTTTGATGGCGAGCCCCTGCGCCCCTACAACGCCGCACCTGATGCGCTGCTGCTCAACTTCAAATCGCTACTCATTCAGTTCGTGCCCGACCGCTCTGCCAATGTGGCGCGTGTGCAGATTGAACCGCCCTTGGCAGGTGTGCAATTCCCTGCCACAGTGCCACTGAGCAATGGCGATTGCAGCGACTACCGCAGCGCTTTGCGTGCCGATTGGAGCGACCCCACACGCATCCGCTTTGCTGGCAACTTCCCCGCGGTGTGCGGCGAAAAAATGTGGCCCATCGCCTACGCCGCACCTCAACAATTTGCGCAGCGCGCCATCGCAGGCATGTGGCAGCAGGTGGGTGGCCAACTGAGCGGCCAAGTGCGCGATGGCAACGTGCCTGCCAACTTGCAGCCCGCGTTCCAAATGGAATCCGCCAGCTTGGCCGAGACCATTCGCGACATCAACAAATACAGCAACAACGTGATGGCACAGCATGTGTTTCTCACACTCAGTCAACAGCAGCGCGGCGTGGGCAGCTTTGACGCGTCGCGTGAACTGATGCAACGTTGGTGGCACGAGCGCGTGGGTGGCGATGTGCCCACGTTTGACAACGGCTCGGGCCTGAGCCGCGAAGAACGCATCAGTGCTCAAGCCTTGGCACGTTTACTACAGGTGGCGTGGGCCTCACCCACCATGTCTGAACTGATGAGCTCGCTGCCAGTCACGGGCTTAGACGGCACGATGAAACGCAGCAAAGCACAAGCCAGCGCCCACTTGAAAACCGGCAGCTTGCGTGATGTGGCGGGTGTAGCAGGCTATGTAGACACGGCCAGCGGCAAACGCTTGGTGGTAGTCGCTGTTCTGCACCACGCCAATGCCAACGCCGCACGCCCTGCACTAGACGCCATGATTGACTGGGCCGGCAAGCAGCCCTGATTTTGAAAGACAAGAATGAACTACACCGAATGGATCGGCTACGCCGCCGCCAGCCTCACCACCGCGAGCTTTGTGCCACAAGCATGGCTCACGTTCAAAACACGCGACGTGAGCGGTATTTCATTGGGGATGTACAGCGCGTTCACCCTCGGCATTGCGCTGTGGTTGGCCTACGGCTTGCTGATCGAAGCTTGGCCCGTGGTGATTGCCAACGTGATCACGCTGGTGTTGGCGGCCAGCATTTTGGTGATGCGCTTGCGCTTTGGGCGCAAGGCATCAGCCATGGATTAACGCCAGCCTTGGCGTGTGGCATTGAACATATAGCTCGCCACCCAACGGTTGCCGGCGGGCGTTAAGTTCACGCCATCGGCAAACAAGTAGTTGCTGTCGCTGGACTGAGGGCCGCAACCCGTGAGAGTGGAAGCCGAGCCACAAATGGGTGCAGTAGAGTTGGCAAACACGCCAACCACACCGCGAGACACATAGTCATTGAATGTGGATGACAGCCCAGCGCCACCAAAAATAACAGGGTTGTAGCTATAGCCAGCTCGGCTCACATACCTCTGCAAATCACCAGCCACTTTGGCGTTGAATTTGGCTGTGGGTGAGGTGGTGAGATCCAGCGCATAGGTACCACGCAAGCTCGCGGCATACGGTGTCAACGAGAACTCCAGCGGCTGCATGATCAGGATGTGTTTTGCGCCATCCGCAATCAGCTGCTCGATTTGCAACGTGAAAGCATCTGCAGCAGCTTCAGCCGCAACTGTGGGGTTGGCAGCGCCATAAGCGGCCTTGATGTCTTCTGTGCCTGCAGTGACCACGATCAAGTCTGTCGCGGCAAAACTACCACCCACCGCGCTTTTGGCGGCGCTGATTTGTGCCGTCAAGGAACTGATGTTGCTGCCACTGGCCGCATAGCTGCTGACATTGCTAGAGGCTGTGCCAAACCAAACTGCCACTTGCGCCACCACGGATTCCACCGTGCCCGTTCCTCGCACGGTGTAGATGCTGCTTGTGGTGTCGTTGTACGCGTCGCCAAGGCCAATGATGCGTGTCGGCACAAAAGGATCGACCGTATGGCTGGCCCCGCAGGCTGACAACAGGGCGGCCGCCAACACGGAGCAAAAGGCTTTGAGGGTTCGACTAAAAATTGGGTTCATCACAGGCTCTCTTTTGAGTACTGCATTAGTTTAACGAGTTGGCGCGGCTGCCCGCGTGAGGCGGTCTCGCACCCCATCCCATGGCGGGGTCAAGGGCGGAATTTCAACCCAGATGTGCGCGACGCCTTGGGCATCAAAGCTTCGCAATTGGGCAAACAGTTGGTGTGCACAGTCTTGAGCCGATGCCGGCATCGCTTGGCATTTGAACAGACCGGCGCTGCCGGGTGGTATGCGCACAGCACTGCCAGACCAGATGGCAACTGCACCCTGGGTCTGCGCATGTGCATACGCATCCACTGCTTTTTGCAGGTCCGTTGCGGTCATGAGTTGCACTTTGGCTGTGGGTGCGTAATGCGATTCAAGTGTGCCTGAGGCACGTGGTGCATCCGCATCGGGTGCGTGGGGGGTGACAACCGCAACACCACAAGCAGCACTGAGCTGCTGGGGCGTGAGCACACCGGGACGCAGCAACACAGGGACACCGCGCGTGCAGTCGACGATGGTGGACTCGATGCCTACCTCGCACGCGCCGCCATCGATGATGAGCAAGCCCTCGCCAAATTCACCCGCCACATGCGCGGCGGTGGTGGGGCTGACGCGGCCAAACAGATTGGCGCTGGGCGCGGCCACACCATACACGCCCAAGGCTTGAGCGGCTTGCAGCACGGCACGGGCTGTGGCGTGCGATGGGCAGCGCACGCCTACTGAGTTTTGACCACCCGCAGCAGCAGCGGCCACTTCGGGGCGACGGGGCAAGATGAGCGTCAAGGGGCCGGGCCAAAACGCATCCATTAAGCGCTGCGCAAAGTCAGGGATGCTGGATGCGAAACGCGTCACCTCTTGCGCGCTGGCCACGTGCACGATGAGTGGGTGGTTGGCAGGACGGCCTTTGGCTTCAAAAATTTTGGCCACGGCTTGGTCGTTGCCTGCGTCAGCGGCTAGGCCGTAGACCGTCTCGGTGGGCAAGCCCAACAACTCACCGCGCTGCAAGGCTTGTGCAGCGGCGGTGATAGAGCTAGGGAGTTGGCCGTCGAGGATCATTTAAAACGCGGCGATACCCAAAATGGCCGCCGCCTGCAAAGCCACAGCACGCGCAGCCTCGGGCGTGGCGGCAGTGATGTTGAGATGACCCATCTTGCGAGCCTTGCGCGCTTCACGCTTGCCGTACAAATGCAGGTGCGTGCCGGGCAGCGCCAGCACTTGTGCCCATGCGGGTTCGGTTTGTGTGTCGCCATGGGTGAACCACAAGTCGCCCAGCAGGTTAAGCATGATGGCTGGGCTGTGTTGGCGCGGTTGCGTCAAGGGCAGGTCGGCCATGGTGCGCACTTGCAGTTCAAACTGCGACACATCGCAAGCGTCTTGGCTGTAGTGGCCGCTGTTGTGCGGGCGGGGGGCGATTTCGTTGACCACCAAATGGCCATCGGCCAACACAAAAAATTCGACGCACAACACGCCCACGTAGTTCAGCTCTTGCGCCACCGCTTTGGCGGCGGTGATGGCTTGGATCGCCAGCGCCTCGGGCACGTTGCCCGCAAACACTTCGGTCACGGCCAAGATGCCATCGCGGTGCAGGTTGCGTTGCACGGGCAAGTTGACCATCGCACCATCGCGACCACGGGCGATGATGACGGAACACTCGCTGGCCAAGGGCAGCATTTTTTCGAGCACGCAAGGCACTTGGCCGAGCTTGGCCCAACCAGCGTTGAGCTCGTCACGCGTGGTCACGCGCAGCTGGCCTTTGCCGTCGTAGCCCATGCGCGAGGTTTTCAAAATGCCGGGCAATAAGTTGTCTGCTTTGGCTGTGTCGGTCAGCAGCGCCGCGAGTTGCTCGGCTGTGTCGATCACTGCATGCGGAGCTACAGGCACACCGCAGGCCACAAAGTGCGCCTTCTCACGCGCACGGTCTTGCGCCACGGCCACAGCGGATGCAGCGGGCGACACGGGCAAACTAGCAGCAAGTTGCGCCAGCGCGTCAGCGGGCACGTTCTCAAACTCGGTGGTCACCGCTTGGCAAGTGGTCGCGAGTTGCTTCAAACCAGCTGCGTCCAAGTAATCGGTGTGAATGTGGTGATGGCTCACCAGCCCTGCGGGGCTGTGTGCATCGGGGTCGAGCACCGCCGTGTTGTAGCCCATGCGCTGCGCCTCGTGCGCCCACATGCGGCCCAACTGTCCACCGCCCAAAACGCCCAAAGTTGAGCCGGGTGGCAAAGGTTTCAGCGTGGCGCTCATACGGGTGGCAGGGCCATGTTGCGGGCCACTTCGGTTTGGGCCGCGCGGAAGGCTTGCAGTTTGTCGGCCAGCGCGGCATCCGTCGATGCCAGCAAGGCCACCGCAAACAACGCTGCGTTGGCCGCACCTGCATTGCCAATGGCAAAGGTGGCCACGGGAATGCCTTTGGGCATTTGCACAATGCTGTGCAACGAGTCCACGCCTTGCAAATGTTTGCTGGCCACGGGCACGCCCAACACGGGCACGATGGTTTTGGCGGCGATCATGCCGGGCAAGTGCGCTGCACCGCCCGCACCCGCGATGATGGCGCGCAGGCCACGGCCTTGGGCAGCTTCAGCGTAGGCAAACATGTCGTCGGGCATGCGGTGGGCAGAAACGACGCGGGTTTCAAAAGAGACGCCAAATTCTTGGAGAATCTGGGCTGCATGTTGCATGGTGTCCCAATCAGAGTTGGAACCCATGACGACACCGACTTGGCACTGGGTCATGATGTGGCTGTGTGTGAGCAAAAACGAATTTTAAGACGGGACCCCCATGATTGATGTGACGATGGCAAATTTCGAGACCGATGTGATCGCGGCCTCTCAAACCACCCCCGTGTTGGTGGACTTCTGGGCCGATTGGTGCGGCCCCTGCAAATCGCTCGGCCCTGTGCTGGAAAAACTCGAAGCCGACTACCAAGGGCGTTTCACGCTGGTCAAAATCAACGCGGACACCGAGCAACAACTGGCTGGCGCGTTTGGCGTGAAGAGCCTGCCCACTTGCATCTTGCTCATGGGTGGCCGCCCTGTGGACGGCTTCATGGGCGCCTTGCCCGAGGGCAAAGTGCGCGAATTCTTGGACAAGCATTTGCCATCTGACAGCGACTTGGCCGCGCAAGCCGATGCGCAAGAAGCCGAGCAGCTCATCCACGCAGGCGACGCACATGCCGCCATTGCCAAACTGCAAGAGGCCTTGAGCCTCAACACGACTGACGATGAGACCCGTTACAACTTGGTCAAGTTGCTCATCTCGGTGGGCGAACTCGAAGAAGCCGAAGCCACGCTGCACCCGAAGCTCAGCGAAATTCCGTTGCAACTGCGCTTTGATGCGCTCAACTACTGGCTGCAGGCTTTGCAGTTTGTGTCGACCGACCCACGCGCCGAATGGACGTTTGAACAATTCGATGCCGCCATCGCCCAAAACAAACGCGACTTCGACACCCGCTTGGCCAAAGCCCGCGTGTTGATTGCCGCCGAGCTGTTTGAAAACGCGATGGAAGAACTGCTTGAAATCATCATGCGCGACAAAACGTGGAACAACGAAGTGGCCCGTAAAACCTATGTGGCCATCCTCGAATTGCTCACGCCACCCAAGCCCAAAACAGAAAATGCCGCCGTCGGTAAAACCGCAGGCGGCATCGAGTTAACGGGCAAAGCTGCGGTCCAAGAAGACCCCGTGTTGGAGATGATTTCTCGCTACCGCCGCAAGCTCAGCATGGCGCTGAACTGATCGCGGCAAAAGGGGCTTAATCCTTCAACCGCTCCCAGGCCTCTTGGTACTTGGCGGCGGTTTGGGCGATCACCTCTTGCGGCAAATGCGGCGCGGGAGGCGATTTGCTCCAAGGCTTGCCTTGCACTTGCGCGGTTTCTAGCCAATCGCGCAAGAACTGCTTGTCGTAACTCGGTGGGTTCACGCCTTCTTGGTAACTGTCAGCGGGCCAGTAGCGCGATGAATCGGGTGTGAGCACCTCGTCCATCAACACGAGGTTGTTGTTGGCATCCAAACCAAACTCAAACTTCGTGTCGGCAATGATGATGCCTTTGGCCGCCGCCACGTCACGCGCGGTTTCGTACAAGGCGATGCTGACGGTTTTGATTTTCTCGGCCAAGCCGCCACCAATCATCTCGACCACTTGTTCGTAGGTGATGTTCTCGTCGTGATCACCCACGGCCGCTTTGGCAGCGGGTGTGAAGATGGGCTCTGGCAACTTGCTGGCATTCTTCAAGCCTTTGGGCAACTTGACGCCGCACACCGCTTGGTTTTCTTGGTATTCGGCCCAGCCGCTGCCTGCCAAATAACCACGCACCACCGCTTCCACAGGGATGGGCTTCAAGCGTTTGACCAGCATGGAGCGGCCTTTGACCTGCGCCACTTCGTCTGCGCTCACCACGCTCTCGGGCGCTTCGCCTGTGAGGTGGTTGGGGCAAATGTGACCGAGCTTGCCAAACCAAAACAAGGCCATCTTGGTCAGCAATTCGCCCTTGCCGGGAATGGCCTCGCCCATGATGACGTCAAACGCGCTGATGCGATCAGACGCGACCATCAAGATGCGGTCGTCGCCCACCGCGTAGTTGTCACGCACTTTGCCGCGTGCGAGCAAAGGCAAAGAAGTAAGCGCAGAGGTGTGCAGTGCTGACATGGATTACTTCACCAACTGAGCGAGTTCGCCCTTGGCGTACTTGGCTGCCACCACAGAGAGGCTATCGCCCTTGACCTTTGCACCTTGGCCTTCACAACCGAATTCCAAATAGCGTTGCTTGCAAATGTTCATCGCGGCTTCGCGGGCTGGCTTGAGCCATTCGCGGGCGTCGAATTTTTCTGGGTTCTCAAACATGAACTTGCGCGCCGCAGCCGTCATGGCCAAGCGGATGTCGGTGTCGATGTTGACCTTGCGCACGCCGTGTTTGATGGCTTCTTGAATTTCAGACACAGGCACGCCGTAGGTCTGTTTCATCTTGCCGCCGTATTGGTTGATGAGGGCCAGCAGGTCTTGCGGCACGCTGCTAGAGCCGTGCATGACCAAGTGGGTGTTGGGAATGCGTGCGTGAATTTCTTTGACGCGGCTGATGGCCAAGATGTCGCCGGTGGGCTCGCGGGTGAACTTGTATGCACCGTGGCTGGTACCGATGGCAATCGCCAAGGCATCGAGCTGCGTGGCCTTCACAAACTGTGCAGCTTCTTCTGGGTCGGTCAGCATTTGGCTGTGGTCGAGCTTGCCTTCTGCACCGATGCCGTCTTCTTCACCGGCTTCGCCAGTTTCCAAGTTGCCCAAGCAACCCAATTCGCCCTCGACCGACACGCCCACTTTGTGCGCCATCGCCACCACTTGTTGGGTGACTTGCACGTTGTACTCAAAGCTCGATGGCGTTTTGCCGTCTTCCATCAACGAGCCGTCCATCATGACGGAGCCAAAGCCAAGGTCAATCGCGCCTTGGCAAACCTTAGGCGATGTGCCGTGGTCTTGGTGCATGACCAAAGGAATGTGTGGGTAGGCTTCGGTGGCTGCTTGAATCAAATGCTTGATGAAGGGCTCGCCCGCGTATTTGCGTGCGCCAGCACTGGCTTGCAAGATCACCGGTGCGCCCACGGCGTCAGCAGCGGCCATGACGGCTTGCACTTGCTCCAAGTTGTTGACGTTGAAAGCTGGAATGCCGTAACCGTGCTCTGCAGCGTGGTCCAAAAGTTCGCGCATCGATACGAGTGCCATGGGGGAATCCTCAAAAATTAAAAACTGATCTAACTGCTAGCAATTTTAAAGGCCGCAGCATCGCACCCAGCTGACAGGCGCGAAGGCCCGCCAGCTTTGCATCTCGATGATTTTGGGTGTCAGCGCACTTCGCAAATACGCAGCATGTTGGTACCGCCGGGCGTGCCCATCGGGTCGCCGCAGGTGATGGCGTACACGTCGCCCGTGTCCACGATTTCACGCAGCTTCAGATGCGCTTCGGCTTGCGCCAACGCGGTGTCGCGGTCGGCGCTGGTGTCCATCAACAAGGGGCGCACATTGCGGAACAAAGCCATGCGCCGTTGCGACGCCACTTTGGTGGTCACCGCGTAGATGGGGATGTGAATGCGATGGCGGCTCATCCACAAAGCGGTCGAACCCGATTCGGTCAAAGCCACGATGGCTTTGCAACCCAAGTGGTGAGCGGTAAACAGAGCACCCATCGCAATGGTTTGGTCAATGCGGGTGAAGGTTTGGCCTTGAAAGTCCGCGTCCAACTCCACGTCTTCGGCGGCCTCGGCAGCGGCGCAAATTTTGGACATTTCTTGCACGGTTTCGAGCGGGTATTTGCCTGCGGCCGTTTCGGCGCTGAGCATCACAGCATCGGTACCGTCAATCACGGCGTTGGCCACGTCACTCACTTCCGCGCGGGTGGGCACAGGGTTGGTGATCATGCTCTCCATCATTTGCGTGGCGGTGATCACCACTTTGTCGTGCTCGCGGGCGAGTTTGATCATGCGTTTTTGCAGAGCCGGCACTGCCGCGTGACCCACCTCCACGGCCAAGTCACCACGCGCCACCATGATGCCGTCGCTGGCCTTCAGAATTTCGTCCAGCAGCGGAATCGCCTCGGCACGTTCAATCTTGGCAATCAGGCCCGGCTTGTGTTTGTACTCAGCACCGGCCACGTTGGCGAGTTGGCGCGCCATTTCCATGTCCGTCGCGTTTTTGGGGAAGCTCACGGCGAGGTAGTCGGCTTGGAAGCTCATCGCGGTTTTGATGTCTTCCATGTCCTTGCCAGTCAGGGCTGGTGCGGTCAAGCCACCGCCTTGTTTGTTGATGCCTTTGTTGTTGGACAACTCGCCACCAATCTTGACGGTGGTGTGGACTTGCTCACCACGCACTGCATCGACCGTCAACACAATCAAACCGTCGTTGAGCAACAACAAGTCGCCGGGCTTCACATCGCGAGGCAGCTCTTTGTAGTCCAAGCCCACGCCTTGCAAATCGCCGGGTTCGGTGCGAGAGGCGTCGAGCACAAACTTGGCGCCGTTCTCGAGCATGACCTTGCCATCCACAAACTTACCCACGCGAATTTTGGGCCCCTGCAAGTCGGCCATGATGGCCACTTCGCGGCCCGCGCGGGCGGCGGCTTCGCGCACCAAACGGGCGCGGTCAATGTGGTCTTGGGCTTTGCCGTGGCTGAAGTTCAGGCGCACCACGTTCACGCCAGCGCGAATCATCGCCTCTAACAGAGCGGGGTCGCTAGAGGCGGGGCCTAAAGTGGCAACAATTTTGGTGGCGTGACGGGCCATGTGCGTGTCTCCTGTTGGTTTTAGTTTGCTTGATTCTTACATGTTTGAAAGCCACATTCGCGTTGGTTTTCAGCACACAAACCCTTGCAAACGCACCCTTTATGTCTCCTTTACGCGCCATAGCCTTTGCTTAACAACGGGTAAACACCCATTATTTAGGCTTCTGCGGCGATAATCATGGGAGTAATTGATGCAAATCAGTGCACATCTGCACCGGCTACCTAAGATTCACTTCCTATGACCACACATATCCAACCCATTCTTCCCGGCGAACCGATGCCTCACCGCAAAGTCATGCGCGAGTGGCTAATCCCTTTGGCTGAGCGCACCACCCTGCGCGCCATCGTGATGCTCGTCGTTGACCTCGTGCTGTGGGGCGCTCTCATGGCCGGTACTGTTTTGTTTGAATCTTGGTGGGCCAAGCTCTTGAGCGGCTGCGCAGCAGGTTTCGTGATTGGCCGTTTGTTCATCATCGGCCACGATGCTTGCCACCAAAGCCTCACACCCCACCGCACCCTCAACAAGTGGTTGGGCCGCATTGCGTTCTTGCCTTCGTTAACCGCCTACAGCTTGTGGGACATCGGCCACAACGTGGTGCACCACGGTTACACCAACCTCAAAAACTTCGACTTCGTGTGGGCCCCTTACACCCCCGAAGAGTTTGCCGCCCTGAGCAAGTGGGAACAACTCAAAGACCGCGTGTACCGCAGCGGCTGGGCGCCTGGCCTGTACTACATGATCGAAATCTGGTGGAACAAGATGGTGTTCCCCAACGAGAAGAACATGCCTACACGCCGCCCCATCTTCACCAAAGACTGCTTGCTCATCACCGCTTTTGGTGCCGCTTGGGTGGCTGTCATGGTGTGGGCTGCGATTGCAACCGACCAAACCATTGGCTACATCTTGTTGATGGGTTTTGTGGTGCCTTTCTTCTTCTGGGTGACCATGATTGGTTTCGTGGTGTACGTACACCACACCCATGTGGACGTGTCTTGGCACGAAGAGCGCACAGGCTGGTCTAAAGCGTCGCCTTTTGTGTCAACCACCGTGCACTTGACCTTCCCCTTCAACATCGGCGCGTTGATGCACCACATCATGGAACACACTGCGCACCACTTGGACATGAGCATCCCTCTGTACAAGTTGAAACAAGCACAAAGCAAACTCGAAGAGTTGCTGCCAGAGCGCATCATCGTTCAGCCCTTCTCTTGGAGCTGGTATGTGCAAACCGCGCGCGACTGCAAGCTGTACGATTTCAAGACTGACAGCTGGATGACCTACGACGGCAAGGTCACTAGCCCCCGCGCTATGAAAGCTGCTTAACCAGCCAAGCCACCTCAAGCCCCGCAACTTCACACGAATTTGCGGGGCTTTTTCTTGTACGCTTCACACCCATGAAACGCTTTGTCTTGTTTTCGCTTTTGCTGGCCTCGGCTGCTGCACACGCCATGTGGGTGACTGTTACGCGCAACGAAATAGCCACGGTCTACATCGACTCTATGTCGATTGAAAAGCTAGGCTACAACCGTCGCGTGTGGGTGGTGTATGACCTGACCAGCCCCGACAAAACAGGACAACAGTCGGTCAAATCACACATCGACTACGACTGCACCGAAGGCAAATACAAAACCCTCAGCGCCAGCAGCCACCCCAACAAAATGGGCAACGGCCCCGCCATCAAAGCGCTGCCCGTGCCAGAAGGCTGGCGTCCTGTAAGCCAAGACGCCATGAGCCGACAGCTGTTTGCGTTTGCTTGTGCTTGGTAATTAACCCGCAGCGCGCTTGGTCAAAATTTCAAACGCGGGCAAGGTCTTGCCTTCGAGCACTTCCAAGAAAGCACCACCACCGGTAGAGATGTAGCCCACTTGTTTGTCGATGCCGTACTTGGCAATCGCTGCCAAGGTATCGCCACCGCCAGCGATGCTGAAAGCGCTGGATTCGGCAATCGCGTGTGCAATGGTTTTCGTGCCGTTCTCAAACGCAGCAAACTCGAACACGCCCACAGGGCCGTTCCACACAATGGTGCCGGCCGCTTTGAGCTGCTCGGCCAGCTTGGCTGCTGTCTCTGGGCCAATGTCCAAAATCATGTCGTCGTCGGCCACGTCGGTGGCTTTCTTCACAGTAGCTGGGGCATCGGCTGCAAAAGTTTTCGCGGTTACAACGTCAGTGGGAATTGGCACTTCAGCACCACGAGACTTCATCAACTCGATCACGGCCTTGGCTTCGTCCACCAAGTCGTGCTCAGCCAAGCTCTTGCCGATGTTCAAGCCAGCGGCGAGCATGAAGGTATTGGCAATGCCGCCGCCCACAATGAGCTGGTCTACGTTGTTGGCCAAGCTCTTCAAGATGGTCAGCTTGGTCGACACCTTGCTGCCGGCCACGATGGCAGCCAGTGGGCGTTTGGGGTTGGCCAAGGCTTTGGTGATGGCGTCAATTTCTGCTGCGAGCAGAGGACCTGCGCAAGCGATAGGCGCGTATTGCGCGATACCGTAAGTGGTGCCTTCGGCGCGGTGCGATGTGCCAAACGCGTCGTGCACAAAGATGTCGCAGAGTGCGCCCAACTTGCGGGCCAATTCGTCGTTGTTCTTTTTTTCGCCCTTGTTCACGCGGCAGTTTTCCAGCAGCACCACATGGCCGGGCTCAACGTCCACACCGTCCACCCAGTTAGACACCAGCGGCACGCGACGTCCGAGCAACTCGCTCAAACGCTCAGCCACGGGGGCCAATGAATCTTTAGGCTTGAATTCGCCTTCGGTGGGGCGGCCCAAGTGCGATGTGACCATCACCGCTGCACCCACTTCGAGCGCCATGCGAATGGCAGGCACGCTGGCACGGATACGCGTGTCTTCGGTGATCTGACCATCATCGTCTTGCGGCACGTTCAGGTCGGCGCGGATGAAAACACGTTTGCCTTTGGCCGAGCCGTTGGCGCACAAATCAGAGAAGCGAATGACGTTCATAGAAGTAAGCGGTAAAAGTTAAAAACTACCGCTATTCTAAAAGTTCAGCCTTGCGCGAAATTGGCAATCTAGGCTGTGCGCTTCAGGCCCTTTAACCACGCCCCACAAACGGCATTTTGGTGGCCATCACGGTCATGAAGAGCACATTGGCCGACAGCGGCAAACGCGCCATGGCCATGAAGGTGTCGACCACGCCCTGCATGTCCATGCGGGCCTCGGGCTTGACGCTGCCATCGGCCTGCAGCGCGCCTGCGGCGAACTTCTCGGTCATGTCGCTGGCCACGTTGCCAATGTCAATCTGCCCCACCGCAATGTCAAACGCACGGCCATCGAGTGCGGCCGCTTTGGTCATGCCCGTGATCGCGTGTTTGGTGGCCGTGTAGGCGATGGAGCCGGGGCGTGGCGCGTGCGCCGAAATCGAACCGTTGTTGATGATGCGACCACCTTGTGGGTTTTGCGTTTTCATCAACTTGAACGCGTGCGAGAGGCAATAAAACGCGCCATTGAAATTCACATCCACTGACTTACGCCAGTCTTCGCCCGACAAATCGCCAGGCATGGTGGCGGGCAAAAATACACCCGCGTTGTTGAACAGCAAATCCAAACGGCCAAAGTTGGCGCGCACCTGTTCAAACAGCTTGGCCACTTCGTCTTCATGACTTACGTCACACGGCACGGCCAGCGCATTGCCTGCGTGTCCGCCCGCTGCTTGCACAGTGGCTTGCAACGCGTCGGCGCGCCGCCCCACCAACACCACCTTCCAACCTTCGGCCAACAAGGCTAAGGCACATGCTTTGCCAATACCAGAACTGGCGCCTGTGACGAGTGCGATTTTGCTCATGGGGATGCTCCTGTGTAATGCCTTGATTGTGAACAAGCTGGCGGCACGTTCAAGCCACGATTGTCTCGTGCGCGAAAGTCTGCCCACGCCAGAGCCAAGTAAAGTAGTGCCCTATGAATCCAATTTTCAACAAAGTCATCCTCTTCACCGACACCGACGGCTTCGCGCGTTTCCGCGAGGAAACGGTCGAACTCACCGAGGGCAAACCACAAGCGCGTCTGTCGCCCCTCATGGCCAGCGGCGGCATGCAGCTGCGCCGCAGCCCTGTGGGGTTTCGCAGCGACTTTCATTGCACCGACAACCCGCAGTGGTTGTTTGTTTTGGAAGGTCAGATGGAAATTTTTTTGCAAGACGGCACGTCGCGCATCTTTGGCCCGGGCGAGCACTTTTACTCGGCTGATGTGTTGCCTGCAGGTGCCACGTTTGACCCCAAGGTGCACGGGCACTGGAGCCGCCAAGTGGGGCCTGACGAGCTCGTCACGCTCTTTGTTCGCGGCTAATTACCAACCAAGCCCCAAGTGCAGCGGTAAATAAACGCCCATGCCCAAGATGATCGTGAGCAACACATTGCGCTTGGCAAAGTAAACCGCCACGCCCACTGCTGCCGCAAAAATGCGGGCGTCTTGCCAAGTGGCGATCAGCTCGCCTTGCGTCATCACAATCTCGGGCACCACCACGGCTGACAGCGCGGCGATGGGTGCGTATTGCAAGCCGCGTTGCGCCCAATGGGGCAAGTGCCATTCGGTGTTGCTTAAAAAGAAAAAGCAGCGCGTGACCACGGTGATGATGGCTAAGCCGACGATGACCCACAGCGTCCATGCGTCGGTCACGTTCAAGTCGGTGCTGCTCATGCAAGCCTCTCTTTCGCGGCCTTGAGCTGCTCTGCCATCAAACACGCGAACACCGCCATGAGAATGGCTACCACGATGTTGAGTTTCAAAGGCAAGGCGTACGCCAGCACCGCCACAATGCCGGCCACGATGGCCGACAACACACGCAAACGCGAGCTGGCCAACGAGCATTGAATACCCAACAAACACAAGATGCCCGCAAAGCCCAAACCCCATGAGGTGGGAATGGCGTTGGCCAAGGCAATGCCCAACAAGCTGCACGAAATCCAGCTGGTCCAGTTGGCAAAACTCAAACCCGCCAAATAGGCTTGTTGTGTGAGGCGTCCTTCCTCGGTGTTCGCAGGGTGTGCGAAACGGCGAGTGAACAACACATAGGTGGGATCGGTGTTGAAGTACCCCGTCACGATGCGCGGCCAACGCGGCAAGTGCATGAGGTAGCCACGCATGTGCAAGCTAAACACCACAAAGCGCAAGTTCACACAAAATCCCGCAGCCAACACCACCCAAGCAGGCGCGCCAGCCACGATGAGTGGCGTTGCCGCCAACTGAGAGCTACCGGCATACACCACCAAAGTCATGAACACAGCCTCAAACACGCTCATGCCCGACTTGACCAAAGCCACGCCGGTCATGAGTGCCCATGCAATTTGGCCAAAGGCTTGCGGCGCGAGGTCGCGCATGCCGAGTTTGAACTCAGGGTGTTGATACAGATGGCGTTGCCAAAACATCAGACGTTGAACCGCTGGCCCGCTGTGAGCACGAAGCCACGCAAAAAGTCAGCGGCGTTAAGGCGCTTGCCGCCTGCACGCTGCAGCTCGGTCACGCACAACACGCCCTCGCCGCAAGCCACGCGCACGCCGTGCTCGTCGGCGCTCAGCACTGTGCCTACGGGCTTGTTGTGCGCGGTGTTTTCCACAGAAGCGCGCCATAGCTTGATCACGTCATCACCCAACTGAGCGGATGCCGCAGGAAAAGGGTTGAACGCACGCACGCGCTGGCCAATGGTTTGGGCCGAGTCGGCCCACTTCACTGCCGCTTCGGCTTTTTCAATTTTGTGGGCGTAGGTGATGCCCGCTTCGGGTTGTTTGACGGGTTGCAACTTGCTCATCTGCGCATCGGCCAAAGCACGCACGATCAAGGCGCCGCCCATATCTGCCAAGCGGTCGTGCAAAGTGGCAGTGGTGTCATCTGCGGCGATGTCGAGCACATCGGTCAGCAGCATGTCGCCGGTATCAAGACCCGCATCCATTTGCATGATGACCACGCCCGTTTGCGCGTCGCCCGCTTCAATCGCGCGGTGAATCGGTGCAGCGCCGCGCCAGCGGGGCAAGAGCGAGGCGTGAATGTTGAGGCAGCCCAAGCGTGGCGCATCGAGCGTCCACTGCGGCAGGATGAGGCCATAGGCGGCCACCACCATCACATCCGCTTTCGCTTCGGCAATAGCGGCTTGTGCAGCGGCTGCATCGTCTGGGTATTTGCCGTCCAGACGCAGGCTCAAGGGTTGCGCCACGGGGATGTTGTGTTGCACGGCCAATTGCTTCACCGCCGAGGCTTGCAACTTCATGCCGCGACCTGCGGGGCGGTCGGGTTGGGTCAACACCAATGGCACGGTATAGCCTGCGGCCAAAATTTTGGCCAAGGCCTCAGCCGCAAATTCGGGCGTGCCGGCAAAGATAACGCGAAGCGATGAACTCATTTATTCGCCGTCGCGCTGGGCTTTGAGCAACTTGGTTTTGATGCGGTTGCGTTTCAACGGTGAGAGGTGCTCCACAAACACCTTGCCCATCAAGTGGTCGAGCTCGTGCTGCAGGCACACGGCCAACAAACCATCGGCTTCGATGGTGCGTTCTTTGCCATCAAGGTCGAGCGCTTTCACTTTCACTTCGGTGGCGCGTTCTACACCGTCATAGATGCCAGGCACCGACAAGCAGCCTTCGTCGCCCTTGACGCGCTCGTCGTTCATCCACGTGATCTCGGGGTTGATGAGCACCATCGGTTGATCACGCTCCTCTGAGGTGTCAATCACCACCACGCGCTCGTGCACGTCAATTTGCGTCGCTGCCAGGCCAATGCCGTTGGCGTCATACATGGTTTCCAGCATGTCGGCGACGAGGGTTTTGATGCGGGCGTCAATCTCTTTCACCGGCTTGGCGACGGTGGTGAGTTTGGGGTCGGGGTATCGAAGAATGTCTAACTTGGCCATGGCTCTATTGTCTCTGCTTCTGATCGCAACTTCGCCTCTCGCCGCAATGCCCCCGCGAAGGGGATGAAATTGAGCTTTAAGGCGTCAGCACCAGTTCATGCGCCCAAGCCTCGGGCTTGCTGCGCAAGGGTCGGTATTTGCCTGCAGCCCATTCTGTTTTCATGTTGCTGTACTGGTCGGACCACACCAAACCGCTTTGACCCGTTTGGTAAATGAACTGCGATTGCTCTAGATCTGACAAGTCGTACACCACACGCAACGAGGCGGCGTGACGGTTGGCAAAAGGCAGGTATTTTTCGCCCGCCCAATATTGGCCCACGTTGACGGTGAACAAGTCGCCATCCGAGGGCGTGCGAACGCTGAACCAGTCACGCAGTACGGGCACTTGACCAAAGGGCTTGTGGGTGCTGAGCGCCGAATGCGCCTCGCCCCATTTCCAACTCGCGGGCGTTTTACCTTGCATGGCAGCAATGCGATCAAGCGCACGATCAAGCGCCGCGCTAGATTGCTCGGCACACGTTTTGGGTGCGCACCAAGGGCTATTGGTTTGCTGCATGACGCTTTCTAGCAGCAATCTGAAATGGCGTTTGCCGTATTGCGCTTTGAACACATCGGCACCTAGCTTAGGCTCGACCAAACCGCGCGTGAGTTCGTCAGCCCACACGGCAAACAAAAGTGGCGCGGCTTTGTCGGCATCCATGCGGCCATCAAAACCTTCTAAAGTTTGCAGCGCTTTGGCGGCCAGCGGGTGTTGCGATGGTGTGGCTTTGAGCACGGGCAAGAGCGTCAGTGTAGACAACGACAACGTGTCGTTCTGCAAAGCCTGCATGTCTTTGAAGCTGTGTTGTGGCTTGGCTTTGAGCACTTGCTCGATGCGATCAAAACGGTGCGGTGTGTTCCAGTCTTGACCCAAAAAGTGCGCGTAATTAGGCGGCGTGATGCGTTGGTTGGCCGTGGACACCCAGCCTTTTTTGCCGTCGTCCGCAGGCATGTCGGCATACGCGATCCAGCCTGTCCAGTCGTAGCGCGCATCCCAGCCGGGAGCGGGGGCCACGCCACGAATGTCGTTGGCTGCGCTGCGCACGGGCACACGACCCGCCGCCTTGTACGCAATGTGCCCTTGCGTGTCGGCCATGACGATGTTTTGCGTGGGCGAATGGTTGTCGCCATAGGCTTTCAACAAGTCGGCCACGCTTTGCGCTTGCTGCGCTTTGAGGCCGCCGACCAAGGTGCGGTTGTCGGCGTCTAGCGCGGTCCAACGCAAGGCCAACACAAAGCGCGACATGTCCAATACTTCTGCATGAACGGCTTGCGCATCACTGATGACGGGGCCATGGCGCGTGCTGCGCACCACATGCGTGACATCCGGCTTGCCTTTGACCGCGATGGTCTCTGTGCGAGTGTCAAACGTTTGCCAGCCCGTAGGCGTTTTGTAGCGTGTGGGATTGGTTGCATCGATTTGTTCTAAATACAAATCTTGCACATCAGGGCCAGTGTTGGTAAATCCCCAGGCCACCTGCGCATTGCGACCTAGTACGACAAAAGGCAAGCCCGGCAAGCTGGCTCCCATCACATCGGTGTTCGGTGTTTTTAAATGGGTGTAGTACCAAATGGCGGGTGCGCTCAAAGCGAGGTGCGGGTCATTGGCCAGCAGCGGTTTGCCCGTGGTGGTGTGCGAGCCTGCCACCACCCAGTTGTTGCTGCCACGGCCTTCGTTGAACCCGGGCTCGCCAATGATGGGAAGAGAAAAAGATGTTTTCAACGCCTCATCATTTTTGTAGACGCCCAAGTCTCGGTAGAGCTTGGCGAGGTCCACAGCAGAAGCTGGTTTTTCGCCGGGATACGGTGGGTATAAATCCCACAGCTGCGCTGTGCTCAACTTGCGTGCAGCGGCCAAACGGGCAAACTCATTACCCCAGTTACCCCCTAAATCCAACGCCATCACGAGTGACCACGCCACGCTATTGACAGGCTGCCACGCCACGCCTTTTTTGCCGCCGGGCTGGGTACGCATCAGCGCAAACTCTGGGGGCAAGCCTTGTGGACGGTTGGCATGAAAAGCGTTGATGCCATCGCTGTACGCTTGCAACTGTTCGCGCACATCAATGGGTAATTGTTCGAGCTGTTTTTGTGCGGCTTGCATCAGCCCCAAGGTACGCATGAGCTTGTCGGTGGGCAAAGTGGTTTCGCCCAAGATTTCAGACAACTCGCCTTGCATGATGCGACGGTTGAACTCGAGTTGCCAGCTTCGATCTTGCGCATGCGCAAAGCCCAAGGCGAACGCGGCATCACGATCGCTCTGCGCAAAGATGTGCACCACATCAGCGGCATCGCGCTTGATGTTGACTCGCTCTTTCAAGCCTTCGCTTCTGAGCTGCCCGTCATACATCGGCTGTGTATGAAACACCCACAACCCTAAGCCTGCGGCTGACAAAATGCACAGCCCCAGCAGTGCTTTAAAAATTCGTTTGAACCAGCGCGTCATAAACGTCCTTTGCGTGTGCCTGTTGGACTTTAACTAATCCATGCACTTTATAAGTTTTCGAGCTTTGGCCGCGCACGCAGGTGACACGCCTTCTGACAATGGGTTTTCAAATTCCACAGGAGGGCACATGAACAAAGACGAGTTACGTGCTTGGCTGCGCCTGAGCATGACCGAGGGCGTGGGCAACGAGGCAGCGCGCAATCTGCTGGCCTGCTTCGGCAGCCCACAAGCGGTGTTTGAACAAAGCGAATCGGCTCTGTGCCAAGTGGTCACGCCCAAGCAAGCGCAAGCGCTGCTAACCGTGCCCAACGAGCTCGCCGTGCAATGCGTGCGCACCCACCAGTGGCTGGCCCACCAACCCGACAGACACAGTCATGCCTTGTGGACACTGGGCGACCCACACTACCCGCCCGAGTTGATGCAACTGGCCGACCCGCCACTGATGATTTATGTGTCCGGACAAACCGAACGCACCTTGGGCAACGCCGTGGCCGTCGTGGGTAGCCGCAACCCCACACCGCAAGGTGCAGAGATCGCCACTCAGTTTGGCGAGGCCTTGTGCGCTGCTGGTTTGTGCGTGGTGTCAGGCTTGGCTTTGGGCGTCGATGGTGCGGCACACACCGGCGCGCTGCGAGGCGGGAAAACCTCTGCGCACTGGCACACCGTGGCGGTGGTGGGCACAGGGCTGGACCGCGTGTACCCGAGCAAACACAAGGTACTGGCTCAACAGATTGCCTTACACGGTTTGCTCATCAGCGAGTACCACCTGGGCACTGCACCACTCGCACACAATTTTCCGAAACGCAATCGCATCATTGCGGCTTTAGGTTTGGGCACCTTGGTGGTGGAGGCCGCCTTGAAATCGGGCTCGCTGATCACCGCCAAGATGGCGCTGGAGTTGAATCGCGAAGTGCTGGCCATCCCCGGCTCAATCTACGCGACGCAATCGCACGGTTGCCACGCACTCATTCGCCAAGGCGCTAAATTGGTTGAAAACGCGCAAGACGTATTGGAAGAATTGCAGCTTGCGCCGCAGCAGCAAGTCAATTTGTTTGCCGATGCACTCGCAACGGATGACCCCATGCCAAGTGACGACTGCGAACACCCACTGCTCTCCCACATGGGCTACGCGCCCGTGAGCTTAGATGCTTTGCAAGCACGTTGTGGACTAGACACCGCCGCACTGCAAGCGCAACTGCTCACCCTAGAACTCGATGGTGCAATCGGCCGCTTGCCCGGTGGTTTGTTTCAACGATTGGCAGCTGGCTAATCAGGGTCAACACCGATATTTCGCGGCAATTGCGAAATAAAAAACATGTATATTGGCCCCATGTTTGAAGTGCTCGTATTCGTCTATGAAAACTATTGGCGAGGCGATGCGTGTCCAGAGCTAGAACAACTGGGCCGCAAACTCAGCGCTGCTGGTTTTAACGTAGAAGACATCCAACAAGCTCTGTCGTGGCTCGACGAGCTGAATTTGGCATCGCACAAAACAGAGCTGATCGACATCAGCCAAGCCGAGCGCGAACATCACACCGAGTCAGCCCACAGCATGCGCGTGTACTCGGTGGCTGAGCAAGACCACTTGGGTGCCGAGTGCTTGGGCTTCATCAACTTCCTCGAATCCGCCGACGTGCTCTCGCCTCACATGCGCGAAATCGTGCTGGACCGTGCGATGGCCATTCCTGGCAACCCCATCCACTTAGACGACCTCAAAATCATCGTGTTGATGGTGTACTGGAGTATTGGCCTAGAGCCCGACGCACTGGTACTGGATGAGTTGTGCGATGACGCGGATCGGGTGGCGCACTGAGCTCAGGTTCAAAACACACAGACACAAAAAAGCCGGTTCACAAACCGGCTTTTCTTTTTGGTTGCAGCGGCTTAAACCACCGCGCCTGAGTTTTCATCCTCTGGATCATGCGCAGCTTTGTTGCCATGGTGCTTGATCAGGTCTTCACGACGAATGCCCAACCACATGGCAATCGCAGCGGCCACGAACACGGATGAGTAAATGCCAAAGCAAATGCCAATGGTCAATGCCAACGCAAAGTAGTGCAGCGTTGCACCACCAAACAGCAACATGGACAACACCATGAGCTGCGTACAACCGTGGGTGATGATGGTACGGCTGATGGTGGAGGTGATGGCGTTGTCGATGATCTCGACCGTGCTCATCTTGCGGTAGCGACGGAAGTTTTCACGGATACGGTCAAAGATCACCACCGATTCGTTGACGGAGTAACCCAACACCGCAAGCACAGCAGCCAACACAGGCAGCGAGAACTCCCACTGGAAGAACGCGAAGAAGCCCAAGATGATGACCACGTCATGCAAGTTCGCAATGATGGCGGCCACGGCAAACTTCCACTCGAAGCGCATGGCCAAATAAATCATGATGCCCACCACCACAAAGGCCAAGGCCTTGAGGCCGTCAGCCGCCAACTCGTCACCCACTTGCGGGCCGACAAACTCGGTGCGACGCAACTGCACATTGGCGTCGCTGGCTTTGAGTGCGCTCAGCACTTGTTCGCTTTGTTGCGCAGAGCTTTGACCTTTGACCGCGGGCATGCGAATCATCACATCACGCGCGGTGCCAAAGTTTTGCACTTGCACATCGGTCAGGCCGAGCTTGGCGATTTGATCGCGCACGGCGTTGAGGTCGGCGGGCTGGCTGTAGCTGACTTCCATCAGCGTGCCGCCCGTGAACTCGACCGACAGATGCAAACCACGGCTGAACAAGAAGAACACCGCCGCCACAAATGTGATGAACGAGATGGCGTTGAACGCCACCGCGTGCTTCATGAACGGGATGTCTTTACGAATCTTGAAAAACTCCATCTCAATCTCCTCTTACCCGCGCCACACAGTGCCGATCGACACGCTTTGCAATTTCTTCTTGCGGCCATACCAAGCGTTGACCAAGCCACGCGAGAAGAACACCGCAGAGAACATGCTGGTCAAAATGCCGAGGCAGTGCACCACGGCAAAGCCGCGCACAGGGCCAGAACCAAAAGCCAACAAAGCCAAGCCCGCAATCAAGGTGGTGACGTTGGAGTCGAGAATGGTGGCCCACGCACGGTCATAGCCGGCATGGATAGCAGACTGGGGCGATGCGCCATTGCGCAACTCTTCACGCACGCGCTCGTTGATGAGCACGTTGGCGTCAATCGCCATACCCAACACCAAGGCCATCGCGGCCATGCCGGGCAATGTCAACGTGGCTTGCAGCATGGAGAGCACGGCCACCAAGAGCAACAAGTTCACGGCCAAGGCCACGCTGGAGAACACGCCAAACAACATGTAATAAATACACATGAAGGCGGTCACGGCCACAAAGCCCCAAGTGACAGAGTCAAAACCTTTGGCAATGTTTTCAGCACCGAGGCTTGGGCCAATGGTGCGTTCTTCGATGATTTCCATCGGTGCAGCGAGCGAGCCAGCGCGCAACAACAACGCGGTATCGTTGGCTTCCACGGTGCTCATGCGACCCGAAATTTGCACACGACCACCGCCAATTTCGCTGCGAATCACAGGCGCGGTGACGACTTCGCCCTTGCCTTTTTCGAACAACAAGATGGCCATGCGTTTGCCCACGCTCTCACGCGTCACATCTTTGAAAATGCGTGCGCCTTTGGCGTCGAGCGTCAAGTGAACGGCGGCTTCTTGGTTTTGGGTGTCAAAGCCGGGTTGCGCGTCGGTGAGGTTTTCGCCGGTCAAGATGACTTGCTTTTTCACGATCACAGCTTGGCCGTTGCGGTCCATGAAACGCTCTGTGCCAAACGGCACGGGACCGTTGCCAAACTCGGCACTGCGGGCTTCGGCGCTGTCGTCCACCATGCGAATTTCCAGCGTGGCGGTGCGGCCCAAAATGTCTTTGGCCTTGGCCGTGTCTTGCACGCCTGGCAGTTGCACCACGATGCGGTCGGTACCTTGCTGTTGAATCACAGGCTCAGCCACGCCCAACTCGTTGATACGGTTGTGCAGTGTGGTGATGTTTTGTTTGATGGCTTGCTCTTGCACGCGCTTGGCAGCCACGGGGTTGATCACCGCCGTGAGCTTGAAGTCAGCGCCGTCCGCTGCACTGGTGATTTGCAAATCCAAGAACTGGTCTTGAATCACGCGTTGCGCGGCTTCGAGGGTTTCCATGTCACGAAAACGAATCTCGATGGTTTGGTTGTTGCGGCTGATGCCGCTGTGGCGCACATTCTTTTCGCGCAGACCGCTGCGAATATCACCGGCCAATGATTCAGCTTTTTTGCTGAGTGCTGCAGGCATGTCGACTTGCAACATGAAGTGCACGCCACCGCGCAAGTCCAAACCCAAATACATGGGCGCGGCGTTGAGCGAGGTCAGCCACGCGGGTGAGCGGGCCAACAAATTGAGGGCGACCACATACGACGCATCGTTGGCGTCAGGCACCAAGGCTTGCTGGATAGCGTCCTTGGCTTTGAGCTGTTGGTCGGTGTTGTCAAAGCGCACCTTGAGCGAGCTGTTGTCTAACGTGACGGCATCGGGCTTCAGGTTGGCCTCGGTCAAAGCAGCTTGCACGCGCTCTTGCACAGCAACGTCAACTTTGACGGATGACTTAGCGGCAGACACCTGCACCGCAGGCGCTTCGCCAAAAAAGTTAGGCAGCGTGTAGAGGCTGCCAACCAACAAAGCGATCACGATGATCGCGTACTTCCAAAGGGGGTAACGGTTCATGATCGCTTCGTCGTCTCGTCGCTAATATTTACAGAGTGCCTTTAGGGAGCACTTGCACCACGGCTTGGCGCTGCAATTGCACTTCCACGCCAGCGGCGATTTCGATCGACACAGTGGCGTCAGCCAACTTGGTCACTTTGCCGAGCAAGCCACCTGCGGTTGCGATTTCGTCGCCCTTAGCGAGTGCATCGATCATGGCTTTGTGTTCTTTTTGACGCTTCATTTGTGGGCGAATCATCACAAAATACAAAACCACAAACATCAACACCAAAGGCAACATGCCTTGCAATGAAGTCATCAAGTCACCGCCTGCGGCTGCGGCAGGTGCGGTTTGGGCAAAAGCAGAAGAAATCAACACGGTCAAACTCCAATTTGAGGGACTGCTGCTGGTGCAAAAACGCCCCAGCAGACCAACCGCGGATTGTATGCGGCTGGCTCAGTGACTCAGTTGGGGGTCGACCACTGCGCTTTCAAGCTGTTCCACTTCTCACGCGCCGCCGCCAAGTTGCGCGCCTTCACATGGCCAAAGCCTTTGATTTGTTCAGGTATTCGCGCCATCTCTACAGCCAACGCGTGGTTGCTCGCGTTGAGCTGGCCCAGCATGGTGTCGACGCTACTTTTGTACTGCGCGATCAAGGCGCGCTCGGTGCGACGCTCTTCGCTGTAACCAAACACATCCAAAGCAGTGCCGCGCAACCACTTGAAGTGTTTGAGCACTTTAAAGCCCGTCAGCATGAGCGGCCCAAATTTTTGCTTTTGCAACTCGCCTTTGGCATTGGTCTTGGCCATGAGCGGTGGGGCCAAGTGGTAGTTGAGTGAGTAGTCGCCCTCAAACATGCCATTGATTTTTTTCAAGAAGGCTGCGTCGGTGTGCAGACGAGCCACCTCGTACTCATCCTTGTAGGCCATGAGCTTGAAGAGGTTACGTGCCACGGCTTCGGTGAGCGTGGTTTTATTCAGCCCCGCCTCTGCCTCGCGCACGCGCTCGACCACTGAACGGTAACGCTTGGCATAGGCTGCGTTTTGGTAACTGGTGAGAAATTCCACACGTTTGGCGATGACGGCATCCAAGCCTTCGGGCTTGTGGAACTGCACCACTTGTGCAGGGGCCAGCAAAGCCTGCACGGCGTCCCAATGCACAGCGCAGTGGCGACCCCATTCAAAAGCGATTTTGTTTTGCGCCACCGCCATGTCGTTGAGTTCCATCGCACGCATCAAAGCTTCTAGCCCCAGAGGTACCCAGCCTTTTTGCCACGCAAAGCCCAAGACCATCGGGTTCACGTAGATGCTGTCGCCCAACACTTGGGTGGCAACGCGATCCGCATCAAAGGCACTCACACCTGCCACGCCCACAGCCTGTGCGATGGTGGCCACACAAGCCTCACCCGGGTTTTGCCAATTGCCATTGCGCACAAAGGCAGCGGTGGGTGCGCTGTGTGCATTGAGCGCCACATGCGTGCGACCTTCGCGCATGCGTTGCAAGGTTTCTTTGCCCGCCACCACGATGGGATCGCAGCCGATGACAAGGTCTGCTGCCGCTGTGCCCACACGCGTGGTGCGAATGTCGTCTTGGTGGTTGGCAATGAGCACATGGCTCCATGTAGCGCCGCCTTTTTGCGCAAGGCCTGCCGCGTCTTGCGTGACAACGCCTTTGCCTTCAATGTGCGCGGCCATGCCCAACAGCTGGCCAATGGTGATGACACCTGTGCCACCCACACCCGCCACCACCATGCCCCACGCATGCGTGGCGTCGGGCAAGGTGGGCTGTGGCAATGCCAGCGCTGGCAATTCAATGCGCGACACACCCTTGGCTTTCTTCTTCAAGCTGCCACCTTCCACCGTGACGAAGCTCGGGCAAAAGCCTTTGACGCAGCTGATGTCTTTGTTGCACGTACTTTGGTTGATGGTGCGCTTGCGGCCAAACTCGGTTTCGAGTGGCTCCACGCTCATGCAGTTGCTTTGCACGCCACAGTCGCCACAGCCTTCGCACACCAGTTCATTGATGAACACGCGCGTGGCAGGATCGGCCATCGTGCCGCGTTTGCGACGGCGACGTTTTTCGGTGGCACAGGTTTGGTCGTAGATGATGACCGTGCAACCTTTGATCTCGCGCATCTCGCGCTGAATGCGGTCCAGTTCATCGCGGTGGAACACGGCCACGCCGTCGACCAAGCCTGCGCCTTCGTATTTCTCAGGCTCGTCGGTCACCACCGTGATGCGTTGTGCGCCTTCGGCCTTCATGCTTTGGGCGATTTGTAAAACGCTGTGCCCCTCGGGACGCTCACCCACACGCTGCCCACCCGTCATCGCCACCGCATCGTTGTACAGCAGCTTATAGGTGATGTTCACGCCCGCCGCAATGCTTTGGCGAATGGCCAAAATGCCGCTGTGAAAGTAAGTGCCATCGCCCAAGTTGGCGAAGATGTGTTGGTCGTTCACAAACGGTTGTTGGCCCACCCATGGCACGCCCTCGCCGCCCATTTGCGTGAAGCCGTTCGTGTCACGGTCCATCCACAACACCATGAAGTGGCAACCAATGCCGGCCATCGCACGCGAGCCTTCTGGCACTTTGGTGGAGGTGTTGTGCGGGCAACCCGAGCAAAACCAAGGCATGCGATCGGCCTTGAGCGTGATGGTTTGCATCTGCGTTTCTTTGGCACTGATGATGGCCAGTTGTGCGTTGATGCGTGCGGTGGTGTCGGCATCCACGCCGAGCTTCAACACACGTTGCGCAATGGCTTTGGCAATGAGCGCAGGGTTCAGGTCGGCGTTGGCACGCAACAGAGTATTGGCGCTTGGGTTGGGCATGGACCATTCGCCGCCACTGTGATCATCACCGATCTCGTTGAACTTGCCCAACACATTGGGCCGCACATCGGCGCGCCAGTTGTACAGCTCTTCCTTGAGTTGGTACTCAATGACTTGGCGCTTTTCCTCAATCACCAAAATCTCTTGCAGGCCCGTGGCGAATTCGCGCGTGAGTTGCGCATCCAACGGCCACACCACCGCGACCTTGTGCAGGCGAATGCCAAGGCGTTGACAGGTCGCATCGTCCAGCCCCAAATCCAACAAAGCTTGGCGTGTGTCGTTATAGGCCTTGCCACTGGCCATCAAACCCAGCCGATCATTCGGCCCTTCGATGACGTTGTGGTTCAAACGGTTGGCACGCACATAGGCGAGTGCGGCGTACCACTTGTAGTCAAACAAACGCGCCTCTTGCTCGAGCGCCGTATCGGGCCAGCGGATGTGCAAGCCGCCTGAAGGCATTTCAAACTCTGGAATGACGATGTTCACGCGGTGTGGATCAATCACCGCCGTCGAGCTCGATTCCACAATCTCTTGAATCGTCTTCATGCCCGACCACACGCCGCTGAAGCGGCTCATGGCGATGGCGTGCAAACCCAAGTCCAAAATTTCTTGCACGTTGCTGGGGAAGAACACGGGCGTGCCACAGGCTTTGAAGATGTGGTCGCTTTGATGGGCTGCGGTTGAGCTTTTGGCCACATGGTCGTCGCCCGCGACAGCCAACACCCCGCCCCAAGGCGTGGTGCCCGCCATGTTGGCGTGCTTGAACACATCCGAGCAACGGTCCACGCCAGGGCCCTTGCCATACCAAATGCCAAACACACCATCAAACTTGTTGCTGCCCGCAGGTGCAAAGCCCAGTTGCTGCGTGCCCCACAGTGCGGTGGCAGCCAGCTCTTCATTGACGCCTGGTTGAAAGACGATGTTTTGCGCTTCTAAATACGGCTTGGCTTTCCACAACGATTGGTCATAGGTGCCAAGCGGAGAACCGCGATAACCGCTGATGAAGCCCGCCGTGTTTTTACCTTGCAAGGCATCGCGTTGGCGCTGCAGCATGGGCAGCTTGACCAAAGCCTGCACACCGCTCATAAAGGCGCGGCCCACATCGAGGCTGTATTTGTCGTCCAGCGTTACGGTGTCGAGTGCGCGACGAATATGCTCGGGCAATGGGGCGTTCATGGCTGGCTCCTGATTCAGCGTTTGCGTTTTGAGTTTAGGCCGCAATGACGGCACGCGCAGGAACTTGCGTGACATGAAAACCCTGAGTCATCCCAAGGCACACCCTTTGCATGAATTATTTAGGCCACAACACCCACAAACGCAAGCTTTGCTTCATACGACCGGCATACTCGCCAGCTTCTGCCCCTGTGCCAGCAAAGTAATCTGCACGCACCGCACCCACAATGGCGCTGCCCGTATCTTGCGCAAACACCATGCGTTGCAAATTGCCGTTAGGTCCGGTGCTCGCCAACCACACAGGTGTGCCGTAGGGAATCGAATCTTTGTCGACAGCGATCGAGCGGCCTGCCGTGAGGGGCACACCTTGTGCGCCGCGAGGCCCCAGATCAGCGTCGGCAGCGCTACGCACTTCTTCGCGGAAAAACACATAGCGCGGATTGCTCCAAAACATCTCTTGCACCAAACGCGGGTTGCTTTGTTGGGTGCTGACAATCCAGGCTTTGATGCCCTGCCATGAGGCATCTTTGATCAACCCACGATCCAACAACCAACGGCCCACGCTCTGGTAAGGCTGTTCGTTCGAGCCAGCAAATGCCAAACGCACCACACGGACGCTGCCATCTGGGTTGACCATGCGCACACGACCAGAGCCTTGGATGTGCAGCACCAACGCATCAATCGGATCCGCCAACCATGCCACTTCGCGGCCACGTAAGGCATCGCGTGCTTGTGACTGGGTGTCAATCTCTTGGCGACTGAACCACGCACGCCCTGCGCGGCGCAACTCAGCCAAGCCATCAGGAGGGGCGTACAACGGCACCTCAAAGCCGGGGCGCATTTGCGCAGAAGCATCAAACATCGGTTCGTAGTAGCTGGTGAGCAAGCCATCGACTGCACCGTCGAGCGCCTCTACGCGATAAGGTTGCAAGCGACTCATCATCCACAAGCGACGGTCGTCGTCGCTACCGAGCATGAGTTGTCGCACGTCTTTGCACAGCGGTGCAAACAAGGGTCCGGGGCGTTCGCAGTTTTGCAACCAAGCATTCCACGCATCTTGTAAATTGTCGTTTTGCCAGCCAGGCACCTCGTTCCACGACGTCGCCACCCATCGGCTGCGATAGCTTTGCTGCGGATTAGGCGTGCCAGGTGTACCCGCCAGGCCACCCGTAGCGCGCGGTGCATCTGCGGGGGTACGGGAGGCGGAATTGGGGCGTCCGTAGTCCACCACAGGCGCTTGGCGTGGTGTGCTGCAGGCCACCAAAGTCGTGACCATCAAGACCCACCACAAACGAACCATGATGTGCCTCATTCGCCACGCAAGAGGTTTGCAAGCTCCACCGCTGATTTGACATTCATCTTGTCAAACACACGGGCCCGATGCACTTCCACTGTGCGCACGCTGATGTCTAGCTGATCGGCAATGAGTTTGTTGGGCAACCCCTCGATCACCAAATGCATCACATCGCGTTCACGGTCCGTGAGGTCCGCCAAATTTTGTTGCAAGCTTTGTTTGCTGCGCATGCTTTTCAATGTTTGCGCTGACCGCACCAAGGCTTGCTCAATGCGATCGACCAGTGCATTGTCTGAAAATGGTTTTTCGCAAAAATCAAACGCGCCGCGTTTGACGGCATCGACCGCCGTGGGGACATCCGCATGTCCAGTTAAGAAAATCACTGGCAACACATCCAACAAGCGACGCTCGATGAGTTGTTCAAACAAAGCCAAACCACTCATGCCTGGCATGCGCACATCCAACAACAAACACCCAGGTTGCATAGGCTGCCACGGCATTGAACCTTGGCTAAGGAAGTCTGCAAACGCATCAGCACTGACAAACGATTGACTGGGCAAGCGACGTGAACGAAGCAGCCAAGCAAGCGCTTCGCGCACGCCCGCGTCGTCATCAACAATAAATACCAGTGCGTCTTCTGTAGGTTGCATAAGTCCAGCCTTTGATCACGATTGTGGCAGGGTAAAACCAAACACGGTGCCTCGCGGAATATTGGGTTGGTGGCTTAAAAAGCCGCCGTGTTGTTCGACCACCGTGCGACACAAACTCAACCCTAAACCCATACCCTCTTGCTTGGTGGTGAAAAAGGGGGTGAAGAGTTTTTCGGCCACACCCTCTGGGATGCCATGGCCCAAATCGGCCACCAAAAACTCAATCCATCGGCTGCTGGCGTTGGACGCGGCACGGCGCACCGCGAGGGTGAGTACCTTATGGGGGGTGTCATCCGCCATGGCCTGCATGCCATTGCGCGCCAGATTAAGCAACACTTGTTCAACCATGGTGCGGTCACACAAAACGGGTGGCAAATCGGCCGGGCAATTCACCACCACGCGCACGCCCAGTTTGCGTGCTTGCAAACTCACCAAAGGCATCACGTCGTCTAGTAGTGCACGCGGTGTTACGGCCTCACGCGCTTGGTCTCGGCGGCGCACAAAGTCATGCACACTTTTAATGACTTTGCCTGCGCGTTCTGCTTGCTGCGCGATGCGTTGAATCGCCGTGCCCAAGGTTTCTGCGAGCTGCGGGTCTTTGTTGGCCGCATCCTCGAGCAAATTCATGCTCCCTGTGGCGTAACTTGAGATCGCGGCAAGCGGCTGGTTCAATTCATGACTCAGCAACGAAGCCATTTCGCCAACGGTGGCCAAACGAGCGGTGGCTTGCAAACGCTCTTGGCTGGCACGCGAGACTTCTTCGACACGACGCTGCTCGCTGATGTCCAGCACAGCACCCATCCAACCCGTTTGCTCACCCAAGGCATTGATGAGTGGCGCCTCGAAAATCAACACCGGAAAACGTTCACCGTTTTTGCGCATGAACACCGACTCGGCACCTTCGCGTGGCGGGGCGTTGCCAGCCAAACGAAGCGCTTGGCGTTGACCGTACTCATCCACCATTTCGGGCGGCCAATACGGCGCTGGAATGCTTTGGCCAATCAGTTCTCTCGCCTCAAACCCTACCATCTCACAAAACGCGGGGTTCACATAGGTGATGCGACCTTGCTTGTCGCGCGCGCGCAATCCTGTGACCAACGAATCTTCCATGGCCTTGCGAAAAGCCAAGGCATCGGCCAGGTCCAATTCGACACGTTGGCGTCGACGCATGTCGCGCGCCAGCATCAGCAACACCGTCACCAAGGCAATGGCCATGGCGGTCACCAAGGCCGTGAGGACGTTCGGGAACAAATCGGGCGCACCCCGCCAGCTGTCCATTCGAAGAACCATGGTGTGACCAGGCAAGTCCAACAACTGCTTGGCCACGAACATGCGTGAACCACGACGCGCGGTGCCATGCATCGCCAAGCGCGTGCCATCAGACTCCGTGAAAGACACCTCTTGGCTGCGCGTGAGTTGAGGCCCCACCATGTTGACCAATATTTCACTCAACGAATACGTGGCGATGGTGTAGCCCGTCAGCACCCCATCGGTGATCACTGGCAAACACAAATCCATGATTTCCAAACCCAAGCCATTGGACTGAGGCACGTAGGTGCTGGTGCCATAACCAGGGCCACTGTGTCGCCGTGCGACGCCGCACGCCTGCACGACTTCGGGCTGATTGGCCTCACGTCCATACCGGCTGAACACGGGCGCACGAAAAGGCGTGTCGATGCTTTTGATGACGCGTAAATTGATGTCGCGCAACTCTAGGCGTAACCACTCGCGGTGCTCACGCATCATGGTGGGGGCTTCATGCTCCCACGGCGAGGCACTGCGGTCTGCGTATTGCAAGGCCTGCAAACTTTGTACGTTGCGCGTGAGGGCTGTGCGAATGTCGCTGACAGCGTCTGCCGCATCGCGCTCTAAACGGCTCTGCTCTTGCCCAACCTCATAGCGTCCCGCCAACCACACCAACGTACTGAGCATGGTGAGGACCAATGCCATCAACAAGCCCCACAAGACCCAACGGCGAATTTGCGGAGCAGGGGCGAACCACATCAGTCGACCTTTGTGACGCGAGGATCTGACCAAGTGCCATCGACGTGGAACTCACTGGTCCCAGCGCGAATCAACGGCTTGCTCAACACCATTTGTGCCAAATAACTGGTCAAACCGATCAACGGGTTGATCGTGGCCACGTAAAGCGAAGCCGTGCCGGCATTGATTTCGGGAACCACCACCACCTTAAGGTCTTGGGTCTCACGCACCAAATCTGCTCGACCCTCAATCAAGGCTCCCGCCACAACACCTTTCATTTGCAAGTTGTTGGTGGAGGCAATGCCTCGCTCGATGCGCAGATCGCCACGCACGAAATCAAACGCAAACCCATCGCTGAACAGGTCGCTGAAATCGAGTGTCAATCGGCGTGGCAACGCCTGCAAATTCAACACACCCAGTAGACGCGCAGCCCCTGGCTCGGTTTTAAGAAATTGCCCCTTGTCGATGGCCAGGCTCATCTTGCCGCTCATGCTCGCGTAATCCAGCGTGATGGGCGAACCTTGCCACGCCACTTCGCCTTCTAAGCGCCCTTCGCCATCACGAATAGCACCAGGCGTTCCCAAACGAGTCAACAAATCACCGCTGTCACGAATGGCCAAAACAAAGCTCAACTGCGTGCGACGTGCGCGAGGGCCATCCGCCACCCAACTGCCATTGGCTGTGAAATTGGCCTCTGGCATTTGAAGGTTGAGTTTGTTCAAACGCCACTCGCGCGTGGCGTTGTTACCCCCACGATTGACCGCTTCAATTTCCAAGCGACCGAGTTTTTTGCCGCGCAAAGTCAGATCCGTCACCACAATATCCAAGGTGGGAATGCTGCTGGGTTGATCGCTCAGCATGCGCTCCACATCAGGCACCGAGCTTGGCGGAATATTGAGGTACGCCAACCGCACAAAAAGCTGCGCAGGCACATTGCCATTGGGTGGACGCACTTCGGCTGAGCCGTTGAGTTCATCGGCCCCGATGTTCAATCGCCACAAGTCACCCTGGCGGGTGCCCCCGACCACCACTTTGTGAATCCAACGGTCTGACACTTTGATTTGGCCGGCTTGCAAGGCAGCGAAGGTGGGCATGTAGTCTTGCGCGTCGTCGTCGAGCGCTTGCACGCCCACCAAGGGGCTGGCGTTGGTTTTGCGCTTGATGGGTGATGTTCCGGTGAGTTGGGTCAATGCCGTGTTCCATGCGTCCATGTCCACTGTTGGCAATTGCAAATTCAACGTCACCGCGTTATCGCGCATAGGCACCGCATCAATGACGGACTGCCCCACCGCAATGCCGCCCCGCACCACGCGAGGGCGTGCCCCGCTGAGATCGCGGACATAGATCACAGACAGCAAACGATCCAACGTCACCGTGATTTGATCGTGCAACACCTTTGACTTAGGCGCCAACGACTCTTTGGTCAGTTGCGAAGCAATGCGTAACGGCATTTTGGCGGCTGCCGCCTTGTTCAAAGGGGCGGGCAAGCCAAGTGCCATGCCATTGAGCTCACTGGTGATGACCAACTCTGGATGGCCCTGGCGCAACCCCAAGGTCGCGTTGTAGTTAGTTTTACCCGAGGCACGTTGTGCCAAGCGCGATGCAAAGCCCAGTTCACGGGCTTGGCGCAAACCCTCAGCGGTGAGCGTGCCATTGATTTTGAGTTGCAGCGCGGTTTGGCCTTCTTGCGCCACAAAAGACAAGCCCCCGTCCAAGGTGCTTTCTCCACCCAATAACTGCGCCTGCACACCTTTGAGCGTGAACCCTGTTTCGCTGAACTGCAACGTGCCCCGCGTGCGATTGAGTACGGGCGTGCCGGGTATCACTTGCAACGCGTTGTCTGAAAAATCCACCGAGCCTTGCACTTGTGTTTGGTTCAATTGTTGGATCGGCAATGTCAAGGCGAGCTTGTAGGCAGCATCTCCGCTGGCTTGGCTTTTGTTCAACACGGCGCCTGTCAACTCGTTCAAGGCAGTTTTGGTCACCGTGTCGAGCACTTGTTGCAAAGGCCCGCGTGCTTCGCCTGTGACGCTCACCACGGTTTGCGTCAAATCAGGGATGTGCGCTTGCACTTTTTGCCAAACCACATCGGGGGCACCGACCAGTTGGGTGCGGCCCTTGAAATGCATCGAACGGCGATCAAACACCAGCTCACCATTGACCTTGGTCAGTGCTGGCCAAACAGATGCCGTCTTGGTTTTAGCGGGTTCGCTGGGGACATAGGCATAGTGCCCATCCACCACTTGCGCCACCACGCGGAAATCTCCTTGTTTGGCGTTGTCAAACGGCATGTCCTCTAAACGGCCTCGCAAGCGCAAGCTGGCTTGACTTGCTTCGCCTGCTTTCACGGCTTGCTGTACATACAAACGCACATCTGCAGGCAATGTGTTGGGCAGGTAGCGATGCACATGCGCCAACTTGGCGCGTCCCAATGACGCAGTCAAGTCCAACACGCCGGGTAAACGCGCAGACCCTTCGCCCGTTTTCCAACTGCCGTTGAATTCGCCGCTCACATCGTCATTCACCACGCGACCTTGGTTGAACTGAACCGCCACATCGTCGCCCTTGGTTTGCCAAGCCAATTGCGCAGAAGCCTCATGCAGGGCAATGCGAGGCTCATCCAAGCCCCATGGCAATGTCAAACTGCCTTGGTGGATATTCACATGTGCTTTGCCGCCTTTTTGGGTCACATCAAATTCGACTTGCGCCGACTGCACACCCGGCATCTGCGCCAGCCAACCTTCTGTCGATGTATCGCGCTCAAGACTGAGGCCGCGCACTTGCCCCTTGGCTGTGAAATGCAAGGGCTGGTTGTCCATTTTTTTCCAAGTCGCTTTGAGCTGGTTGACTTGACCCTGCGGTTGCATGCGGACCAAAAGCGCTCGCCAATCTTCGGGCAAAGGCAAGCGCTGGCTGATTTGATTCAATGCATCTAAGTCCAAGCGGTCAGCGTGAAAGGTGCCAGATGCCAAGGTGTCCGCCGCCCAACTCACGCGCACCACGCCACCAGGCCAGTGCTCGCCTTCTTGGGTATCAAATACCAAATCGTGGCTACTGAGCTCGATCTCACCACCCGCCGACTGCATGGCAACGCGTCCGTGCACATGTCGCAAGCTCAGAGGCTGCAAATTGGCACCTAGACGTGCATCCACGGCATCGAGCGCTACATCAGCCGTCAACCCATTGAACTCGCCTTTTTGCACATCCGCCCACAGGCGCACAGCACCCCGACCTTCTTGCAATGACAGACCCTTGTCCATCGCCACCCATTGGCGCAAGCTGGCAAGGCTCACGTAGGGCAGATGGACAAACATTTCGCCTGACCACTTGCTCAAGTCTCCTGCAGCCTGCCAAGGGAGTTGAAAAAATTTGCCTTGCACCGACACACGCTGACCCAATGCGATGGGAGGCGTGACGTCGGCACGCAACTCATGCCTGAACCATTCGTTTTGAATCGAGACATCTACCCCTTGCAGCGTTAACTCTGTTGCAGTCGCTTGCATGACCGCACTGCGATGCTCATCGCGCCAATGCAAGACGCCGCCGCGCACCACCCATTGCGGCTGAGAGAAGAACCAGTCGGCGCCACCACCTTCGCCACCCACTTGCGTGTCTAAGCCCGCCACCCACACATGGCCATTGGCATCGCGACGAATTTCCAACTCTGGCTGGTCAACCGCCAATTGCTCAAATCGTCCACGCAACACGGACAAGGGCGATACCGCAGCCATCACGCGAGGCAAGCGCAAAGCTTCACGCCCCTCTTTGTCAAACAAGCGAATGTCCTGCAGCTCGAGCCACGGCACCCACCAACCCCCTTGGACGTTGACGGCACCCAGCTCAACCTTTAAACCCAGAGCACGTGTGGCTTGCTGCTGCAACGTCTCGCGGTAGTCCCCAATTCGCGGCACAATGAAAACGTGCAGGGCACTCCAAGCCATGAGCACCACAAACCATGCCACGACCAGCAAGCCCAGCATCCATTCGAGCGCACGTCGCCAACCCGACTTGTGGGCCAAGTCAAGCAATGGGTCGTAGGAGCTTGGGTTCACTGAATCAGACAAATGTTTCACAGCGCTAGCAATATGACTGGAATTATCCCCTCCCCCATGCAAGATTTGAGTGCCCATTCGCGCTTCGTGCAACGTTTGCGTCGCCGCTACGCGAATGAGCTGCATCTGCTAGCGGAGGGAGCACCCGTTTTGGCCACGATGCAGGCTTGTTTTGAGGCTTTGCGTCAAACCCACAACTGCAGCAACGCCTTGCGCATCTTGCGCCAGTTGGTGATGGAACGCTTGGTGGTGCTGGACTGCAACCATCGCACGGACTTAGATGTCATTACCCGCGCCGTGACTGAGCTGGGTGAGTTCACACTGGACGCAGCCTTCAAAGATGCCCAAGCCCAGCTAGACGCGAGCTATGGCATGCCCACCACGCCCAACGGCGAACGTGCCACCCTGTGGATCATTGGCATGGGCAAATTTGGCGCGCGTGAGCTGAATGTATCGAGCGACATCGACCTGATTTATGTGTATGACGAAGACGGCGAAACCACAGGTTTGCCAGATGGCCGAGGCCGCATCAGCAACCACGATTACTTTGCTCGCGCCGTCAAACTGATTTATGCCTTGATTGGCGACACCACGGAGCACGGTTTTGTGTTTCGTATGGACTTAGCCTTGCGTCCCAATGGCAATTCAGGCCCAAGCGTGGTGTCACGGCAAGCCTTGGAAGAATATTTCTTGGTACAAGGTCGCGAATGGGAGCGCTTTGCTTGGCTCAAAAGCCGTGTGGTCGCCCCCTTCAGCGCACAAGCCAATGCGCATGAGTTGCGTGACACGGTGTTGCCGTTTGTGTTCCGCCGCTACTTGGACTACAGCGTCTTTGAGTCGCTGCGGGGTCTGCACCAACAAATTCGTAACCACTCAGCCAAGCAAAGCGCTGGACGCCCTGAACGCGCGAACGATGTGAAGCTCTCGCGTGGCGGCATTCGTGAGATTGAATTCACAGTGCAACTGCTGCAAGTGGTGCGCGGTGGTCATTTCCCTGAGTTGCGCACGCGCCCTACCTTAGGCGCTTTGCAACGGGTGAGCCAAGCCAACTTGATGCCAGCTGCCACCGCCGAGGCGCTGACAAAAGCTTATGTGTTTTTGCGACAAGTCGAACACCGCATTCAGTACTTGGACGACCAACAAACCCATGTGCTCCCCACCAACGACGATGACTTGAATTGGATGGCACTCACGCTAGGTTTTGGCGACACCAGCGACTTTTTGGCACAACTCGACGCCCATCGTGAATTGGTGGCACAAGAGTTTGACCGTTTGCTGGGACTGGGCGAGAAAACAGAGGCCAAAGCCAACGGCGAATGCAAAGGCTGCACACCCAAGAACGACTATGTGGATTTGGCTTCCTTGCTGCCTGATTTGAACGAGCGCTTGCGCGAGCGCGTGGCGCATTGGTCGGAGCAGCCGCGCATTCGGGCCTTGCGTGATGACGGTGTGCAACGCTTGCTCAAGTTGTTGCAACGCACCAATGCGTGGATTGATGACGGCCGCGTGAGCGAGGAAGCCGCAGTGCGTTGGAGTGACTGGATGGAGCCATTGCTTCGCCGCGAAAGCTATTTGGCTTTGCTGATAGAGCGGCCTCGTGTGCACGAACAACTCATGCGTTTGCTTGGGCTGGCACGCTGGCCCGCTAAATATTTACAGCAGCACCCTGGCGTGATTGATGAACTCGCAGGCGAAGCCTTGCTGGCCGAGCGCTTTGTGCCAGCGGAGTTTGAAGAAGAGCTAGAGCGTCGTTTGGCATCCCTGCAATCCACTGGACAAGCCGATGAAGAAACGTTGCTCAATCTGCTACGCCGTGCACACCACGCCGAAGTGTTCCGTACCCTGGCGCGAGACGTGGAAGGTCGCATCAGCGTCGAACAAGTAGCGGATGACTTGAGCGCCTTGGCTGACAGCGTGCTCAAAGTCACCAGCCGCTGGGTGTGGCAAAACTTCAAACAACGCCACCGTGATGAGCCCTTGTTTGCCATCCTCGCCTACGGCAAATTAGGCGGCAAAGAGCTGGGCTACGGCAGCGACTTGGACATTGTGTTTGTTTACGAAGACTCGCATGAACGCGCAGGCGAAATTTATGCAGCCTATGTGCGCAAACTCATCAACTGGTTGACGGTGAAAACCGGTGATGGCGATTTGTACGAAATCGACACCGCCTTACGACCCAACGGCAACTCGGGCCTCTTGGTGTCGACGTTTGACGCTTATGCTGACTACCAATGTCAGCGTGGCGAGAACACCGCGTGGACGTGGGAACACCAAGCCATGACACGCGCCCGTTTTTGCTTGGGCTCCGCCGAGTTGCAAGTCCACTTTGATGCAGTGCGTGCAAATGTCATCAACGCCAGGCGCGACCAAACGGCTCTGCGTCAAGAGATTGTGGCTATGCGCGACAAACTCCGCGCTGCCCACAGCGTCAAGCCCGAGTTGTTTGACGTCAAACACAGCGCAGGCGGCATGGTCGATGTGGAGTTTGCGGTGCAATACTTGGTGTTGGCACACGCCCAACAACACCCCAGTTTGTTGGCCAACGTGGGCAATATCGCTTTGTTGCTCAGCGCCGAAAAAGCGGGCTTGCTACCTGCGGGAGTAGGTGAAGCTGCAGGCAGTGCGTACCGTGAGTTACGAAGAATTCAACACCGCGCACGCTTGGACGAGCAACCTACACAAGTCCCAGCGGTGAATCTAACGAAAGAAGCAAGCGCCATTCAGGCGCTGTGGCATGCGGTGTTTGGCTGATCAGCCTTGACGAATTTTCTTCACCAACGCCGTGGTGGAGTAGCCATCGACAAATGGGATCGCTTGGGCACGCCCGCCATAGCTTTCGACCACTTGGGTTTCGGCGAGTTTGTGCATGTCGTAGTCGCCGCCCTTGACCAACACATCGGGCCGCAGCTCGGTGATGAGTTCCAGGGGTGTGTCTTCGTCAAACCATGTGACCAAGCTGACCGACTCCAAAGCCGCCATCAATGCGGCGCGGTCAAGCTCATTGTTCAAAGGGCGATCTGGGCCTTTGCCCAAACGGCGCGCGGAAGCATCGCTGTTGAGGGCCACCACCAAGCTGCCCCCTAAGCTGCGGGCTTGTGCCAAGTACGAGGCGTGACCGCGGTGGAGTACATCAAATACGCCATTGGTAAACACCACTGGGCCATTGGCTCGCAATGCTGCCATGCGTTGCACCGCCTCTTGACGCGAAGCCAGTTTGGACAGAAAAGCAGGAGGTGAAAAAGTAGAGTCGCTCATGGTGGTGCCATTCTAGGTGGGCCACACCGCGACTCAGCCGATCATGACCAACTGTTCGCTTGGCGCTCTGCTTTGCTTTTGTGTTGACGCCATTGTTTCACGGCCTCGTTGATGGCAGCCAGGTCGTGCATGACACACACGCGATCAATTTGTCGACGGCGCAACGCGGGGGCTGCACCACCAGCCCACACCTCCACAGAATCTGGCAACAAGGAATTGAGCTCCATCAAACCATCCACCACATGGTTGGGATTCATATTGACGCTAAAGCTCAAAGCCACCACATCTGCGCCGTGCGCTCTGGCTGCTTGTGCAATGTCACGCACAGGTGTTTGGGTTCCCAATGACACGCAGCGGCAACCTTGCAATGTGAGCAAACTCTCGACCATCAGCAGACCCAAGCCATGCGCTTCTTGCGGAAATGTGGTGAGCAGCACCGTGGGCTCCCCACCGCTGGCCGCTTGTGGAATCGCGACGATCGCTTGTCGCATCAAACTACCCGCACACTCGGTGTACAGATGCTCTTCATGCACCGCCAAATCACCACGCGCCCAGCCATCCCCCACCAGTGTGGTGAGCGGAGCCACCACATCGATCACAAAATTTTGCAGGCCATGCTGCGAGAGAGTTTTTAACAACTCTCGGCGTAGGCCTTCATGGTCTTGGGTTTTGAGCATCTCAATGTAGCGCATCAAATCTTCACGCACCTGCCCAGTGCCTCTAGTCTGACCTTCTTTCAAATGCGCCTCGCCACGACTCAAGTGTTGTAAGACATCCATCGACAACGCCACGATGCGCCCAGGACGGTGGCCCTGGTCCATCAACCGCTTGATCACCCGTAACTTCTCAACCTGCGCCATGGGATACGTACGCTCATCGTTCGCATCACGACCTGGCATGGGAAAGCCATAGCGACGCTCCCAGACGCGCAAGGTGTCTTTGCCAATGCCCGTATCACGCTCAACAGCAGCAATCGACAACGTCAAATTTGAATGGTCATCACGTGAGTTCATGACATGGAATCTCCCGTTGGTGAAAATGGAGAATAATTCTGTCCTAGACAAAAATGGAATACTACGCCATGATTGTCCTCTATTCGGGAAGGGCTTGGCATGAAATATCGTTTTGTTTTGATCTTTTTTTCTTTGTTGACAAGCCTCAGCGGGGCAAAGGCTGCCTCGGATGGCGCCACAACTGGGATTGACGCCTGTCCACGGGTGTTGCAACACACGGTTGCGCGTTTGCAAGACGAAAAGCCTCAGAACCTGTGTCAGTACGCCGGGCGCGTGGTGGTTGTCGTGAACACCGCCAGTTTTTGCGGGTTCACCTCACAGTACAAAGGACTCGAGGCCTTGCACGCCAAATACAAAGACCGTGGCTTGGTGGTGTTGGGCTTTCCCAGCAACGATTTCTCACAAGAGCCTGAGAGCAACGCCAAGATTGCCGACTTTTGCGAAAACACCTTTGGGGTGAAGTTCCCTATGTTTGTCAAAACCACGGTACGGGGCAAAGATGCATTACCGCTCTACCAGCAACTCGCCGAACAAACTGGCACAACACCTAAGTGGAACTTTTACAAATACATCATCAGCCGAGACGGCAAAGACATCAAAAGCTACAACAGCATGACAGGCCCACAGGACAAAAGCTTTGTTCAAGAAATTGAAAAGCAGCTCGCCGCGAAAGGTACGTCTTGATGAAACCTCGTATAGCCATTGTAGGCTCAGGCATATCGGGTCTGTCAGCTGCGCACCATTTGCAGGGCCACGTCGAACTGACCCTGTTTGAAGCCGGCGACTACTTCGGTGGCCACACGCACACAGTCGATGTGACCTTGCCCACATCTACGGGCATGCAAACCCACGGGGTGGATACCGGATTTTTGGTCTACAACGAACGCACCTACCCCGGTTTGATTGGCTTGTTTGAGACCCTAGGCGTTGAAACCGCGCCCTCAGACATGTCGTTTTCAGTGCAAGTGCCACACGCCAACGGCAAGGGCGCATTAGAGTGGAATGGGGCCAATCTCAACACCGTGTTTGCACAGCGCAGCAATTTGCTCAAACCTCGCTTTTTGCGCATGCTGCAAGATGTGATTCGTTTCAACACCTTGGCCACCGAGCTGGCCGAACGCAACCAAGACCATGAGTTGGCGCAACCCCTGAGCGGTTTTTTGTTTTCGCACAAATTCAGCGATGCGTTTCGCGACTGGTATTTGTTGCCCATGTTGGGGTGCATTTGGAGTTGCCCCACTGATCAAATGCTCAAGTTCCCCGTGGCCACCATGATTCGGTTTTGTCACAACCACGGCTTGATCCAAGTAAACAACCGACCACAGTGGTACACCGTTGCAGGCGGGGCCCGCCACTACGTGGAAAAAATCGTCAGCCAAATCACCAACAAGCGACTCAACACACCCGTGCAACGCATCGTGCGCGATGCCCACAGCGTGACGCTGCAAACCCACGCCGGGGCAGAGCGATTTGACCAAGTGATTTTGGCCAGCCATGCGGATCAGTCTTTAGCCATGCTCGCCGAACCCACAGCGCAAGAGCTCGCCACGCTGAGTGCCATTCGTTACCACCCCAATCGTGCGGTGCTACATACCGACACGTCGGTGATGCCGCAGAAAAAATTGGCCTGGGCGGCCTGGAACTACGAGCGAGCAGCACAAGACAGCACAGAGTCCACCCGGGTGTGTTTGCACTACTGGCTCAATCTGTTGCAACCGTTACCGTTCACACAAAACGTGATCGTCTCACTCAACCCAGTGCGTGACATCGATCCAGCCCATGTACTTGGTGAGTATGAGTACGCACACCCCGTGTTTGATCTGCCTGCCATCGAGGCACAAACCCGCATGGCTGAACTGCAAGGCCAACACCACACATGGTATGCCGGCGCGTGGATGGGCTACGGGTTCCATGAGGACGGATTCAAAGCTGGCCGCGCAGCGGCGCAAGACCTACTGGCACGACTTGCCGCATGAACCGCCAAGCACCCGCGCCATCACCACAGGCCTTGATCGGCTTTGGCCAAGTGCGTCACACGCGCTTGCGCCCCAAACGACATGCTTTCGCCTATAAGACCTTTTTTTTGATGCTCCCCATGCGAACCTTGTGCGCACAGGGGCATGAGCACCTGCCTATCAACCGTGCAGGTGCCATCAGTTTCCATGACGTGGATCACGGCGATGGCCGCCCTCTGCAAGCGGGCGGTGCTCTTGCATGGCTCGATGATTTGCTGCACAGCCAAGGCATTCATGACGCCACGGGTGAGGCGTGGTTGCACTGCTACCCGCGCGTGCTGGGCTACACCTTCAAACCCGTGAGCTTTTGGCATTGCCACACGGCCGATGACCGCTTGCGTGCGATCGTTGTCGAAGTCAACAACACCTTTGGCGAGCGTCATTGCTACTTGTTGGATGCCCCTCGCTACGGCCATGAACAGCGCGCCAGCAAAGTGTTTCATGTGTCTCCGTTTTGCCAAGTAGAAGGCGACTATCGATTCCGATTCATGCGCACAAAAAATCGCACCATCGCTTGTGTTGACCACGACGATGCGCGTGGCCCCCTGATTCAAACCAGCGTCAGCGGACAGCTTGAACCCATCACAGCGGCCCAGCTACGGCATGCCCTTTGGGGCTACCCCCTGATGACACTGATGGTGGTGGCGCGCATTCACTGGCAGGCCTTGAAGTTGTGGCTCAAGCGTGTGCCTTTTTTCACCAAACCCTCCCCTCCCCAAGATTTTGTGACCCGTTGATTGAAAGAGCTTCTGCCATGAACACCACCACCAGCCATGCCTTGCTTTCGAGCACAACGCACACACCACCTCGCAGCGTACAGCGCGTCATAGCCCTGCTGCAACGCTTGAAACACGGCACACTGCATGTGCAGTGGCCCGATGGGCGTGTCGAGCAATTTGGTGACGCGTCCCCTGACGGCAAAGGCCTGAATGCCACCTTGCATTTGCACAGCTGGGCACCACTGACTCAAGCCTTGAAATCTGGCGACATTGGTTTTGCCGAAAGCTACATTGCGGGTGAATGGACCACGAACAATTTAGCTGACTTGTTGCAGCTCCTAGTAGCCAACCGTCGCGACATGGAGGCTTTGATTTACGGACACTGGCTGGGCCGCTTGTTTTATCGCGTGCGTCATTTGCTCCACCGCAACACACGCAGCAACAGCAAGAAAAACATCCATGCCCACTACGACCTCGGCAATGCGTTTTATGAGCTGTGGCTTGACCCCACGATGAATTATTCATCTGCATGGTTTGACAACGACCGCACGCAGCCTATGGCTCAAGCACAAACCGCCAAAGTGCGCCGCGCCTTACGTATGGTCGACGCCAAAGCAGGCGATCGCATTTTGGAAATCGGTTGCGGCTGGGGCGCTCTTGCCGAACTTGGCGGTCAAGAATTTGGTGCGCGCATGAGCGGCGTCACCTTGAGCCACGAACAACTCGCTTTCGCCAACGCGCGCATGCAAAGGTTGGGCTTATCCAACACCACCGATTTGCGTTTGCAAGATTACCGTGACATCCATGATGGCCCCTACGACGCCATTTGCTCAATTGAAATGTTAGAGGCCGTGGGTCAAGAATATTGGCCCACGTATTTCGACACCGTAGCGCGTTTGTTGAAATCTGGCGGTAAAGCGTGCATCCAAACCATCGTGATCGATGACACCCTGTTTGATCGCTACGTCAAAAGCACCGACTTCATCCAGCAATACATCTTCCCCGGCGGCTGCTTGCCTTGCCCGCGCGAGTTCCGCAAGCAAGCCGAACGTGCAGGCCTGAAGGTGATCGACGAGTTGGCATTTGGACTGGACTACGCCGAGACCCTACGCCGGTGGCGTCACCAATTCATGGCCGATAAAGCACACGTGTTACAGCTTGGATTTGACGAACGATTCATTCGCATTTGGGAGTTTTATCTGGCGTATTGCGAAGCCGCATTTGAACAACACAACACCGATGTGGTTCAATTCACCTTGATCAAACCTTAAACCGTCTACTGCTTGCCGATGTCCCTCTTTTTCAAGCCCATGAATCCACCGATCCAAGATTGGCGAGGTAGAAGTGTGTGGCTGATCGGCGCCTCCAGCGGCATCGGCTTAGCGACAGCCAAAGCGCTGCATGCAGCAGGCGCACGCGTGGTGGTATCCGCGCGTAACGCCGCAGCGTTGCAGCAATTTGTGGATGCGCATCCTGGTGCACAAGCGGTTGTACTGGACGTCACCGACAAAGAGGCCATCACTGCGGCAGCCCGGTACGTTAGAAGTCAACAAGGTTTGGATGTGGTCATGTACTGCGCCGGCTATTACCAAGCGGTACGTGCGTCCACCTATTCACTGCCCGAGATGCTGAAGCATCAAGAGATCAACTACACCGGCGCCCTACGCGTCCTAGACGCGGTCATTCCCGAACTGCTGCCGCAACAGCGTGGGCACATCAGTTTCATTTCTAGCGTGGCCGGTTTTCGCGGCTTGCCCAAGAGCTTGGCCTACGGCCCCACCAAGGCCGCACTCATTAACCTTGCTGAAGCCTTGTATTACGACTTGTCCGTTCACGGCATCGGCGTCAGCTTGATCGACCCAGGGTTTGTTGCAACACCCCTGGTTGCTGGCAATGACTTTCCCATGCCCGCACTCATCACCCCAGAAATAGCAGCCCAAGAAATCCTAAAAGGGTGGCGAAAAGGCGAATTCCACATCCATTTCCCCAAGCGCTTCACGCGCTTGTTGTTGCTGTTACGAGTCTTGCCCTACCGCGCATACTTTGCCTTGGTTCGCCAAGGTACGGGCATGTAAAAACCCATGGACATGCACGCAACGCCCGACACAGTTGAAGCGGCCGCACAACGTGTGGTGGTATTTTTTGAGAACTTGCAACCCTCCGATCTCACTCGCCTTGAGACAATTTATACCGCTGATGCGTGTTTCAAAGATCCCTTTAACGACGTGCAAGGAATTGCGGCAATCAACCAGATCTTCGCCCACATGTTCGATGCACTTGACGCACCTCGTTTTGTGATCACGCAATGCGTGCAGCAAGACACGCAATGCTTCGTGACATGGGACTTTTTGTTTGCGATACCACGCATGAACCAAGGCGCCACCCAAACCATACGTGGCGCTACCCACTTAGTCCTGCGAGAAGAGCACGGCATGTGGCGCGTGGCTGTGCACCGCGATTACTGGGATGCCGCTGAAGAGCTGTACGAAAAGCTGCCTGTTTTAGGCAGCCTGATGCGCTGGCTCAAAAAACGGGTCAACCGTTAACTTCATGACCTCACAAAAAAGCCCTTCAGTGAAGGGCTTTTTGTATTAACTTGGCACTGTGTCTTTGAAGCTTTGACGTTGTGACAAGCGCTCATACAACGCAGCCAAATTTGGATGCTGCCCACGCCAATCAATTTGCGGGAAACGGAAATCCAAGTAGCCAACTGCAACGCCTACGGCAATATCTGCCAAGCTCAAATGAATGCCGACACAATTGCTTCGCTCGGCCAATGCTCGGTCCATAGCAATCAAACTGTCATCGATTTTTTTCAGTTGACGATCAATCCATGCCTGGCTGCGTTCACCTTCTTTGCGGCCTGGCCAAGTAGCCTCTAGGCGAGCCAAGATAGCGGCATCCAACAACCCATCTGACAAAGCTTCCCAAGTTTTCACTTCGGCACGTTCGCGGCCAGCGCCAGGAATGAGCTTGCCCACTGGCGAGAGCGTGTCCACGTATTCAACGATGACACGTGAATCAAACAAAGCCTCGCCGCCTTCCATGATGAGGCACGGCACTTTGCCCAATGGGTTAGAGGCAGAAATGTTGGTGTCAGCCGACCACACGTCCTCATTCACAAACTGGTAATCCAGTTTTTTTTCGGCCATGACGATGCGCACTTTGCGCACATAGGGGCTAGTGGTAGAACCAATCAGTTTCATATGGTTTCGCTTGTTTTCTAAGGCCTCATTTTATCTGGCTAGGCGTATACATGTCACTGGAGGCGACCACCTAAAATCAAAGTATGAGCAATACCCACAGCCCCCTCCACCCCAACGTTTCCCAAGTGACCGCCTTATCGCCTTTAGATGGTCGCTACGCCAGCAAAGTCTCTGCCTTGCGCCCCCTCATGAGCGAGCAAGGCTATATGCACCGCCGCGTGCAAGTTGAAATCGCATGGTTCATCGCCTTGAGTGATGCCGGCTTTGCCGAGTTCAAACCTTTGAGCGCCGCCTCGCGCGAGTATCTGATCAGCTTGGTGACCAACTTCAGCACCGAAGACGCCTTGGCCATCAAGGACGAAGAGAAGGTCACGAACCACGACGTGAAGGCCGTGGAGTATTGGATTAAGAAAAAATTCAAAGGCCACGCCGAGCTTGAAGCCGCCGCCGAGTTTGTGCACTTTGCTTGCACCAGCGAAGACATCAACAACACCAGCCACGCCTTGCAAATTCAAGCCGGCCGTGACCAAGTGATCTTGCCCGCCATCGACGGGATGATCGCCAAACTGCGCGACATGGCCCACGCCTATGCCGAGGTGCCCATGCTCAGCCGCACCCACGGCCAAACCGCCAGCCCCACCACCGTGGGCAAGGAAATTGCCAACATCGTCATGCGTTTGCGCCAAGCACGCGAGCGCATTGCCAACGTCAAGATCATGGCCAAGATGAACGGCGCAGTGGGCAACTACAACGCACACATGTCGGCTTGGCCTGACTTCGACTGGGAAGCCTTCAGCCGCAAAGTGGTGGAAACGCCCGCGCCTTTGGGCTTGGGTCTGACCTTCCAGCCCTACAGCATTCAAATTGAACACCACGACTACATGGCCGAGTTGTTTGACGCTGTGGCACGCACCAACACCATTCTGATTGACTGGGCACGTGACGTGTGGGGCTATGTGTCGCTGGGTTACTTCAAGCAAAAGCTCAAAGACGGTGAGATTGGCTCGTCCACCATGCCGCACAAAGTCAACCCCATTGACTTTGAAAATGCCGAAGGCAATCTGGGCTTGTCCAATGCAATGCTCAAGCACCTGAGCGAGAAGCTGCCCATCAGCCGCTGGCAACGTGACCTGACCGACTCCACCGTGTTGCGCAACATCGGCGTAGCGCTGGGCTACGCCGCGTTGGCATACCAATCGATGATGGTCGGCCTGAACAAACTCGAACTCAACGAAGAAGCCTTGGCCGCAGACCTCGACGCCGCATGGGAAGTGTTGGCCGAGCCCATCCAAACCGTCATGCGTCGCTACGCGGTGCAAGGCGCGTACGAGCATTTGAAAGAAGCCACACGTGGCAAAGTGGTGCGCCCCGAAGACATGCACAAGGTCATCGAGGGTTTGGCCATTCCTCAATCGGAAAAAGACCGCTTGCTGGCCATGACGCCTGCGAGCTACGTGGGCAAAGCGGCCGAGCTGGCCCGTCGCGTCTAAGCGGCGGCTGGCTCATGGCACTCAAATCCACCATCTTCAAAGCGAACGTTCAGATCGCCGACATTGACCACGGCTACTACGCCGACCACGCGCTCACGCTTGCGCGCCACCCCAGCGAGACCGACGAGCGCATGATGGTGCGCTTGGTCGCGCTCTCGCTGCAAGCACACCAGCTGCAAGACCTCTGCGGTGGCGATGCCACCCTGAGCTTTGGCGCGGGCTTGTCTGACCCCGACGAACCCGATGTGATGTTGACCGACTTCACCGGTCGCAAACGTTTGTGGATTGAGGTGGGCCAGCCCGAAGAAAAGCCCCTGCTCAAAGCGTGCAGCAAGGCCGACCAAGTGGTGTTGTATGTGTTTGCCAGCTCAGGCGAGGTGTGGTGGAAGACCATGCAAAACAAACTCATCAAGCCCACGGCTCTAGAAATTTGGCGTATTCCAAGCAGTGCCTCGCAAGAGTTGGCGCAACTCGCCGAGCGCAGCATGCAACTGCAAGCCACGATTCAAGAAGGTGCATTGATGCTCAGCAATGGCTCACACACCGTCACGATTGAGTGCGAGCGCTGGAAATAAACCAATCGCACACACAGACAAAGCGCACTTAAGGTGCGCTTTTTTCTTCCCCGTCTGCTTTCACGTCGCTCTCTGGATCAGGCGCGCCAACATCGACAGACGCACAGGCCAAGGCACGCTCAGCGTATTTATTAAAACGCCAAGACGTGCCGATCATGGTGATACGCCGCCAAGTACTGCGTTTTTCAGCGGGCGACATCTCCGGCCAATACTGCACCTCTTCAAATGTACGGCCACAGCCTTTGCATTCTTCATCACCTTGGCTGGTTGAACAAATGGCAATACAGGGTGCATCGGGCGTGGTGCGATACCAAGCCAACCACGCGTCATACGCTTTTGCAGGAAAGCCCTTTTCCGCCGCCTCTTCGTGGTGGTAGTAAATCATCAAGGCATACACCTCCGCCAACGCGCGAATTTCGGGCGCAAGCGTCACGCCATCAGGCGAGGGCTTTTGTTCGCGCCAATAGTTGATGGCCGCTTCTATGTCGGTGATGTGAATGCCAGCCATCGCGTTAGAGTCTGTTACCTAAAAATGCAGGTGAAAGTCGGGGTGTGGATGATAGCGGCAATGCTATGCTGATCGCGCAATGAAACTACTTTTAACTTGGGTACTGCATGCCACCGCCTTGATGGCTTTGGCACATTTTTACAGTGGCGTTGAAGTCACGAGCTTTGGATCGGCCATGACGGCAGCCTTGGTCATTGGCATCTTCAACCTGATTGTGCGGCCAGCTTTGGTGGTGCTGACCTTGCCTGTGACATTCTTCACACTGGGTCTGTTCTTGTTTGTCATCAACGCCGTCATGTTTTGGGCCGCCGCTGGATTGCTAGAAGGTTTTTGGGTGCGCAGCTTTGGCTCAGCCTTGTTGGGCTCGCTGATTTATTCAGCCTTTGGCGTGGTGATTGACTCAGCGCTCGAGCGCTTGTTCCCGACGGAGCTTCTCTAACTCGCGTAAACGGGCGTCAATGATGGAGGCCTCCATGTGGCCCGCCGCATCCAACTGTTTTTCGCTGGCCATTTGATGCGCCAGCAACTGTGCCGCCTTGAATCGATCCACCGCAGCGGCATAGTCCAACTCCATCGCGCGTGCCTCTGCTTGTGCGCGAATGGCACGTAAACCATCGCCTTGCAGCTCAAAAGCCGAGGCTTGTACCAACCAAGCAGTGGCATCTCTTGGGTGCTGGCTCAGCCACAAAGACATATCACTCGCGGCTAATTTGCCCTGCGCTGGTTTATGTGTGGCAACCCGACTTTGCGCCAGCTGAATACGCGTGGCTCGGTCGTTGTTTGCAAGAGCCGTTGCCTTGACTTCTAAAAGAGCTACGGCTTGGTTGGCGTCTCCACTGGTCAATGCCATCTCTGCAGACAACAAGCGAATGACGCGTTGTGCGCTGGCATCTAATCCGGTCAAGGCTTGCAAACGGACGAGGTGTTGGCGGGCTTCACCAAAATTGCGCTGGGTCAACTCGGCCAAAGCCGCACCATACAAAACACCGGCTTGTTTGGCCTTAGGACTTATTGCCAAGCCACTGGCATGCGCCTGTGCGGCTAGGGTACGCAAAACATCCACGCCCGGCTTGACCAACACCTGCGCCCGCGCGGCCATCATGGCATGCAGCGATGTTGTGGGTATGAGCCCACGCTTGGGCATGAGCTGTTGGCGGGCTTGCGCATCAGAAATGCGCTCCGTCGTCATGGGGTGGCTACGCAAATAGGGGAATGAGCCGTTGTCATTCAAACGGGCCGCTTGCTGAAGTTTTTCAAACATACCGACAAAGCCTTGTGGCTCGTAGCCTGCCTCGGTCATCACGCCATAACCCACACGGTCCGCCTCACGCTCCATGTCGCGTGAAAAATTCAACTGGCTTTGAATTGCAGCGGCCTGTCCACCCACCATCACCGCATTCGCGGCGCTCATGCCACTGGCACTGGGTGTACGGCTAGCCGCCAGCATGCCCAAAATCATCGCGCCCATCACCATCGGGCCTTGACGCCCCTGCTGCGCAATCATGCGTGCTATGTGGCGTTGTGTGACGTGGCTCAATTCGTGCGCCAACACCGAGGCCAACTCATCGCCGTTACTGACCGCTGAAATCAGCCCCAAATGCACACCCAAATAGCCCCCGGGCAGCGCAAACGCGTTGATGCTGCGATCCCGAATCAAAGCCACATCCCATGCAAATTGCTGCTCTAGCTCTGGCGTTAATTCCCCTCGCTGACGCGCCGACGCGAGTAGCGGTTGCCAAATAGATTGCAAGTAGTCGCCCAAAACCGGATCGTCTAAGTAATCAGGATCACGGTAAATTTCGCGCGCAATGCTTTCACCCAAACGTCGCTCCACGCCCAAGGGGACTTCTGCGCCGTCCCCCAAATTGGGCAAGCGATTACCTTGAGACTGCGCCTGCAATGGCGCTACAGGTAGCACCATGGCAAAGCAAATTGCCAACACGCCTAAACGGCGCTGCCAATGGGACAGAAGCATTGAAGAAAACATATGAGCCATGCGCCGTATGATGCGGCTTTGATGTTAACCCGTTGTAAATAAGCGCATGTCCACACTGACCCACTTTGACGCACAAGGCCAAGCCCACATGGTGGATGTGGCCGACAAGGCCCACACCAAACGCGTGGGCGTGGCCACGGGCCGCATTGTCATGTTGCCCGCCACCTTAGCGTTGATTCAAAGCGGCACAGCCAAGAAAGGCGATGTATTGGGCATTGCACGCATTGCGGGCATTCAAGCGGCCAAAAAAACCAGCGATTTGATCCCGCTGTGCCACCCACTTGCGCTGACGCGCGTGGCCGTCGAGTTTGCAATTGAAGAAGCCACACACAGCGTGCAGTGCACCGCCACGGTAGAAACGGTGGGCCAAACTGGCGTCGAGATGGAGGCGCTTACCGCTGTGCAGGTAGCGCTGCTCACGATCTATGACATGTGCAAAGCGGTGGACCGTGGCATGACGATGACCGATGTGCATTTGTTGGAAAAGCATGGCGGCAAATCGGGCAGCTACGTCGCGGCATAAATTTTTCCTTCTACTCACCCACACCCTCAGCACATCATGGCCACTCTCAGCATCATCATTGCCGCTAAGAACGAAGCACGCAATATTTCTGACTGCGTTCAATCAGCGTCGTTCGCTGACGAAGTCATTGTTTTGGATTCAGGCAGCACCGACGGCACAGCGCAATTGGCCGAAGCAGCCGGCGCGAAAGTTGTTTCCACTGACTGGCCTGGTTATGGTCCACAGCAATCGCGTGGCATCGGGCTTGCCACTTCAGATTGGGTTTTGTCGTTGGACGCTGATGAGCGCATCAGCCCAGCGTTAAAAGCAGAAGTGCTGGAGGCCATCCAAAGCAACCGTGCCGATGGTTATCGCTTGCCCCGTCTGTCTAGCTTGTGCGGCACATTCATTCACCATGGTGGCTGGCGACCTGATTACACCTTGCGCCTCGTCAAGCGCGAAAAAGCCGGGTTCACCCATCACTTCTTGCATGCGCACATGACAGTTGATGGGACAAAGGCTGACCTCAAAGAAAGCTTGATTCACTACAGCTATCGTGACTTAGACGATGTTTTAGAGAAGCTCAACCGCTACGCCTCAGGCAACGCCAAGGACCTGCACAACAAAGGCGTTAAAGGCTCTTTCAGCAAAGCCATTACCCATGGCATCTGGGCATTTTTGCGCACCTATGTGTTTCGGGCTGGCTTTTTAGATGGGCGGTACGGTTTTATTTTGGCGGTCTACAACGCCGAAAGCACGTATTACAAATATCTGAAATTGCTGGCTTTGCAAGAACAACGCGATCAGGTTTGAGCTCAATCGCTCTTACTTGATCGATTGCTGCGCCTGTTTCGCGTCTTCTAAGCGCTGCGCTAACAGCTGCGTTTGTGTCTCGTGTCCTAGCAACTGGCCACTGTCAATAGCCCGTTGTACAACCCTTGCTTCAGGCGAGTAATGCATTAACCGTTGCGCTTGCGAATACACACTGGCTGCGTTGTCTTCATTCACGGTTTGCGTGGTCAGCTCAGCAAAGTCGGCTTGGTTTTTAAAGAGCCACGATTGCTTGGCATGGTGCAAAGGGTTGTCTTTGTATGCCGCATCACGCGAAGCAGCTTGTCGATAGATTTGACCGACGCGGTTGAAATCCCATGCGGCATACAAACATCCGATGAATAAGACGGCGGCCACCAGCATCGGGCCCTCTTGCCGAGCTTGCACCGTAGGGGCATTGTGTTGGGCCCACAACAAGCCAATGGCTAACCCCAATGTCATTTGGAACGGGCCGTACCAAAGCGGGTACTCCAGCAGGCTGTGCAAACCGAGCACCACCACCAAGCACCACGCCATCACACGCCATGGATGCTGTTCGCGCCACGGTGTGCGACGCAAAATCCATACACCGATGATCGCCATCACAGCCAATGCAAACGGCACACCAAACTCCAGCGCCAAATGCAAAGGAAAGTCATGTGCGTTGTCCAACATGTCGCAAAAACGCATGCTGCTGTACGCAGTCATGAAGTGCGCATAGTCGGTTTCACCCCAGCCCCAACCCAACCACGGATGCTGCGCAATCAGCGCGAGCACATTGCTCCACAACACACGACGACCGCCACAGGCTGCGTAGTCTTGTGCTTGACCTGTGACGCGCAAGATCATGCTGGCACCCCATTCACCTGTGGTTTGCAAAGCCAGCCAAGGCATGATGACTGACCAAACAGCCACCAACACAGGCGCGGCCAAAGCCAGCCATACCACGCCCTTGAGCTGTGCCGCTTCATTCTTGAGGCTGCGCCAAGCCCACAGCGCCATCAGCGCGCCCACAAGCGCCCATTGCACAGCCCCCGTGCGTGATACCGAGCAGGCCACGCCAGCGGCGAGCACATTGAGCAGCACCAAGGCCAAACCCCAGCAAACCTGCGTCATCGCATTGACTTTTGCACGTGCCGCAATCCAGCCCAGCACAGCCACAAGACCTAAACTGGTGAGCGATGCAAATTGGTTACGCTGTCGCAAGTTGGCAAAAGCATCGCCCTTGAGCGGCTGGTTCACCCAAGGTGACATCTCACGCGCCAAGCCCAAATACTGCAACGCCCCCAACACGGCACTGATGACCGCCGCCACCAATAAACCGGCGACCAACCAACGCAACAAGCCCTCATCTGCGGCGGCACGTCGCCCTACCGCAACCATGAGCCACACACACAGCAGCGAAGCCATCAAGCCCATGGTCAAACCGTGATCCACTACTTGCGGCACAAACACCAAAGATGCAGCCAAGCAAACCACCATGACGCTGCACACGGCCACATCTAAGCGTGTCCAGCGCGGCTGGGCCAACGGCAGCTCCACGACCGCCAGCAAGGCACAGGCAGCCATCATCCAACTCACCAACAGCGGGATGACCGAGGTCGATGGACTGCTGGCAAACGGATTGAGCCAGGGCAAGGCCACGCACAAAAGCAGTATGAGATTGCGCATGAAGATGCTTTGGCTAGCGGAAGAATTCATGGCCAGATTTTCCACCACTCACGTTCCAGATCGACGAACAAAAACAAAGGCGCCAGAAGGCGCCTTGTTAGATGAATCGGGAGACTTATTTGCAGTCACTCGGCACATACTTTTTGTCGAGCGCATCAGTGGGCACCGAGACGCCTACAAAAGTATCTGCGCCTTTGGCCATGCACTTCCACTGCACCGTGCCTTCAATCGTCACGCTGGTGGCTGTTGGCGCTGGCAGCGCTGAATCGGTTGTGCCACTCTTCGTGAATGGAACCAACAGCAAACTGCCGCCACCCGCGGCCGCCGTGGTCGTGATGGTGATCACACCCGTGCTGGCCGCAATGTCAATGCTGCTGATGTTCTTGGTCGCACCACCAAAAACGTAGCCTGTTTTGTAACCATTGGCGGCCGTCGCCACATTGCCGCTGTTGGCCACATCCAGCACATTGGTTTTGGCAGCAGCAGCGAGGCCTAAGCCTTCACTCACGCGGGCGCGCACCATGTAGTCTTGGTAGGCTGGCAAAGCCACCGAAGCCAGCACGCCAATGATGGCCACCACGATCATGAGTTCAATCAGCGTAAAGCCGCGTTGCAAAGTGTGTTTCATCGCCAGGTCCTTTGAGAGTTGGGCACAAATTCTAGGCAGCGGTTTCAGACCACAAGCCCATGCATGAGTTCAAAAAAAAGCGAGCGGTGAAACACCGCTCGCTTTTGGTTTGGTAATTTCCGAAGAAGATTACTTCAACTGAGCCTTGAGCAACTTGCCCAATTCAGATGGGTTGCGTGTGATGGTGAAACCACACTCTTCCATGATCGCAAGCTTAGCGTCGGCTGTGTCAGCGCCGCCAGAGATCAACGCGCCTGCATGGCCCATGCGCTTGCCGGGAGGGGCAGTCACACCAGCGATGAAGCCAACGATCGGCTTCTTCATGTTGGCCTTGCACCACTGTGCAGCTTCAGCTTCGTCTGGACCACCGATTTCACCGATCATGATGACGGCGTCTGTGTCGGGATCGTCGTTGAAAGCTTTCATCACGTCGATGTGCTTCAAACCGTTGATGGGGTCACCACCGATACCGACGGCGCTGGATTGGCCCAAGCCCACTTCGGTCAACATCGCCACAGCTTCGTAAGTCAATGTGCCTGAACGAGACACAACGCCGATACGGCCTTTGCGGTGGATGTGACCGGGCATGATGCCGATCTTGATTTCGTCAGGGGTGATCAAGCCAGGGCAGTTAGGGCCGAGCAACAAGGTTTTCTTGCCGCCTTTGGCTTCTTTTTCCTTCATCTTGTTACGCACTTCGAGCATGTCGCGAACTGGAATGCCTTCGGTGATACAGATGGCCAAGTCGAGGTCAGCTTCCACAGCTTCCAAGATGGCAGCTGCTGCACCTGCTGGAGGCACGTAGATCACAGACACAGTAGCGCCTGTTTGCTGAGCGGCTTCTTTGACGCTGGCGTAGATTGGTACGTCGAAGATTTTTTCGCCGGCTTTCTTGGGGTTCACACCAGCGACGAAACAGTTTTTGCCGTTTGCGTACTCGATGCACTTTTCAGTGTGGAACTGACCAGTTTTACCAGTGATGCCCTGGGTGATGACTTTGGTGTCTTTATTGATATAGATGGACATGTCGGTTCCTTACTTAACAGCAGCCACGATTTTGGTAGCGGCTTCAGCCATGGTGTCAGCAGCGATGATGGGCAGACCAGATTCGGCCAAGATTTTCTTGCCCAGCTCTTCGTTGGTGCCCTTCATGCGCACCACCAATGGCACTGACAAGTTCACAGCTTTACAAGCAGTGACCACGCCGTTGGCGATGGTGTCGCACTTCATGATGCCGCCGAAGATGTTGACCAAAATGCCTTTGACATGTGGGTTCTTCAACATGATCTTGAAAGCTTCTGTCACTTTCTCGGCTGTTGCGCCACCGCCCACGTCCAAGAAGTTGGCAGGCTCGCCGCCGAACAACTTGATGGTGTCCATGGTCGCCATGGCCAAACCAGCGCCGTTGACCAAGCAACCAATGTTGCCGTCCAAGGAGATATAGGCCAAGTCGAACTTAGAAGCTTCCACTTCAGCTGGATCTTCTTCGTCCAAATCGCGGTAAGCCACGATTTCTGGGTGACGGAACAAGGCGTTGGAGTCGAAGTTGAACTTCGCGTCCAAAGCCATGATGTTGCCTTTGCTGTCGCAGTTCAGTGGGTTGATTTCCACCAAAGATGCGTCAGTGTCCATGTAGCACTTGTAGAGCTTTTGCAGCACGTCAGCAGCTTGGTCAGCAGAGCCGCCACTCAAGCCAACTGCGTTAGCGATCTTCAAAGCTTGGGCTTGGCCCAAACCAGTCAATGGATCGACCAAATCAGTGATGATTTTCTCGGGCGTGGAGTGCGCCACTTCTTCGATGTCCATACCGCCTTCGCTAGACGCGATCACAGCCACTTTTTGTGTAGCGCGGTCGGTCACGATGGACACGTAATATTCTTTGTTGATGTCAGCGCCGTCTTCGATGTAGAGGCGACGGACTTTTTGGCCTTCTGGACCAGTTTGGTGAGTCTTGAGCTGCATGCCCAAGATGTCGCCAGCCAAGCGCTTGACGTCGTCGATGGACTTAGCCACCTTCACGCCGCCGCCTTTGCCGCGGCCACCCGCGTGAATTTGGGCTTTCACAACCCACACTGGGCCGCCCAACTTTTGCGCGGCTTCCACCGCTTCTTGCACCGTGAACGCGGGGATACCGCGGGGCACTGGCACACCAAATTGACGCAAGATTTCCTTGCCTTGGTACTCGTGAATCTTCATGAGATCTCTCTTAGTAATCGGTGGATTTGTAACGTTTTGTGCCAGCGCAAACTCTGAAAAGCCGCGTAGCGCAAAGCCTTATGACTGTATCATGCTGCATCGCGTCAAACTTTTAATTGGCTTACAAGAGCTCAGAGACGCCCAACTTTTTTGTACTTTTTGGCGACATCCATGTCTAAAGTCTTCATCGACGGCGAAGCCGGCACCACAGGTCTACAAATTCGCGAACGTTTGGCCACCATGCCAGCCGTGCAAGTGGTCAGCATCGACCCCGCCAAACGCAAAGACCCACAAGCCAAACGCGAGCTCATGGCTGGCGTGGACATGGTCATTCTGTGCCTGCACGACGACCACGCCCGCGAGTCAGTCGCCATGATCGACAGCCTGAGCGGCAAAAAGCCCAAAATCATCGACGCCTCCACCGCGCACCGTGTAACTCCAGGTTGGGTTTATGGCTTTCCCGAATTGGCCGCTGGTCAGCGCGAGGCCGTGATCAAGGCCGAACGTGTGGCCAACCCCGGCTGCTACGCCACGGGTGCCATTGCGTTGCTGCGCCCCTTGGTGGATGCAGGCTTGGTGCCTGCCGATTTCCCTGTGGCGCTGCCTTCGGTCAGCGGCTACTCGGGTGGCGGTCGCACCATGATCGAAGACTACGAAGCGGGCAAGGCCCCGCTGTTTGAAGCCTATGCCTTGGGCCTTGAGCACAAGCACATCCCCGAAATCATGGCCTACACCGGCCTGAAACGCCGCCCATTGTTTGTGCCGTCGGTTGGCAACTTCCGCCAAGGCATGTTGGTGCAACTGCCTTTGCATTTGGACGAACTGCCCGGTCAACCCAAAGCCGCTGACTTGCATGACGCCTTGGCCAAGCACTACGCCCAAAGCCCTGACGGCTGGGTGAGCGTGCACCCCGCCACCGACAACGGCAAGCTCGACGCCGCCGCGCTGAACGACACCAACAAATTAGAAATTCGCGTCTTCGCGAACGAAGCCCATCGCCATGCCGTGCTCATCGCACGTTTGGACAACTTGGGCAAAGGCGCCAGCGGCGCTGCGGTGCAGAACTTGCAACTGATGCTGGGCGTTTAAAGCTCGTCAGTGATGCAGGTTAGAAGTCTTCTGAGCCAGCCACCACGCGCTTGACGACTTCCGGCGCAAAACCACGGCTCACTAAAAAACGCACTTGCTTGACGCGGGCCGCTTGGTCGGCGGGCGGCTCTCCGAACTTCTTTCGCCAGACTTCGCGGGCTCGCTCTAGCTCGGTGCTGCGCATCGTTTGCACGGCCTCGGCGATGGCCTCGGCGGGCAATCCTTTGGCTTGCAATTCTTGACGCACCCGGGATGCACCGAGCTTGCGAGAGCGACTGTTGACCACCGACTCCACCACGCGCTGCTCGTTGATGAAGTCTTTGGCCTGCAAAAAATCCAAGGCCTCGGCCAGCTCGCCCGGCGTTTCTTCAAACGGTTTGAGCTTGCGTTCGAGTTCTTGACGCGAATGCTCGCGCAGCGACAACAACCTCAGCGCGCGCCCTTTGAGCGAAGGCTGAAACCCTTTGGCCCTTTTCGCCTTGGGTTCGCCCTCCGCCATCGATGGATCGTGCGCGTTGGATGTCACGTCGTGTCTCGCAAAACCTCTTAGAGCACCACGCCGTCAGCGTCAACTTCGGCGGCTTTCGCTTCTTTCGCAGCCTTGCTGGCCTTGGGTGCTTTTTCTTCTTTGGCAGCGGGGACTTCGGGGCCACCGGCCAACAAAGGAATGCCCAAAGATTCGCGCACTTTGTTTTCAATCTCAAACGCGAGCGCTTCGTTTTCGCGCAAGAACTCACGGGCATTGTCCCGACCTTGGCCAATTTTTTCGCCGTTGTAGGCATACCAAGCGCCCGACTTTTCAATGACTTTGGCGTTCACACCCATGTCAATGATTTCGCCTTGGCGGCTGATACCTTCACCAAACAAGATGTCGAACTCAGCCGTCTTGAAGGGGGGCGACACTTTGTTCTTCACCACCTTGACTTTGGTCTCGTTACCCACGGCTTCGTCGCCACGTTTGATGGTGCCGGTGCGGCGAATGTCCAAACGCACCGAGGCATAGAACTTGAGCGCGTTACCACCCGTTGTAGTTTCGGGCGAGCCAAACATCACGCCAATCTTCATGCGGATTTGGTTGATGAAGATCACCGTGCAATTGGTCTTCTTGATGGAGGCCGTCAATTTCCGTAGCGCTTGGCTCATCAAGCGGGCTTGCAGGCCGGGCAATGAATCGCCCATGTCGCCTTCGAGTTCGGCCTTAGGGGTGAGGGCGGCCACGGAGTCGACCACCACCAAGTCCACCGCGCCAGAGCGCACGAGGCTGTCCACCACTTCAAGCGCTTGTTCGCCGGTGTCGGGCTGGCTGATGAGCAAGTCTTGCAAGTTCACACCGAGCTTTTGAGCGTATTGCGAATCCAGTGCATGCTCAGCGTCCACAAACGCGCAAGTGCCGCCTTGCTTTTGCATCTCGGCAATCACTTGCAAGGTGAGGGTGGTTTTGCCTGACGATTCAGGGCCGTAAATTTCGATCACGCGGCCACGGGGCAGGCCGCCAACGCCCAAGGCGATGTCCAGACCCAAGGAGCCAGTGGACACGACTTGGATGTCGTCCACCACCTCACCCTCGCCCAAACGCATGATGGTGCCTTTGCCAAATTGCTTTTCAATTTGGGCCAGCGCGGCTTGCAGGGCTTTGGCTTTTTCACTATCGACGGCGGGTTTGGTGCTCATGGTGTTCTCCGGTTTGGGTTTGATTTCCAACCACTGATTGAATCAACAGCTGGATGCTTGACCAGTACTTTACCGCAAAGTCAAAACTTGTAAACACTTTTTTTGGTCAGTTTGCCTTACCATTTAGACATGGCCACAAACCCCACAAATGCCCCCCATCAAGACTGGCGACAAATCCACCTCGGCCGCTTGCTCGGCCACGCCATGCGCCGCTTCGATGCCCGCGTGCTGCACCTGATGGCGCACAACGTCGAGGTGCCGCTGGCCTTGTCTAACCTCGCGGCCCGCGCCCAAGTGAGCGCCGCGCACATCCACATCACACGCCACCTGAGCCTTGAGGGCTCGCGCCTGAGCGAGCTGGCCGAGAGTGCCGGCATGACCAAACAAGCCATGGGCGATTTGGTCACCCAGTGCGAAGCGTGGGGTTTGGTGGAGCGCACGCCCGACCCCAGCGATGCGCGTGCACGGCGCATCGTGTTCACCGACACGGGCTTGGCTTGGCTACGAGCGTTCGAGCAAGCGGTGGCGCAAGCCGAGGCTGAGTTCAAACAAGAGGTCGGCGCTGACGTGGCCACCGTGGTTAGCCTAGGTCTAGAGGCCTATGCGGGCGGTTACTCCAGCCTAGAATCTAGCCCTTGACCCGAAAACACGCGAAGAAGCTGGAGACAACACATGCGCATCCTGATTGCAGAAGACGACCTGGTCTTGGCCGATGGCCTGTTGCGTACTTTGCGCGCCTCTGGCGCTGCCGCTGACCACGTCGCTAGCGGCACCGAAGCCGATGCGGCTTTGATGACCACCGATGAGTTTGACTTGCTCATCTTGGATTTGGGTCTTCCCAAAATGCATGGCCTTGAAGTGCTCAAACGTTTGCGTTCACGCGGCTCGTCCATCCCCGTGCTCATCCTCACCGCTGCCGACAGCGTGGAAGAACGCGTCAAAGGTTTGGACTACGGCGCTGACGACTACATGGCCAAGCCCTTCAGCTTGCAAGAACTCGAAGCTCGCGTGCGCGCCCTCACACGTCGAGGCATGGGCGGTACATCGTCATCCATCAAACATGGCCCTCTGGTGTACGACCAAACCGGCCGCGTGGCCACCATCGACGGCAAGATGGTGGAGCTCTCTGCGCGTGAACTCGGCTTGCTCGAAGTGCTGTTGCAACGCAGCGGCCGATTGGTGAGCAAGGACCAGTTGGTGGAGCGCCTGTGCGAGTGGGGCGAAGAGGTGAGCAACAACGCCATCGAGGTGTACATCCACCGCCTGCGCAAGAAGATTGAAAAAGGCCCCATCCGCATCGCCACTGTGCGCGGCTTGGGTTACTGCCTCGAAAAGATTCCGGGTTAATCCACCACACGCACGCGCATGGCCAAGCTGTTTAGGCGCGAGCAACACTCGCTGTTCGGCGAGATTTTGGATTGGATGCTCACGCCGCTCTTGCTGCTGTGGCCCGTGAGCTTGGCGCTGACTTGGCTAGTCGCGCAAAACATTGCAGGACGCCCGTTTGACCGAGGTTTGGAATACAACGTTCAAGCGCTGGCTCAGCTCGTCAAGAGCGACCAGACGCACATGTATTTCAACTTGCCTTTGCCTGCCCGCGAAATTTTGCGTGCCGATGAAGCCGACTTGATTTACTACCAAGTGTTGGGAACACGCGGTGAGTTCGTGAGTGGTGAACGCGACTTCCCTCTGCCGCCCGATGAAGAGCAACCTCTCGCAGGCGAAGTCCGCATTCGCGACGACGAAATGCGCGGCGCTGATGTGCGCGTGGCCTACACCTGGGTTCGCGTCGACATCCCCGGCACAAAGCCTGTGTTGGTGCAAGTGGGCGAGACGCTCGAAAAGCGCTCGGTGCTCGCCACAGAAATTATCAAAGGCGTCATGCTGCCGCAATTCGTCATCTTGCCGTTGGCCGTGTTGTTGGTGTGGTTGGCGTTGGCACGCGGCATTCGCCCATTGAGCAAACTGGAAGAGCGCATTCGCCTGCGCAAGCCCGATGACCTGAGCCCCCTCGACGAATCAGCCGTGCCACAAGAAGTGGCACCACTGGTGGCCTCCATCAACGATTTGCTCACACGGCTCAAAGAATCCATCGCCACACAAAAACGCTTCTTGGCCGATGCCGCGCATCAGCTCAAAACACCACTTGCGGGCTTGCGCATGCAAGCCGACTTGGCACAGCGCGAAGACTCGAGCGCAGACGAATTGAAACAATCGCTCAAGCTCATTGGTCGCGCCAGCATTCGTGCCACACACACGGTGAACCAACTGCTGTCGCTCGCTCGTGCTGAAAGCAGCACCAGCAATATCGCGCGCAGCCCATGCGACTTGGTTGAATTGGTGAGCGATGTGATTCAAGACTCACTGCCACGCGCGATGGACAAATACATTGACCTCGGCTACGAAGGTGCGGAGATGGGCAGCACCGGCGTACGCGTGATGGGCAACCCCACGCTGCTCAAAGAAATGGTGCGCAATTTGGTGGACAACGCCATCAACTACACGCCCTCTAGCGAAGATGCGCCGGGTGTCATCACGGTGCGTTTGCTGGCCGACAAGTTTGGCAAAGTCGTCGTGTTGCAAGTGGAAGATTCAGGCCCCGGCATACCCGAAGCCGAGCGCGATCTGGTGTTCCAACCCTTCTACCGTGCCTTGGGCACAGAGGCGGACGGGTCTGGTTTGGGCTTGCCCATCGTGATTGAAATTGCGCACCAACACGCCGCCGTGGTGACACTGGAAGATGCTTTCCCAGGCAAGCCCATGCCAGGCGCCCGATTCACCGTGCGGTTTTCTAACACGCAGGCTTAATCCGTTTGAGCCGAGCTGTTATCGTTCGTGTATTCGATGAAAGAACACCATGGATACAGATAAGTATTCTTCGCAATTAAAAAGCAAGGGGCTCAAGGTCACCAGCCAGCGCATCACCGTTTTGGATATTTTTCACCAAAGCGATGCAAGGCACCTCTCGGCCGAAGATGTTTACAAAAAAGTGTTGCAACACGAAAGCGACATCGGTATCGCCACGGTTTATCGCGTGTTAACTCAATTTGCAGATGCAGGCATTTTGGTCGCGACCAATTTTGAAACTGGCAAAACCACCTTCGAGCTGAACGAAGGCGGGCATCACGATCACTTGGTCTGTCTGAGCTGCGGATCCGTGGTCGAATTTCACGATGAAGACATCGAATCCAAGCAAGAAAAAATCGCCAAAAAACACGGCTTCAAATTGATCAACCACTCCATGTCTCTGTACGGGCTGTGTTCCAAACCAGAATGTGCTGAATCAGCACCGTGACAGAAATTAAGCCGCCGCTTTGACGTGAAAGTGCACGGGCTGTTCGTGCGGTGCTTCGTGATCTGCGCACGGCATATTGCACAAGTCGTGGCCATTCACAGGGCACGCACGGTTAAAGGTAACCACATGGTCAACCTCAGCGCGAATGCCTATCCACTCACCCACCACATGGTCATGGTGACTAGGCACATGCGCCATGACCGTCTCACCTGTTTTCAGGCGTAGGGTGTACAAAAACTCTGAACCGCGAAATGATTTGCGAATGATTTCCGCTTTCACGGGCGCATCGTCGTCGTGCACGATGTCATCGGCACGCAGCAATACATCGCACTCGCCCGCCGCAAAAGTACAAGGCAGTGGACACTCAGCCACATCCACCAAATCACCCATCGGGGTACTGACCACGACTTGGTTGTTCACCTCTCGCAAAGTGGCAGGCGTAAACACGCCGTGACCAATGAACTCGGCCACAAAGCGTGTGGCGGGTCGGTGATAGAGCGTGTAGGCGTCGTCCCACTGGTGCAAACGACCTTCAGACATGACGCCAATCACATCACCAATGGCAAAGGCTTCCATTTGGTCGTGCGTCACAAATAAAGCGGTGGTTTGTGCTTCTTTCAAAATGCCGCGCACCTCTAAGGCCAAGCGCTCGCGCAACTCAACGTCGAGGTTGGAAAAAGGCTCATCGAGCAACAACAGCTGGGGCCTAGGCGCTAACGCACGGGCCAAGGCCACGCGCTGCTGCTGGCCGCCCGACAACTCATGCGGGTAACGCTGCGCACTGCTAGACAAGCCCACCAGCGCCAGCACCTCACGCACACGCGCCTCGCGCTCGGCGCGTGGCTGCTTGTGCAGGCCAAAGCTGATGTTGTCTTGCACGCTCAGGTGAGGAAAAAGGGCGTAGTCTTGAAAGACCATACCGATGCGACGCGCTTCTGGCGCCACATGCGCCGTAGCACTGCTGACCACCGATTGAGCCAAGCGGATTTCACCCGCACTGACACGCTCTAGCCCTGCGACGGCACGTAACAAAGTGGTTTTACCGCAGCCCGAGGGACCAATGAGCACGCCCATTTCGCCCGCGCGCAACCCTAAAGTGACGCGATCCACCGAAGGACGGGCGCGTTCTGGGTAATTGACCGAGAGCTGGACGACATCTAAAAACATAGGCCCATTGTAGAGAGAGCGCATGAACACCACGTCTTCACGCCATGCCTTGTGCGGCCTCCCTACAATGCCGCATGGTTTTTAGCGCTCGCTTGTTTTTACGCTGTGTGTTGGTCGTGCTGGCTTTGTGGTTGGCGCTGCCAGTATTGACTGTGCTGTTTTCGTGGGGGCAGTGGAACTCGGTATCAGCCAGCATCTTGGCGGAAATGGCCAGCACTGTGTTGCCAGACTACGTGGGCACATCCTTGTTGTTATGCGCCTTGGTGAGCTTGGGCGTCATCAGCATGGGTACGGTGTCTGCGGCAGCTGTGACGCTGTTTGACTTTCCGATGCGACGCAGTTTGGAATGGGCGCTGCTCTTGCCATTGGCCATGCCCGCCTATGTGGTGGCGTATGCCTACACCGACTATTTGCAATTCAGCGGTCCGCTGCAAACCAACATTCGTGTGGCGTTTGGGCTGGAAGGCCGCGTGTTTCCAGAGGTGCGCAACGTGTGGGGGGCGGCATGCGTGTTCACGCTAGCTTTGTACCCGTATGTGTATTTGTTGGCGCGTACCGCCTTATCTGAACGCGCTAACCATTTGATGGAAGCCGCTCGGCTACTAGGAGCTCCTCTGTCACGTCGCATTTTCCAAGTCGCGTTGCCCCTGGCTCGCCCAGCAATTGCCGCTGGCACAGCGTTGGCCTTGATGGAAACCTTGGCTGACTTTGGTGTGTCAAGCTACTTTGGCATTCAAACGTTCACAGCGGGCATTTATAAAGCGTGGTTGGTGATGGACAACCGCATTGCTGCAGCACAACTGGCCACCGTATTGCTCATCGTGGTGGTGGCGTTGTTGGCAACAGAGCAACGTGCGCAATCACGTTTGCGCTTTTCTAGCGCTCGGGTAGACCGCCACGGCAACGAATCACAACCCATGAAATTGCGTGGTGTGTCTGCTGCTGTCGTCTGGACCTTGTGCGTGCTACCCGTTTTGTGTGGTTTTGTGCTGCCTGTGCTATTCATGTTCCGCGCCTTGTTGCAAGGGGACGCTGCAGTGGACTTGCCTTGGGACCGTTTCATGCAATGGTCACTCACCAGTCTGTCACTGGGCGGCATGACGGCGTTGTTGGCTGTCGGGGCTGCGCTGCTGTTGGCCGCACAAGCCCGCCTGCACCCCAACTGGCTCACGCGCCAAGCCATGGGCGTCGTGAGCTTGGGCTATGCAGTACCTGGCGCGGTGATTGTGGTGGGCTTGCTGCTGCCTGTGGGCTGGGTACAAGCCACGTGGCCGCAATCGGGCGTGGGCTTTTGGCTAACAGCCACCGTGCTGGGTTTGGTGTGGGCTTACTTGGTGCGCTTTGTGGCCGTGGCTTTGCAATCGGTGCAAAGCGGCTACGCGCGTGTGCCCGCTTCACTAGACGACAGCGCGCGCATGTTGGGCACATCTGGCTTGTCGCTGGTGCGCCGTGTGCATTGGCCCTTGCTGAAAAAACCGCTGGCTGCGGCCACACTGCTGGTGCTGGTGGATGTGATGAAAGAGCTGCCCGCCACCTTGGTGCTGCGCCCCTTCAACACCGACACCTTGGCCGTCATGGCGTATCAACTGGCGCGTGATGAGCGTTTGGGCGAAGCCGCTTTGCCCTCGCTGGCCCTGGTGCTGGTGGGCTTGCTGCCTGTCATCTTGCTCAGCCGCACCCTGCGCCGCAGCTAACTCTGGATAGCAAAAGCCTGCACGCGCAGCAGGGACATTTGACTTAAATCAAATGATAATGATTCGCATTTGATGTACACTTCTTCCAAGCTTTCTACTTGGAGTCGCTACTCATGCGTCGCACACTGACCGTTTTATCTATCGCTGCTTCAGCCATCTCCGCTGCTTTGTTCAGCTCGTCCGTTTGGGCTGATGAGCAAGTCATCAACCTGTATTCAGCCCGTCACTACCCTACCGACGAGGCGTTGTACAACGATTTCACCAAAGCCACGGGTATCAAGATCAACCGCGTTGACTCAGACGACGCGGGCATCATCGCCCGCCTCAAAGCAGAGGGCTCCGCTTCTCCTGCCGATGTGATCTTGCTGGTAGACGCCGCGCGTTTGTGGAAAGGTGAAGTCGATGGCATGTTCTTGCCCGTCAAGTCCAAAACGCTTGAAACCGCTATACCCGCACAGCTGCGATCTAAAGCCACCGACGATGGCACGGCTTGGTTTGGTTTGTCCACCCGCGCTCGCGTGGTGGTGTATGACAAGCTCAAGGTCAAACGTGAAGACGTGGACACCTACGAAGAACTGGCCGACCCCAAAAACAAAGGCAAGCTGTGCATCCGCTCAGGCTCGCACCCCTACAACCTGAGCTTGTTTGGCGCGATGACTGAACACCTTGGCCCCGCAGCGACAGAGGCCTGGCTCAAAGGCATGGTCGACAACATGGCTCGCTCCCCCAAAGGCGGCGACACCGATCAAATCAAAGCGGTGGCCAGCGGTGAGTGCGGCATTGCGGTGACCAACACGTATTACCTCGCACGCTTGATGCGCTCGACCAACCCCGCCGACAAAGCCGTGGCCGAGCGTGTGGGCGTGGTGTTTCCCAACCAACAAAGCTGGGGCACACACGTAAACGTGGCCGGTGGTGCGGTGGCGCGTTACTCGAAGAACCCTGCCAACGCCGTGAAGTTCTTGGAATACCTCGTCAGCCCCGAAGCGCAAAACCACTTCGCCAACGGCAACAACGAGTGGCCCGTGGTCAAAGGTTTGAAGTTGGACAACCCTGCTTTGAAAGCCATGACCGGTGGCAACTTCAAAAGCGAGTTGGTGCCCATCAGCGCTGTGGGCATGAACCAAATCAAGGTGCAACAAATGTTGGACCGCGTGGGCTTCAAGTAAGTCACGCCACACACAACGCGCTCGCCCTGAACGCGTTCACAAACAGCCAGCCACTCACGCCTACGGGTTGTTGATAGCCAGCGATTGACCGGGCAGCTTTGCCTGCCCCTTTTATTGTTGGATTTTCAAATGAAACTTCTTAAGTGCGCTGCGCTGCGTCCAAGCGCCGCTCGTCCTCTCAACACCGAAACACCCAAGCTGTTGCCCTTGGCCGCCATGATGCTGGCAGGTTCGATGGGAATTTCTCAACCTGCTCAAGCACAAAGCGAAGAAAAGACGCTCAAGACCGTCACCGTCACTGACACGCAAGATCCCAACCTCAGCAAAGAAAGCCTGCTGATCAAGCAAACGGGCATTGCCAAAGGCAACCAGCAGATCAAGGACATCCCGCAAACCGTGACGGTGATGACCGAAAAGCTCATGGCAGACCGGAATTTGGATGACTTTCGTGAAGTACTCAAAACCACCGCAGGCGTCACGTTTCAAGCAGGCGAAACGGGCGAAGAAGACGTGCGCATGCGAGGCTTTTCGCTTGGCCAAGCGGGTGACATTTATGTGGACGGTCTGCGCGATGCACCGCTGATTGAGCGCGACACCTTCAACACCGACCGCGTCGAAGTGCTCAAAGGATCGGCGTCGATGCTGTTCGGCAAAGGCTCTACCGGTGGCGTGGTGAACCAAGTGAACAAGCAACCGTTTTTGATGGATCAAAACGAGGCGAACGTCACCTTGGGCAGCGGCGAGATGCGCCGCGTGACATTGGACATGAACAAACAAACAGGCGAATCCGCTGCGTTTCGCCTCAACGCCATGACGCACCAAGCCGACAACTGGGGCGCCAAAGTTGACAAAAAAGGGGTTGCCGGTGCGTACCGCTGGGGCATTGGCGAGCGTGACGAGTACACAGCCGGTCTGTATCACCTTGAGACCGATGGTCGACCGTTGTACAACCACCCCTGGGTGTTGAGCAACGGCAACAAAGGCACCATCATTCCTGTGTTGTCTGCCAAAAATTACTACGGTTTGGCCAGCGACTATTTACGTACCCAAAGCTCCTACGGCAGCTTCACGCACAAGCATCGCTTTGACGCCGAGAGTGAACTCAAGACCACGATTCGTCAGGGTCACTATGAACGTGACCTGTGGACGCATGCCATTGGTTTTTGCAACAGCAACGCGTCCACCACGGGTAACAATGCCGCCGCAGGCTGGGCTCAACGCGCAGCATGCGCAGGACAAGGCACCATCACCAGCGCCTCACAAATCACAGACAACACCGTGCTCACACGCACATCCAAAGCGCGTCGAGGCATCAGCGATGTCACCCAAGCGCAAAGCGACTACAACGACAAATTCATCGCATGGGGCCTCAAGCACGACTTGATGGCTGGCTTAGATTTCTCCAAAGAGTCTGCCAAACGCAACAACAACGCCGCAAGTGCGGCGCTGTACAACACCAGCGCCACCAGCACTGCTACCGCCAATGTAGATCCCGCCTACACCACTTGGGTTGGCACACCCAACGATGGCGAGACACGCACAGACACACGCAACATTTTGATGATGGGGTTCAACGCGCAAGTCATCGGTGCCTATGCGCAAGACACGGTGAGCTTGAGCGACACCGTCAAAGCCTTGGGTGGTTTGCGTGTTGACCAATTCAACGCCACGTTCACCGACACCGTGGGCTACACCGCCAGCGTAGACAAAACCTTGTTCAGTCCTCGTCTAGGTGCCATTTGGCAACCCGACGATGTGAGCTCGTACTACACCTCTTACGGCACCTCGTTCAACACATCTGCTGACGCCTACGCTTACGCACTCAGTTCGGGCTTGAGTCCCACCGTCAATGGCCAACGAAACAGCAATCTCACAACCCTCGCCACGCCACCGGAAAAGAGTCGCAACCTGGAGGTCGGGGGCAAGTTTGATGTGTTCGACAAAAAGGGGTTGTTTGGCGTCGCCTTGTTCTATTCCGAAAAATACAACGAACGCAACACCGACACCGACAGCGCAGGCACGCAATACCTGCTATCAGGCAAACGCCACGCCACAGGCATGGAGTTCAACTTCGCGGGCCGCATCACGCCTGCATGGGAAGTGTTCTACAACCACACATGGATTCCGCAAGCCAAGATTGATGACAGCAGCATCGCGGCCACTGGCGACGGTGCCCAAGGCAAAGGCGACCGTCCTGCGCTCACACCCAAACACAGCGCCAGCTTGTGGAGCACCTACCGCTTCCATACCGCTTGGCGCGTGGGCGGTGGTTTGAACTACCGCGATGAACAAAACCCCGAAGGCGCTCGCACAAAAACAGCTGCTGCTTTCACCACCGCGGATGTGATGGCCGAGTACGCCCTCGACGACGCCAACTTGCTCAAACTCAACGTGAGCAACCTCACCAACAAGCTCTACGCCGACACGCTCTACCGCGGCTTTTATGGCCCCGGCGCACCCCGACGCATCGAGTTGAGTTGGAAATCCATGTTCTAAAGGAAAGCTCATGCTGCTGCACCTGCGCCATGTTCTCACCGCGGAAGAACTCCGCACAGCTCAATCCTTGTTGGGCGACGATGCCCCTTGGCTAGAAGGGCGTATCAGTGCAGGCTCGCAAGCCGCAACGGTCAAGAACAACACCCAACTGTCACAAAGCAGTCCGCAAGCGACGCAGTTGCAAGCACTCATCTTGGGCGCACTGAAACGCGACGCTTTGTTTTTTTCTTCTGCGTTGCCACGCAAAATTTTCAATCCACTGTTCAACCGCTATCGCGGTGATGCCAACCACTTTGGCCCCCATGTCGATGGCGCGGTCATGCATTCGCAAGCCACCGGCGAATGGGTGCGCACCGATGTGTCATGCACCGTTTTTCTAAGCGACCCCTCGGGCTACGACGGCGGTGAGTTGCTGGTGCAAGACACCTACGGCAGCCGAGGCGTCAAACTCGCTGCAGGCGACGCGGTGCTCTACCCCGGCACCAGCGTGCACGAAGTCACGCCCGTCACACGCGGTCAACGCATAGCGAGTTTTTTTTGGATCGAAAGCATGGTGCGCAGCGACGAGCAACGCCGCACCTTGTTTGAACTCGATATGAATTTACTCAAGCTGCGCGCGCAGCTGGGCGAAACGCCCGAGACCACCGCGCTCACAGGCGTGTATCACAACCTGCTGCGTCAGTGGGCCAACACCTGAGCATGCCGATGCACGCCCTCGACCCACACCACATCTCTAACTCGCGACTGCGCAACACCCTTGCAGTCGTGCTGTTGGCGCACATCGCGCTGCTGTGGGTGGCGCAACGCGAGATGGCCGTACTGCCCGCTTCTGACGAGTCGGGCCAAGTCATCATGGCCGATGTGGTGAGTGATATACCTAGCGCATCACCTACACCGCAAGCAAGGCCCGTACAGCAGGTCACACCAACGCCGCAGCCCGTCAAGCCGCAGGCCCCAACACAAGAGGTGGCACTGCGCACCGACAGCAGCACGTCATCCAACACGTCAACAGCCACCTCAGCAGCACCGCCTGCAGCAGGCTCGACCAAAGTGGGCGCGCCCAGTGTCATCGAGCCATCGGCTGACGCTGATTACCTTAAAAACCCACCGCCCGCGTACCCCCGTGCCAGCCGCCGCTTGGGCGAACAAGGCACGGTCATCGTGCGAGTGTTCATCACCACCCAAGGCTTGCCCGAAAAAGCTGAGGTGCGCACGTCCAGCGGTTTTGCGCGTCTTGACCAAGCAGCGCTTGAGGCTGTGCAGCGTTGGCGCTTTGTACCAGGTCGACGCAGTGGCACACCCGAAGCCATGTGGTTCAACATCCCCGTTCGTTTTGTATTGGAGTAAGTCATGCCCTCTTCTTTTGGTTTTACAAACATTTGGCTGCAAGGTGATTGGGTCACCCGCAGCATCTTGTTGCTGCTGCTCAGCATGTCATTGGCCAGCTGGGCGGTCATCCTCTTGAAGGCGCTGGATGTGTGGCGACACAAAGAAAATGCGCTCAACAGCGAACAGTTCTGGCACTGCACCAGCTTGGTCGAGGGCCTGGGCGTGCTCAGCCAACGCCCTGGCAATTTGTTTTTCAGCCTCGCACAAACAGGCCAAGAGGCCACCGAGCACCATCAAGCGGCGCAGTCGCAACTGCACGACAGCTTGGACGTGAGCGACTGGGTCACGCGTTGCTTGCGCAACAGCATTGACGACCACACCAACCACTTGCAAAACGGTTTGGCCGTGTTGGCCTCCATCGGTTCTACCGCACCGTTTGTTGGTTTGTTTGGCACGGTGTGGGGCATCTATCACGCACTGGTCAACATCGGCACCACAGGCAACGTGGGCATGGATGCAGTGGCTGGCCCCATCGGCGAAACCCTCATCATGACTGCGCTCGGTTTGGCCGTGGCCATTCCTGCTGTACTGGGCTACAACGCTTTGGTGCGTGGCAACAAATTCATCATCGCCCGCATGAACCGTTTTGCGCACGACTTGCACGCTTACTTTGTCACGGGCGCTCGCGTGCATCGCGCCGCACACGCAGGGGTGTAAGCCATGTCGTTTGAAGCCAATGACAACGCCGACGAGGTGATGAGCGAAATCAACATGACACCCTTGGTGGACGTGATGTTGGTTTTGCTGGTCATCTTCATCATCACCCTGCCCGTGATTCAGCACGCGGTGAAGGTGGACTTGCCCCGCGCCAGCAGCACACGCAACGCACCGCTCCCCGACAACTTGCAACTGTCGATTGATGCACAGGGGCAATTCTTTTTTGGCAAACAGGCCATCGACGCAACGGGCTTGCAAATCCGCTTGCAGACTGAGGCCAGCAAAGATCCACAGCCACAGTTGTTCATCCGTGGCGACAAGCGCGTGCCCTATGAATTTGTAGCGCAAGCCATGAGCACAGCGCAACGTGCGGGTATGCAGCGTATTGGCTTTGTCACCACCCAGCCATGACCACGCATAAGCCCCCGCACCCAGTCAACGCTGGCCCGTCAAACGCATCACCAGCGTCAGGGCAGCTCCCACGCACAGTCGACAGTCAAGACTTGCTCGGCTCGCAAGGGGTGCTGTACATCCGCCATCAAAACGAGGTATACCGTTTGCAAACCACCCGTTTTGGCAAGCTCATCTTGACGAAATAGCAAGCCTTGGCTCAATGCTTGTGATCGCCATGCGCGTGTGTCGCCGCGGGCGTGTTTTGCACATTCACCGTACCGCGCATGCCTGCTTCGTAGTGGCCGGGCACTAAGCACGCCATTTGCAAAGACTGGGCTTTGTCAAACTTCACCACCAACTCACCGCGCTGCCCAGCAGGCACTGAAATCGCCGCACCTGCATCATGGCTATGTTCATCGTCATGCGCTGCGCCCTGTTGCATGGCTAGTGCGTGTGCTTTGATTTGCGCTTCGTCGCCCAATACCATTTCGTGCGTGACTTGACCATCGTTGTGCACCACAAACCGAATGGTTTCACCCGCTTGCACCGCCACACGGTTGGGTGTGAAACGCATCTGATCATCCATATGCATCTCGATGCTGCGACTCACCACCCATGCACTCAAGCCAGCTTCGTTGTGTGCTTGCACCTCTACGCCATGTGAGTGTCCATGCGCGTCCGCCGCTTCAGGATGCTGTGCCAGCCACTGCCATGCGCCATAGCTGCCTAAACTCACCAACACGCCAACCATCAACACATAGGCGCTGGTGCTGCGGCGCCATGCATAACTGCTACTCAGTGCCAACGCCAAAACAGAAATGAAAAAGCCCAAGGGAACGACCCATGCACTGCGTGCAGGTGAATCTGGGAAATGCTGCAAACCACCCGTGAAAAAACCCAAACCGATGGAAAGCAATGCCCCAAGAGCCAAGGTTTTGACCAAGCCCGTTTGCTCTGCTTCATCGTTGCTATCACTTAGGCGATGCTCTAAAACCGCGCCCAACACAAACAAGCACATGCCAATGGCAGCCGTCCATAGCGAACGCTCGCTACTGAAAAAGCCGTGGTTCACGGCACCCGAGATAAAGCTGATGCCGCTGTACTTAAGCAGCATCGCTGCGTGGTGGTGTTGAAATGCAAAGGTCATGAGGCCCTCAACGTCTAAAGCTGGAAATCATACGGCGCACAACACACCGTCCCTAGATCGCGAGCTTGATTTATGGCAATTTCAATCGCGGTCATTGAGACAAACAATCACCTCTTGAAACTTTCTTGGCTATCATTCACGTCAATGAGTTTTGCTCATTCGATAGTTTTTCTCAACCAACAAAGGAAACCACATGTCTCTGATCAATACACAAGTTCAGCCATTCAAAGCCCAAGCTTTCCACAACGGCAAGTTCATCGAAGTGACCGAAAAAAGCCTGCACGGCAAATGGTCTGTTTTGATCTTCATGCCTGCGGCTTTCACGTTCAACTGCCCCACCGAAATCGAAGACGCAGCCGACCACTACGCTGAGTTCCAAAAAGCCGGTGCAGAGGTCTACATCGTCACCACCGACACCCACTTCTCGCACAAGGTGTGGCACGAAACATCGCCCGCTGTGGGCAAAGCCAAATTCCCCTTGGTGGGCGACCCAACTCACGCATTGACCAACGCCTTTGGCGTGCACATTGCTGAAGAAGGTTTGGCACTGCGCGGCACTTTCGTGATCAACCCCGAAGGCGTCATCAAGACTTTGGAAATCCACTCCAACGAAATCGCGCGCGACGTGTCTGAAACATTGCGCAAGTTGACTGCTGCTCAGTACACCGCCGCCAACCCCGGTCAAGTGTGCCCAGCCAAGTGGAAAGAAGGCGCGAAGACTTTGGCTCCTTCCATCGACTTGGTCGGCAAGATCTAATTTTTAGATCGCCTCCTGCTCACGCAGGATGGCCATCGTTCAACGCCTGCTAGCGCAGGTCGTTGAGCGCAGCGCACATTGGCTCGCCAGAGTGCGCTGTACTCAACGAACTTCCCCAACCTTTTATCAACAAGGTCAGTGCCACAAGCGCTTGACCTAGGATTTCTGCACCCTGAAACAGGAGAACACCATGCTCGACGACGCACTCAAAGCCCAACTTCAGCAATACCTTGGCATGCTGCGCCAGCCCATCCGTTTGATCGCCTCGCTCGACGACAGCGAAACCGGCAAAGACATGGGCGAGTTGCTCCACACCATCGCTGGCCTGTCAGACAAAGTCAGTTTGGACACTTCTGGCAACGACGCACGCAAGCCCTCTTTCGTGGTGGCTCGCGAAGGCGAAACGCAAGGCGTGCGCTTTGCAGGCTTGCCACTCGGCCATGAGTTCACCTCGTTGGTGTTGGCCCTGCTCTGGACTGGTGGCCACCCACCCAAGGTGGAACAAGACGTGATCGACAGCATCAAGGCGCTGAACGGTGACTTCAACTTCGAGGTCTACATGTCCCTCACCTGCCACAACTGCCCAGACGTGGTGCAAGCGCTCTCACTCATGGCCATCGTCAACCCCAAGGTCAAGACCGTGGTGATTGAAGGCGGCGCGTTCCAGAAGGAAGTGGAAGAACGCCAAATCATGGCCGTGCCCATGGTGTTTTTGAACGGCCAAGTGTTTGGCTCGGGCCGCATGAGCGCCGAAGAAATCGTGGCCAAGCTCGACACGGGCGCTGCCGCCCGCGACGCCGCCAAGCTGAGCGAAAAAGCGCCTTATGACGTGCTCATCGTCGGCGGTGGCCCCGCTGGTGCAGCCGCTGCCGTGTACGCCGCCCGCAAAGGCATTCGCGTGGGCGTGGCCGCCGAGCGCTTTGGCGGCCAGGTGAACGACACCATGGCGATTGAAAACTACATCTCGGTGCTTGAGACCAACGGCCCCAAACTCGCTGCTGAACTCGAAGCCCAAGTGCGCCACTACGACGTGGACATCATGAACCTGCAACGCGCCAGCCAAATCGTGCCCGCTACCGACAAAGGCGGCCTGACCGAAGTGCGTTTAGAGAATGGCGGCGTGCTCAAAGCCAAGAGCGTCATCCTCTCCACTGGTGCGCGTTGGCGCAATGTGAACGTGCCAGGCGAAGCCGAGTACAAAAACAAAGGCGTGGCCTACTGCCCTCACTGCGACGGCCCTTTGTTCAAAGGCAAGCGCGTGGCCGTGATTGGCGGCGGCAACTCCGGCGTCGAAGCCGCCATTGACTTGGCCGGCATCGTGGAGCACGTCACGCTCGTTGAATTTGCCGATGCGTTGAAAGCCGATGCGGTGTTGGTCAACAAGCTCAAGAGCTTGCCCAACGTGACCATTCACACCAATGCGCAGACCACCGAAATCACCGGCGACGGCAGCAAGGTCAATGGCCTGAGCTACAAAGACCGCGCCACGGACGCTGTGCACCACGTTGCGTTAGAAGGCGTGTTTGTGCAAATTGGCTTGGTGCCCAACACCGAGTTTTTGAAAGGCACTGTGGAGCTCAGCAAGTTCGGCGAAATCGTGGTGGACGCCAAAGGCCACACCAACGTGCCCGGCGTGTTTGCGGCGGGCGACTGCACCACCGTGCCCTACAAGCAAATCATCATCGCGGCGGGCGAGGGGTCAAAGGCGGCGTTGTCGGCGTTTGATTATTTGATTCGTCAATAAACGCCGCTTCAACCAAAAAGCCCAACGTTTGAAGCGTTGGGCTTTTTTATTTGACTTACTTCGAAGCCGGTTCAGACGCTGCTTTGAGTTTGAGCAACTCTGGGTCCACTTGATTGTCCACGCGATGCGGCTCTTGCACAGGCTTGGGGCCAATGCCTAAGAAGCGCAAACCACCGTCGTTCCACAACCAAAACAGCAGGTTGATGGCGGCCAGGGCATAGACCACGTTGCGCCAAAAATATTTTGAGTTCATCGCTCTCCCCTTGTGTTTAGACAGGCCGCACGCTCAACTCTGAGCTGCTGATGGCTTCTTGGCCTTGATCGGTGTCCACCAGCATCGCGCCAGTGGCGTCTACGCCTCGTGCAACGCCGTGACGGCCATCGCTCAAGGTGACTTCAAGGTTGCTCAGCGCATCGCGGGCATTGAACGCATTTTGCAGCGGTGCAAAACCGGTGCGCTCAAAGGCGAGCAAGGTGGCCAGCAAAGGCTCAGCCACCTTCATCAATGCCTCGGGTGCGGTGATGCCAGCTTGCAAGTTTTGCAGACCTAAGGGCGCGGTCGACAAGCCCTCGGCCACAGGTGGCGCGATGTTGATGCCCACACCCACCACACAATATCTGCCTTGCTCTCGGCCTTGTTCGCTACTGTGGCTCATGCCTGTGGGCAACGCAGTTTCAATCAAGATGCCAGCCAATTTGCCCCAGCCCGTAGCCGAATCGGGGCGCTTCACCCACAAGTCGTTGGGCCACTTCAAGCGCACGCCCAAATCGCCTTGCGGGTCCAAGCTACGCGCCAGCGACAGGCCCACCGCGAGCGACAAGCCCGACCAGTCTGCGGGCTTGAGCATGAGGCCCAAAGAGAAGGTGAGGGCATGGCCCACTTCGCCATGCCAAGGGCGGCCTAAGCGGCCACGGCCTGCGGTTTGGGTTTCGGCGACCAAGAGCACGGGCTCGGTTTGGCCCGCGCGCGCGCGGCGCATGAGCTCAGTATTGGTGGAGTCAATCTCTGGCAGCACCTCAACCGTCAAGCCTGGTTGCTTGGCAACCAACGCCAGCCAGAGGTCTTCAGCGGGCCAGATCATCGGTATTAGCCTTTTTTGCTCGACTTCTTTTTGTCGCCTTTGGCGGCTTTGCTTTTTGGCTTGTCCGCCTTGTTGGCCTTCTTTGCTTTGAGCTTTTCGTCTTTCGGAAACTCAGAGGTCGACGACAACAAAGTGCCACGGCACTTCTTCGCGCCGCACCAGCAGGGGTATTCCAGCTTGAGCTCGGGCGTCATAGGCGCGTCAATCACCAAACCGTAGTCGTAGTTCAGCTCTTCGCCGGCCTTGATGTCGCGGATGGCTTTGATGAACACGCGGCCGTCCACTTCGTCGGGCTCGCAGTTGGGCTTGCATGAGTGGTTGATCCAGCGTGACGAGTTGCCGCCGTACTTGGCATCGATCACATGCTTTTCGTCGATGTGAAAGTAAAACGTGTGGTTGGGGTCAGACGGGTCGTGCGGGTGGCGGCGCAGCGCCTCTTTCCAAGTGATGATCTCGCCCACGTACTCGATGATGGTTTCGCCTTTGGCGAAATCGCTCAAAGCGAACACCCCTTTGCCATGTACGCCTGAACGGCGGGTTTGAATGCGGCGGCCTTTGATGGGCGCGGGGGTGTTGGCGGGGGATTTTTGGGTCACGGAATTTTTCTGTTAACTTAAATACGTACGCATGTGCGTGCGCGCGCATGCGTGCGCGCGAGAAGCGAATTGTAGTGGTCAGTTTTTAAGGAACTTTGAAATGAGCAAAACCCTCGTGATTGCCGAAAAACCTTCGGTCGCGCAAGACATAGTGCGCGCACTCACGCCTGTGGCGGGGAAGTTCGAAAAACACGACGACCATTTTGAAAACGACACCTACGTCGTCTCCAGTGCCGTGGGCCACTTGGTGGAAATCCAAGCGCCCGAAGAATTTGATGTCAAGCGCGGCAAGTGGAGCTTTGCCAACTTGCCCGTCGTGCCGCCTTACTTCGACTTGAAGCCCGTCGAGAAAACCAAGAGCCGTTTGAACGCGGTGGTGAAGCTGGCCAAGCGCAAAGACGTGACTGCCCTCATCAACGCCTGTGACGCGGGCCGCGAAGGTGAATTGATCTTCCGTTTGATCGAGCAATACGCAGGCGGCAAAAAGCCACTCGACAAACCTGTCAAGCGCCTGTGGTTGCAGTCCATGACCCCACAAGCCATTCGCGATGGCTTTGACCACCTGCGCACGCAACAACAAATGCAAGGCTTGGCCGACGCGGCACGCAGCCGCTCAGAAGCGGACTGGCTGGTGGGTATCAACGGCACACGCGCACTCACCGCGTTCAACTCACGCGAGGGCGGCTTCTTCTTGACCACCGTGGGCCGTGTGCAAACGCCCACGCTGTCGGTGGTGGTGGAGCGTGAAGAGCAAATTCGCAAGTTCGTCAGCCGTGACTATTGGGAAATTCACGCCTCGTTCCAAGTGGCCGCTGGCAGCTACCCCGCGAAGTGGTTCAACCCCGAGCACAAAAAAGACGCGGACGACGCCGAGAAAAAACACGACCGCGTGTGGAGCGAAGCCGAAGCATTGGCCATTGCCGACGCGGTGCGCAACCAGCAAGCCACCGTCACTGAAGAAAGCAAGCCCACCACCAAAGCCAGCCCAGGCTTGTTTGACCTCACCTCGTTGCAACGCGAAGCCAACGGCCGCTTTGGTTTCTCGGCCAAGACCACTTTGGCGTTGGCGCAAAGCTTGTACGAGCGGCACAAAGCGTTGACTTACCCTCGTACCGATTCACGCCACTTGCCCGAGGACTATGTGGCCGTGGTGAAAGACACCTTCACCATGTTGGCCGACAGCGGCATGAAGCACCTAGAGCAACACGCCACTGTGGCGCTGAACAAAAACTATGTGCGCAAAATTCCGCGTGTGTTTGACGACAAAAAGGTCAGCGATCACTTTGCGATCATTCCCACCTTGCAAGCACCCAGCGGTTTGTCTGAGGCCGAGCAAAAGCTGTACGACTTGGTGGTGCGCCGCTTCATGGCGGTGTTCTTCCCCAGCGCTGAATACATGGTGACCACCCGCATCAGCACCGTCAAAGCCGCGGGCAAAGACCACGCCTTCCGCACCGAGGGCAAGGTGTTGGTCAACCCCGGTTGGATGGCGATTTACGGCAAAGAAGCCGAGGCCGACAAAGCCGAAGACGACGAAGACGGCAAAACCCTCGTGGCCTTGAAAGCGGGTGAAACCGCCAAAAACGAATCGGTCGATGCCAAAGGCCTCAAAACCCGACCACCTGCACGCTACAGCGAAGCGACGTTGCTCGGTGCGATGGAAGGCGCGGGCAAGCTGGTGGAAGACGACGAGCTGCGCGAAGCCATGCAAGAAAAAGGCTTGGGCACGCCCGCCACGCGCGCGGCCATCATCGAAGGCTTGCTGAACGAAAAATACATCATCCGCGATGGCCGCGAGATGATTCCCACCGCCAAAGCGTTCCAGCTGTTCACACTGTTGCGCGGCTTGGGCGTGGAAGAGTTGTCCAAGCCCGAACTCACAGGCGGCTGGGAATACAAACTCTCGCAAATGGAACACGGCAAATTGAGCCGCGAAGCCTTCATGCGCGAGATTGCCGAGATGACGGAGCACATCGTCAAAAAGGCCAAAGAGTTTGACCGCGACACCATCCCCGGTGACTACGCCACCTTGAAAACCCCCTGCCCCAAATGCGGCGGTGTGGTGAAAGAAAACTACCGCCGCTACGCCTGCGTGGGCAAAGACGCGAACGCCTCTGACTCGGGCGAGGGCGGCGCAGGCTGCGGCTTCTCGATCAGCAAGATTCCAGGCGGGCGCACCTTTGACGTGGCTGAAGTGGAAGAGTTTTTGACGAACAAAAAAATCGGTCCACTCGATGGCTTCCGCTCCAAAGCGGGCTGGCCGTTCACAGCTGAGATCGCCCTCAAGTACAGCGAAGAAGAGCAAAACTGGAAACTCGAATTCGACTTTGGTGACGACGGCGCTGACTCCGGCGAGATCGTCGAGTTCGGCGATGGCGAGCCCTTGGGCAACTGCCCCAAGTGCGGCAGCCCTGTGCACGAGCACGGCAGCAACTATGTGTGCAGCAAGGCTGTGCCCACGCACGCACAAGCCACACCGAGCTGCGACTTCAAGAGCGGCAAGATCATCTTGCAACAGCCCGTGGAGCGCGAGCAAATGATCAAGCTTTTGTCTGAGGGCAAAACCGATTTGCTCGACAAATTTGTGTCCATGCGCACACGCCGCGCGTTCAAGGCGTTCTTGCAGTGGGATGCCGAAGCGGGCAAGGTGAACTTTGCGTTTGAACCTCGCACCAGCAAGTACCCCGCCAAAGGCGGCAAGACGCCCACAACCAACGCGCTCATCAAAGCGGCTGGTAAAAAAGTGCCTGCCAAAACAACGAAAGCCAAAGCTGAAAAAGTCGCCAAGCCCAAAGCACCCCGCAAAGTGACAGCAGGCTTCTTACCAAGCGCCGAGCTGGCCAACGTGATTGGCGCAGAAGCGGTGGCCCGCACCGAAGTGATCAAAAAGCTGTGGGACTACATCAAGGCCAACGGCTTGCAAGACGCGACCAACAAGCGCGCCATCAACGCCGACGCGAAGTTGAAGCCCGTGTTTGGCAAAGACCAAGTGACCATGTTTGAACTCGCTGGCATTGCGGGCAAACACTTGCGCCCCGTGGGTGAATGACCATGAGTAGCCAACCCATGATTGCCACGCCGCAGGCCATGCACTTTGCAGACGCGCTGGTGCTGCAAAGCGGCGCGAGCGTGCGCGACTACACGCTGGCCTACGAGACCTATGGCACGCTCAACGCCGACAAATCCAACGCCGTGCTGGTGTGCCACGCCCTGAACGCCTCGCACCATGTGGCGGGCGTGTACGAAGGCCAAGCCAACAGCGAAGGCTGGTGGGACAACATGATTGGCCCCGGCAAGCCTGTAGACACCAACCAGTTCTTTGTGATTGGCGTGAACAACCTCGGCTCTTGCTTTGGCTCCACCGGCCCCATGCACACCGACCCCGACACGGGCAAGGTGTATGGCGCAGACTTCCCCGTGGTCACGGTGGAGGACTGGGTGAACGCACAAGCTTTGTTGCTCGACCGCTTGGGCATTCACCAACTCGCCGCCGTGCTGGGCGGCAGCTTGGGCGGCATGCAGGCCCTGAGCTGGACGCTGCAACACCCCGAACGCGTGAAGCACGCGGTGGTGGTGGCGAGTGCACCCAACCTCACGGCAGAGAACATTGCGTTTAACGAAGTGGCGCGCCGCGCTATCGTGACCGACCCCGACTTTCATGGCGGCCACTTTTACGCGCACGGCGTGGTGCCCAAGCGCGGCCTGCGCATTGCGCGCATGGTGGGCCACATCACCTACTTGAGCGACGATGTGATGAACGAGAAGTTCGGTAGAGAGCTACGCGAAGCCGTGGCCCACAACGCCACCGGCTACAAGTACTCCACCCAAGACATTGAATTCCAAATCGAAAGCTATTTGCGCTACCAAGGCGACAAGTTCAGCGAGTACTTTGACGCCAACACCTATTTGCTCATCACCCGCGCTTTGGACTACTTCGACCCCGCCCGTGCATTTGGTGGCGATTTGTCGGCGGCGTTTGCGCGAACGCAAGCCAAGTATTTGCTGGTGAGCTTCACCACCGATTGGCGCTTCTCGCCCGCACGCAGCCGCGAGATGGTGCAAGCCTTGCTCGACAACCAGCGCGATGTGAGCTACGCCGAAATTGACGCGCCACACGGCCACGACGCTTTCTTGCTCGACGATGCGCGCTACATGAATGTGGTGCGCTCGTACTTTGCGCGCATCGGCCAAGAGCTGAGCACAGGAGTTGCCGCATGACCAATAGCACCTTGAAAGCCATTGCCGCCCTCGTGCCCCAAGGCAGCCGCGTGCTTGATCTGGGCTGCGGCGACGGCGCGTTGCTCGCTCACCTGCAACAACACAAAGGCTGCACCGGCTACGGCGTAGAGCTGGACGACACCAATGTGCACGCTTGCGTGCAACGCGGCGTGAACGTGCTGCAACTCAACCTCGACTTGGGCCTGAGCGTGTTTGCCGACCAATCGTTTGACGTGGTGCTGCAAATCGACACCTTGCAACACCTGCGCAACGCAGAAACCATGCTGCGCGAAACCGCACGCGTGGGCAAAACTGGCATCGTCGCCTTCCCCAACTTTGCGCACTGGCCCAACCGCCTGAGCATCTTGCAAGGGCGCATGCCCGTGACCAAGCGACTGCCCTACCAGTGGTACGACACGCCCAACATCCGCGTGGGCACGTTCAAAGACTTTGAGGTGTTGGCCGAGAAAAACGGCTTGCAAGTTACCGATGCATTTGGTCTGCAAGACGGCCAGCGCGTGGACACGTGGCCCAACTTATTGGCGGGCACGGCGGTGTTTAAGTTTGAACGCTCTTAAACGCTGACTTCTTAGAAACCTCACAAAGCCCGCCCACTGTGCGGGCTTTGCTCTTTTGGTGAACGCCTGCCGCGTTGCCTTTAAGCCAAGGTCAACAGCGCCAGCGCGCCCAAGGCCGCTGTTTCGGCACGCAACACACGTTCGCCTAAGCTGACTGCAGCAAAGCCTTTGGCGCGGGCGGCGGCGTCTTCGGCATAGGTCAGGCCGCCCTCTGGGCCGTTGAGCAAGACCCACGTTGTCTTGCTTGCCCCCGCACCTGCGCGCAAGGCGCTCAAAGGCTGTGTGCTGGCGTGCAACGACAACACCCCATGCATCACCTCGACCTGCGGCGTTTGACGCGCTAGCCAAGCATTCAAAGATTCGGGCACGTCGATGACGGGCACACGGTTGCGCCCACATTGCTCACACGCGCTCACGGCCACGGCTTGCCAGTGGGCTTGTTTTTTCTCCGCGCGGTCGCCAGTGAGGCGCACCACGCTGCGTTCGGTCATCAACGGGGTGATGCGGTGCACGCCTAGCTCGGTGGCTTTTTCAACCAGCCAGTCCATGCGGTCGTTGGCGGGCATGCCCACGGCGAGGTGAACCTGAATCGCAGCTTCGCACTCCGCGCTGCGGTGCTCGCCCACGACCACGCGCACATCGCTGCGACCCATGTGTTGCACTTCGGCGGTGAATTCGCCACCTTCGCCGTTGAAGAGCGTCAAAGTGTGGCCAGGCTGCATGCGCAGAACCTGCACATGGCGGGCGGCGGTGGGCGGCAGGTCCAACACTTGGCCAGTGGCCAAGGGCACGGGGCAGTAAAAACGGGCCACGCTGTTTAGGCTCTGTGCTTGGGGCCAAGACGCGGGGGCGCAAAGCTCATGCCGGGCTCGATGCCTTCCACTTTGTCGATGAAGCGCAGCAAGGGCGTGAGCTCCAAATAGCGGCTGGCGGTGGAGCGGATGTACTTGATGAAGCGCGGCGCATCGGCCAAGTATTTGGGCTTGCCGTCGCGCAGGGTGAGGCGCGCAAAGATGCCCGCCACTTTGAGGTGGCGTTGCAGGCCCATCCACTCGACCGCGCGATAGAACGCGCCAAAGTCGCTGTGCCAGTCTTCAAAGTCCATGAGGCCGGCTTTGCGGGCTTGTTCCCAATAGCGGATGGTGATGTCGAGCACAAAGTCTTCGTCCCAGCTCAAAAATGCATCGCGCATCAAGCTAGCAATGTCGTAGGTGATGGGGCCGTACACCGCGTCTTGAAAATCGAGCACGCCCAAGCGTTTTTCAGCGGGGTCGAGCGGCATCATCAAATTGCGAGGCATGAAGTCGCGGTGCACGTACACGCTGGGTGCGGCCAGGTTGCGCTGCACGATAGTTTTGAACGTTTGGTCCAACATGTCGCGCTGGCTGGCGTCTAGCTGCACGCCACGGTGCTGGGCCAAGTACCAATCGGGGAAAAGGCTGAGTTCACGTTGCAGCAGGGCTTCGTCGTAGGCGGGCAGCACACCGGCTTTGCTATGAGTTTGCAAAGTAACGAGCGCGTCGATGGCCTGGCGATACAGCGGTGCGTTGGCTTGAGGGCGCTCGGGGTCGATGACGGCCATCATGGTTTGGTGGCCAATGTCTTCGAGCAACATGAAGCCTTGCGGCTCGTCCCAGGCCAGCACCTTGGGCACGTACAAGCCGGCGTCGCCCATCAGCTTGGCAATGCGCACAAAGGGTTCGCAGTTTTCTTTGTCGGGCGGGGCGTCCATGACGATGCACGCGCCTTGGGCCGTGTCGACACGGAAATAGCGACGGAAGCTGGCGTCTGCCGAAGCAGGACGCACGGTATCGGGCAGCACGCCGTGAAGTCCCGCTTGGGCCTCTAGCCAAATTTGAAATGCGGCTTGTCGCTCAGGTTGTGCCCATTCAATGGGTGCAGGCGACGAGACGTCGAGAGATGTGCCCGAAGGCTGTGAAATAGTTGGTGTGCTCATGGATAATCTAAATTCTACAAACTGCCCCAGACACGCCAAGGTTTCGGCATGCGCTGCGTGGGTCACCGAATCGAAAGTTTTCTTGCATTCATGCTGTTCCCTGATTTTCACCGCCAAACTCGCGCCCTGTCGTGGCTGGTGATTTCTGTTTTCAGCGGCATTGGATCAAGTCAAGCTCAAACACCTAGCGAACCGCCTCTGGTGTTAAGGCCTAGCAGTTTGCTCCAAGAGGTCATCACACCTTCAGCGCGCAAACAATTGCCCACTTTTGTGGAAAGCAATACGCTGAACGAAAAAGCAAGTGAGCAAACAGAACTCGAAGGTCAAGTGGTCTTGCGCAGAGGCGAGATTTTGATCAAGGCGGACAAAGTCGATTACAACCAAGCCGACGACTTTGCCAAAGCCCGTGGCAATGTGTATATCAATCGGTCTGGCAATGTGTATCAAGGCCCCGAACTTGATCTCTACATGGAAGCGTTTGAGGGATTCTTCACTCAGCCGAATTACCGGCTACTGAAGAACAACGGTTACGGCAACGCCACGCGCATTGACTTCATCGATCCCGCTCACTCGGTCATGCACAACGCCAGCTTCACCACATGTCAGCGCAAGCCAGGGCCGGACTGGATGCCCGACTGGTTTTTCAGTGCTGACAAAATTGCCATCGATACCGACCACAACGTGGGTCGCGTTCAAGGTGGCTCTTTGAAGTTCAAAGGCGTTTCACTTCTGCCTGTGCCAGAGTTGGATTTCCCTTTGGATGATGAACGCAAATCTGGTTTTCTGCCGCCCAACTTCGGCGTAGACAACATCGGCGGCTTGGAATACACGCAACCGTATTACTGGAACCTTGCCCCTAACCGGGACATCACGTTCACGCCCACCTATTGGAGCCAACGGGGTATCAAGCTCAACACCGAGTTCCGCTACCTAGAAGCACTCGCACCGAACCCGCCATTCCAAGGCTTGATGCGTTTGGACTACATGGAAAAAGACAAACTTCGCGATGACACGCGCCGTTGGGGTTTGAATTACACACACACAGGCTTGATCAATCCACATTTCGCCGGTGGCGGCTTGGGATTTGGCTTCAACATCAATCGCGCCAGCGACGATAACTATTGGAAAGATTTCGCACTCGGCAACACATTGGGCGTTCAACGCTTGATGTCGAGCGACGTCGGGCTTTCATGGACTAACGGGTTTGTCACCACCGGCATGCGTGCGCAAAAGTGGCAGACGCTGCAAGACTTGGCCAACGTCAACAACCGCATCACACCACCTTTTGATCGATTGCCTCAGATCACCGCGCGCATTCAACGCTTCAATGTCGCGGGCGGTTTGGATTTCAGCTTAGACGGAGACTTCACACGGTTTAGCTCGGCACGCGACATCGACTGCGCAACCGCATCAGCCAACAGCACCAGCCGCCTCTTTTACAACTGCGCCCCTAATTCAGATCGTGCTGTCTCGGTGGCACAAGTCAGCCGCCCGTTCATCACGCCTTATGGCTACTTGACGCCCAAGCTTCAAATGCACGGTCGCAGCTACCAATTTGATGGTGGCTTGCCAGACACCCTCTTTTACAGCGGACACCAAGGGCAATCTTCAGCAAGCGTCGCCATTCCAACCTTCAGCGTAGACGCTGGGGTGGCCTTCGAACGCGACAGCCATTGGTTCGGGCGCAATTGGATTCAAACCCTAGAACCTCGCGTGTTTTATGTGAACACACCCTATCGAGAACAAAACTACTTGCCCAACTACGACTCGGGCGGTAATGCCTTCAACTTTGCAAGTCTGTTCACAGAAAACGCCTTTGGCGGCCATGACCGCATTTCTGACAGCAAGCTCTTGACCGTCGGGGCAACCTCTCGCTTCATCGATCCAGAAAGCGGCGCTGAAAGCGCCCGATTTGGCATTGCCCAACGTTTGCGTTTGAAGGAGCAACGCGTCACGTTGCCTGATGAACCCACGGCGCAATCCGGCTTGAGCGACATCTTGGCCGGCGCGACATTGAATTTGTCGCGCACATGGGCTTTGGACTCCACGGTTCAATACGACCCCAACACCGACAATTTTCGACGTCGTGTCATTGGTGGACGCTACAACCCCGGGTCTTATCGTGTGATCAACGCCGCTTGGCGAACCGAAAACGATGCCTTAGGCAATGCGGTGTCGCAACAGTTAGATCTCGGCTGGCAATGGCCTTTGCATGATTTGTGGGGCGGCGCAGACAGTCATGATGGTTTGGGTCGAGGCTTAGGAGAGGGTCGCTGGTACAGCGTCGCTCGGGTGAACGTTGACACACTCACCAAAAAGCCAGTCGAGTCCATCCTAGGTTTCGAATACGATGCGGGCTGCTGGCTGAGCCGAACTGTGTTGGAGCGACAACTCATCGCTGACGGCTTGGCCCGTCAACGGATCTTGTTCCAGTTGGAGTTCGTTGGGCTTTCACGCTTAGGAACCAATGCCATTGGTTCGCTGCGTACAAACGTTCCACGCTACCAGCCACTGCGTCAACCCACGATGACGCCTAGCCGTTTCGGCAACTACGAATGATCGGTCGCCATGTTGTTTTTTAAATCTCGCTTTTGCCTTCTCCTGCCTTTGATGATGGGTATGGTGTCAACGTTCGCGCAAACGTTGCCACGCTCCACCATTTCCAATGGGCGTGATTACATCGTGGCTGTCGTTGACGCTGTGCCCATCACCAACCACGAAGTCTCTTTGCGAGCGCCTCAGCTGCGCGAGCAACTACAACAGCAAGGTCGCCCCGTTCCAGAGGGCAGCGCGCTGCTTCAAGCCGCCTTGGAGCGCCTCATTGTTGAAAAGGCACTGTTGCAACACGCCAAGGAAACGGGCATCAGCATTGAGGATGACGCCATCGATCAAGCGGAACAACGTCTAGCATCGCAAAGTCAATTGAGCTTGCCCGCATTGCACAAAAAAGTTCAAGCCGAAGGGTCGAGCGTGGACGCTTTGCGTCAGAGTTTGCGCGACAAACTCATGCTGCAGCGACTCTCTGAGCGTAACGTTCCCAGTCGGATTCGTGTCACTGAGATTGAGGTTGATCAGGCCATTCGCCAACGCCAAAACGCCAGCATCGACACCAACCCTGACATTGAACTTGGCCATGTCTTGATTGCTGTGCCAGAAAAAGCCAGCGAGAGCGAAGTCGCTGAGTTGAAGGTGAAAGCGGAGACCGCCCTAGCCAACCTCAAACGCGGCGACGATTTGGCGCAGGTGGCAAAAGAGTTTTCCAATGGCCCAGAGCGTGACAAGGGGGGGCTGATGGGTCTTCGTCCAGCGAATCGCTACCCCACCTTGTTTGTCTCGGCCACCCAACAACTCAACGAAGGCGAGGTCACGCTGGTTCGATCGGGTGCAGGCTTTCACGTGTTGAAGCTGATCACCAAACGCGCCAGCAGTGTGCTCACCGTGACCCAAACACACCCGCGTCACATTTTGTTGCGCCCCGGTGGCACGCTGAGTCAAACCACGGCGCGCGCACAACTCGCTGAATACAAGCGTCAAATTGAAGCAGGCAAAGCAGACTTCGCCAAATTGGCGCGTGAACATTCGCAAGACGCCAGTGGCCCCGAAGGGGGCGATTTGGGCTGGGTATCGCCTGGCATGTTTGTGCCCGAGTTTGAAGAAGTGATGAACAAGCTCCAAGTTGGCCAAATAGCCGACCCCATGGTGTCTCGATTTGGTGTTCACCTGATTCAAGTCTTGGAACGCCGCGAAGCACCGATCAGTGAGCGTGAATTGCGTGACATGGCGCGCAACAGCTTGCGTGAAAAGAAGTTCGAAGAAACCTACCAACTGTGGGCCCAAGAAGTGCGCGGCCGCGCTTATGTGGAATACCGCGACGCACCGCAATAAGCAGAGCCTCCTTTGAAACACATTGCACGCAAGCGCTTCGGCCAACACTTCTTAACCGACACCGCCATCATTGACGGCATCGTCGATGCCATCAACCCGCAGTCGGGTGACCCCATGGTGGAGATTGGTCCAGGTTTGGCTGCGCTCACACAACCTTTGGTTGAGCGCCTAGGCAAGCTCAACGTCATTGAGTTAGACCGCGACTTGGCTGTGCGCCTGCGCGAGCACCCGCACTTGAACGTGATCGAGTCCGACGTGCTGCGTGTGGACTTCACACTGCTGGCGGCCACACTCAACGCACCGAAACTGCGCGTGGTGGGCAACCTGCCCTACAACATCTCCTCACCCATTCTGTTTCATTTGCTGGAGCATGTGGCTGTGGTGCAAGACCAGCACTTCATGCTGCAAAAAGAGGTGATTGACCGCATGGTGGCCACCCCCAGCAGCGGCGACTACAGCCGCTTGAGCGTGATGTTGCAGTGGCGCTACGACATGGAAAACGTGTTGTTCGTGCCGCCTGAATCGTTCGATCCACCCCCACGCGTAGACAGCGCCGTGGTGCGTATGGTGCCACTGGCACACCCGCCGCAGATTGACGTCAAGCTGATGGAAGAAATGGTGAAAACCGCCTTCAGCCAACGTCGCAAACTGCTGCGCCACACCTTGGGCCGCTGGCTAGAAGCCCGCAACTTTGCAGGCAGTTTCGACGTGCAACGCCGTGCTGAAGAAGTGCCTGTTGCTGAATACGTCGCATTGGTTCAAAGTCTCTGACAACAAAAAACCCGTCAGCAGTTACCTGCGACGGGTTTTGTTTTTGGGCGCTGCGTTGAAGCAGCAAAGCCATTAAGCCGCTGTTTGCCAGTAACCAGCGTTGAACGGGCTGCTCATGCGCAAAGCCATGGGTGACACGTCGACCAACTTGTCGGTTGGCATTTTTTCGCCTTCTTCGAGCAACTCAATGCCTTCAGCTGGCACACCCGCTTTTTCGGCCGATGGCACGCGGGCCACAGAGAAAGAATAGAAGCAGCGGAAGGCCACTTTGCGATCTGACCAGTAGTCTGCCGCTTCGCGGAAGATGTCCAACAATTGTTCGCGTGCTTCCTTGTCAAACTTGGCATGCGCAGGGATGTGCTCCAACACCAAGATGAAACCAGGCTGAGGACCCGACTTGTGCAAGGGGTCGGTCATGCCGTCGTACAGCGAGTCAAAGTTCTTGCTCGATGTCGCGGACAGGTTGAACTCTTTGGAAATGATGTCCAAGATGTCTTGTTTGCTTTGGGCTTGTGCCAAATTCACATAAAGGAAATGGTGGCCAAGGGTTTTGGCGGCTTCTTGCAAATCGGGCACGCGAAAAGCGCGGATGGATTGAACGATATTGGTTTTGACGGTACGCAGTGGCATGGGAATCTATTCGTTTCTAGTTCGGGTTAACCCGAAAATTGGAAGCGCAAGTGTCTTCGAATTGAAACAAAAAAGCAAGGGCCCAACCCATTTCTGGAGGGCCCTTGAGGGGTTATTTAACCAAAATTAGCTAAATTTGATAGAAAAAGCCGCCTTATCGGACCGCGCTGGCATCTGCCACGGTCAACGCGGTCATGTTCACAATGCGACGCACGGTGGTGCTGGCCGTCAAAATGTGCACCGGCTTGGCCGCACCCAAGAGCACTGGGCCAATGGCAATGTTGCCGCCAGCCGCAGTTTTGAGCAGGTTGTAAGCGATGTTGGCGGCATCCAAATTTGGTAAAACCAACAAATTGGCATCGCCAATCAAGGTGGTGTCGGCCATTTGGGCTTCGCGGGCATGGCCATCCAAGGCCACATCGCCATGCATTTCGCCGTCGATTTCAAGCCAAGGCGCCTTTTTCTTGACCAGCGCCAAGGTTTCGCGCATCTTGACGGCCGATGGCTGGTCGCTGCTGCCAAAGTTGGAGTGAGAGAGCAACGCAGCCTTGGGCTGAATACCAAAACGACGCATCTCTTCGGCGGCCATCACCGTGATTTCAGCCAACTGTTCGGCGGTGGGGTCGTAGTTGATGTGCGTGTCCACCAAAAAGACTTGGCGGTCAGGCAAGATGAGGCCGTTCATGGCGGCATAGGTGCTCACGCCTTTGCGGTTGCCAATCACTTGGTTGACGTAGTTCAAGTGAGTCAGCGGGGTGCTCCAAGTGCCACAAATCAAGCCATCCACTTCGCCTTTGTGCAGCATCATGGTGCCAATGAGGGACAAGCGGCGACGCATGTCGATCTTGGCCAGTTGCTCGGTCACCCCTTTGCGGGCCGTCATCTTGTAATAGGTTTGCCAGAAGTCGCGGTAACGGTGGTCTTGTTCCACATTGACCACTTCGTAGTCCACACCCTCTTTCAGGCGCAAGCCAAACTTCTCAACGCGTTGGGCGATCACGGCAGGACGACCAATCAACGTGGGCTTGGCCAAGCGCTCGTCCACCACGATTTGCACCGCACGCAAGACGCGCTCTTCTTCGCCCTCGGCGTAGCACACGCGTTTTTTGGTCGCACGTTTGGCGGCGGCATAAATGGGCTTCATGATGGAGCCCGAGGCATACACAAAGCCTTGCAGCTTCTCGATGTAGGCCTCCATGTCTTGAATCGGACGTGTGGCCACACCGCTGTCTGCCGCCGCCTGCGCCACAGCCGGTGCGATCTTCATCATCAAGCGTGGATCAAACGGTTTGGGAATGAGGTACTCAGGACCAAACGCCAAAGTCTCGCCCGCATAGGCTGCAGCCACCACTTCGCTTTGTTCGGCTTGCGCCAATTCGGCAATGGCATAAACCGCCGCGATTTCCATCTCATCGGTGATGGTGGACGCGCCTGCATCCAAGGCACCTCGGAAGATATAGGGGAAGCACAACACGTTGTTCACTTGGTTGTGATAGTCGCTGCGACCCGTGGCGATGATGGCGTCGTCGCGCACGGCCTTCACATCTTCGGGGGTGATTTCTGGGTTGGGATTAGCCAACGCCATGATGATGGGCTTAGCCGCCATGCGCTTGACCATGTCTTGCTTGAGCACGCCACCTGCGGACAGACCCAAGAACACGTCAGCGCCGTCGATGATTTCGGACAATGTGCGGGCATCGGTTTTTTGCGCGAACTGAATCTTATCTTCGTCCATCAACTCGGTGCGGCCTTCGTAAACGACGCCAGCCAAGTCAGTGACAAAAATGTTTTGGCGAGGCATGCCCATCTTGAGCAACAGGTTCAAGCAAGCCAAGGCTGCTGCACCGGCACCCGAGGTCACGAGCTTGACGGTTTTGAGGTCTTTACCCGCGACTTTGAGTCCGTTCAAAATGGCCGCACCCACGGTGATGGCTGTGCCGTGCTGGTCGTCGTGGAAGACTGGGATCTTCATGCGCTCGCGCAACTTGCGCTCCACATAGAAGCAGTCAGGCGCTTTGATGTCTTCAAGGTTGATACCACCAAACGTGGGCTCCAACGCCGCAATGATGTCGACCAGCTTGTCGAGGTTCTTTTCGTCAATTTCAAGGTCGAACACATCGATGCCCGCAAACTTCTTGAACAGAACGCCTTTACCTTCCATCACCGGCTTCGAAGCGAGTGGGCCAATGTCACCCAAGCCCAACACCGCCGTGCCATTGGAAATCACCGCCACCAAGTTGCCTTTGCTGGTGTACTTGTAGGCACTGTTGGGGTCTTTGACGATTTCTTCACAGGGCGCAGCCACACCGGGCGAGTACGCCAAGGCCAAATCATGTTGGTTGATCAACTGCTTGGTCGCGTGAATCGCCACTTTGCCGGGGGTGGGAAACTCGTGGTATTCAAGTGCCGCGCGGCGCAGTTCAGCACGCGCCTCGGTGCTGTTGTGTGATTGGTTGGAACCCATAGAAATCTCCTTGTGATGCAAAAGGCGACGTGCTTTGCAAAAGCATCGTCGCCTTGGCTTATGAATTCATTTTAGGCCTGTGTCTAAGGCACTTTGTCCGTGGATGTGCGTACGCAGGTGGCAATGGTTTTTACTTATTCGCAAAGATCAACCACGCATCAACGCTTCAATCTCATCAGCGATCACAGGCACCCCACGCGTGATGAGTTCGCAGCCGCTAGAAGTGACGATGGCATCGTCCTCAATGCGAATGCCCAAATTCCAAAACGCCTCAGGCACGCCCTCAGCTGGCCGCACATACAAGCCCGGCTCAATGGTCAGCACCATGCCCTCACGCAAGATGCGGCTGGGTCGGTTGACGATGGTTTCACCCGAGAGGGGGTCTTTGCGCTCGCTCACTTGGCCGAGCTCGGTAGGTTCGACATAGCTGCCGCAGTCGTGCACATCCATGCCCAACCAGTGGCCGGTGCGATGCATGTAAAACGAAAAGTAGGCGCGTGTGTCAATCACATCTTGGGCGTTGCCGTGTTTGTCTTTGCTGAGCAGCCCTAGGTCTAACAAGCCCTGCGCCAGCACTTTGACTGTTGCATCGTGCGGGTCATTGAAACGTGCGCCTGCCTTCGTGGCGAGCACGGCTGCATCTTGACTGGCAAGTACCAAGTTATACAAATCGCGCTGCGCACCTGTGAACTTGCCATTCGCAGGAAACGTGCGCGTGATGTCGCTCGCATAGCCATCCAACTCGCAACCAGCATCAATCAATACCAATTCACCATCGCGCACTGGCGCTACGTCAGCACGGTAATGCAACACGCACGCGTTCGCGCCTGCCGCCACGATAGAGGTGTAAGCCGGAAACTGCGAACCGTGCATCCGGAACTCGTGCAACAGTTCCGCATCTAAGTGGTACTCACGTACGTCTTGGCCTGCACGCAACATGCGTGCGCTGGTCTGCATCGCTCGGATATGCGCGTGTGCGCTGATGTGCGCAGCACGGCGCATGATGTCTTGTTCGTGTGCGTCTTTGATCAAGCGCAGCTCGTCCAATGGGCCGCACACATCGCGCTGATGCGCGGGGCACAAAGCACCAAAGCGCACACGAGCGCGCACGGCGTTGAGCCAACCGTCCACGCGTGTTTCCAAACCTTGATGCGTAGCAAACGGGTACCAAACGGTGTGTTGGTTTTTTAGCAACTTGGGCAACAGCTTGTCGAGCTCAGTCACCGAATGCGCAGTATTCACGCCCAGCACACCCACAGCGGCCTCTGGCCCCAAACGGTAGCCATCCCAAATTTCGCGTTCCAAATCCTTGGGTTGGCAAAACAAGGTGCTGCGCCCCGACGCATCTAACACCAGCCAGGCGTTGGGCTCTGTAAAGCCTGTGAGGTAATAAAAATAGCTGTCGTGGCGATACGGAAAATCGCTGTCACGGTTGCGCGCACGTTCGGGCGCGGTGGGGATGATGGCCACGCCACCGTCGCCCAGCTGTGCAGCCAAACGGGCGCGACGTGCGGCATAAATCTGAGCGTGTGCTATCGGGTGTGTCATGTCTTACCTTGTGTGTTCAGGCGGCATTGAGTTGTGCCAAACGCTCGGGCGTGCCCACATCTGTCCACGCGCCTGTGTAGAGCGACGCACTCACGGCATGATTGTCCATCGCTGCGCGCAACATGGCGGCTAGCGGGGCTTTCACACCGTTGGGATTGCCCGCTGGAATGTCGCACCATGCGGCTTCAAAGAAGGCGCGTTTGTAAAGGGCAATTGTGCTGAAGGTGTAGCGCGGTTGTTCTGTGTCTCTGGCGGGGGCCGTCAACTTGGACAAATTCAACGCCAAGCCATCGGCCGAAAGGCCAAAATCGCCGCCCAAGTTGTGTTCGGGGTTGGGCACCAGCCAAATATGGGCAAGCTGTGGGCTTGTCTTGAAGCGCTCATAGGCCTCAGGCGCAAACACAAAGTCTGGCGCAAACACATCGCCCGCAGCCACCCAAAACACATCGGCCAACTGAGGCAACGCACGGGCAATGCCGCCAGCCGTCTCTAACGCGCCACCAAAATCCACGCCTTCTTGCGAATAGTGCAGATGCATCGGCGCAAGACCGGCGCTTTCAAACACATCACCAAAATACTGTGGAATTTGCTCACCCAGCCATGCGGTGTTGATGACCAAGTTCTCAACCCCGCCTCGCTGCAGGCCTTGCATCGCCCATTGCATGAGTGGTTGGCCACGCACGGGCAGCAGTGGTTTGGGTGTGGCGTCGGTCAACGGGCGCATGCGCTCGCCACGGCCTGCGGCCAGCAACAGTGCCGTTGAATGAGAGGTGGAAACTGGGCTTTTTGTCATCGACAAGCAGTGTAGCGAGCCATCCGCCGTGGCTCCCGAGACCGCTAAAATCGTGGTTTTCCCTCACACACCCACCGGAGTCGCCTGACATGGCAAACACCCAACAAATGGCCAGCGCAATTCGCGCCTTGGCAATGGACGCTGTACAACTTGCTAATTCAGGACACCCAGGCGCGCCCATGGGCATGGCCGATATGGCCGTCGCTTTGTGGGGCGATCACCTGCATCACAACCCAATCAACCCACAATGGTTGAACCGCGACCGCTTTGTGCTCTCCAACGGTCACGGCTCGATGTTGATTTATGCACTGTTGCACCTCACCGGTTATGACTTGCCCATGAGCGAGTTGAAAAGCTTCCGCGTGTTGCACAGCAAAACCGCCGGTCACCCCGAAGTGGGTGTGACCCCTGGCGTTGAAACAACGACTGGCCCCTTGGGCCAAGGCATCACCAACGCGGTGGGTATGGCATTGGCTGAAAAATTGTTGGCCGCTGAATTCAACCGCGATGGCCACAACGTGGTGAACCACCACACCTTCGTCTTCATGGGCGACGGTTGTTTGATGGAAGGCATCAGCCACGAAGCCTGCTCACTTGCAGGTGCGTGGAAGCTGAACAAGCTCATCGCCTTGTACGACGACAACGGCATTTCCATCGACGGCCAAGTGGCCCCATGGTTTGCCGACAACACACCTGAGCGTTTCAAGTCTTACGGCTGGAATGTGATCGGCCCCATCAACGGCCACGACGCTGCGGTGGTAAGCCAAGCGATTGCTTCGGCCAAGCTCAGCACAGACAAGCCAACGCTGATCGTTTGCAAAACCAGCATTGGCAAAGGCAGCCCCAACCGCGCGGACACGGCCAAGGCCCACGGCGAACCTTTGGGCGCTGAGGAGATTGCATTGACACGCGCCGCCATCGGTTGGAACCATGCCCCGTTTGAAGTGCCTGCCGAGGTGTACGCTGACTGGGACGCCAAAGCCAAAGGCAAGGCCCAGGAAGCCGAGTGGAACCAAACCTTCGCCGCCTACAAAGCTGCTCACCCCGAACTGGCCGCTGAACTGCAACGCCGCATGGCGGGCGAGCTGCCCAAGAACTTTGCGCAAACCGTGGTCGACACGGTGATCGACGCGCACACCAAAGCCGAAACCGTAGCCAGCCGCAAAGCTAGCCAATTGGCACTGGAGCACTTCACCGCCGCGCTGCCCGAACTCTTGGGTGGCAGCGCCGACTTGACTGGCTCAAACCTGACCAACACCAAGTCCACCCCCAACCTGCGCTTTGACGCGGCGGGCCATGTGGTGAAAAACGACGCTAGCCAAGGTGGCCGCCACATCAACTACGGCGTGCGCGAGTTCGGCATGGCCGCCATCATGAACGGCGTGGCGTTGCACGGTGGTTTCATCCCCTACGGCGGCACGTTCCTCACGTTCAGCGACTACTCACGCAACGCCATCCGCATGGCCGCGCTGATGAAGCAGCGCGTGGTGCATGTGTTCACCCATGACTCCATCGGCTTGGGCGAAGACGGCCCGACCCACCAATCCATCGAACACGCCGCTTCGCTGCGCTTAATTCCTAACCTCGATGTGTGGCGCCCTGCCGACACAGCCGAAACGGCGGTGGCTTGGGCCGTGGCTTTGCAGAACACCAGCCGCCCAACCGCTTTGTTGTTGAGCCGTCAAAACCTACCTTATTTGCCAAAAGGCGATGCCGCCCCGCACAAAACGGCGGGCGACATCTCTGGCCTCGACGCCATCAACAAAGGCGCTTACGTGCTGGCTGAGCCAAGCGAAGTGGGCATCAAGAAAAAGGCACAAGCCGTCATCATGGCCACCGGCTCTGAAGTGCAGCTGGCGTTGAAAGCACAAGCCCTGCTGGCCGAGCGCAAGATTGCTGTGCGCGTGGTGTCAGTGCCCAGCACGACCACTTTTGACCGCCAAAGCGTGGCCTACAAATCGGCTGTGTTGCCCGCTGGCGTGCCACGCGTGGCGGTAGAAATGGGCTCGACCGACGGTTGGTGGAAATACGGCGTGTCCGCTGTGGTCGGCATCGACACCTACGGCGAATCTGCCCCTGCCCCTGTTTTGTTCAAACACTTCGGTTTCACGCCAGAAAACGTGGCCGATACGGTTCAAGCGGCGCTGCAAAAGCACGCTTAAGTCGTTAACCAGAGGGGCTCTTATTTCGAAGGGCGCCCTTGATCAGCCTCGTGAAAGGCGAATGGTCTACAAACTGGTGAATTAAAGGTTTTTAACTTCCTCCTTAAGGCTTTACATGACCATCAAAATCGGCATCAACGGCTTTGGCCGTATTGGCCGCTTGGCACTGCGTGCAGCGCTCAAGCACGGCTACAGCGACATCGAAGTCGTGGGTATCAATGACCCCAAGTCTGCAGACTACTTGGCTTACATGCTCAAGTACGACAGCGTGCATGGCCGTTTTGAGGGCACTGTCGAGCACACCGAAGACGCGCTGATCGTCAACGGAAAGAAAATCCAGCTCTCGCACGAACGGGATGCCAGCAACCTCCGTTGGGGCGCCATGGGCGTGGACATCGTGCTTGAGTGCACAGGCCACTTCCTGACCGAACCCACCTGCCAGTTGCACATCGACGCAGGCGCAAAAAAGGTCGTGATCTCAGCCCCGTCCAAGGACAGCGTGCCCATGTTTGTGTACGGCGTGAACCACCAAAAATATGCAGGCGAAACCATCGTCTCCAACGCCTCATGCACGACCAACTGCTTGGCCCCTGTGGTCAAAGTGTTGAACGACAAATGGGGCATCAAGCGCGGTTTGATGACCACGGTGCATGCGGCCACTGCCAGTCAAGCGACTGTCGACAGCTCGTCTCGCAAAGACTGGCGCGGCGGCCGTGGCATTTTGGAAAACATCATTCCTTCCAGCACTGGCGCAGCCAAGGCTGTGGGCAAAGTGATTCCCGAAGTGAATCAAAAGATCACGGGCATGGCTTTCCGCGTGCCAACCTCGGACGTGTCTGTGGTGGACTTGACCATTGAGCTAGAAAAAGAAGCCAGCTATGAAGAGGTGTGCGCCGAGATGAAGGCTCAAAGCTTGGGCGCGCTCAAAGGCGTGTTGGGTTACACCGAAGACAAAGTGGTGTCCACCGACTTCCGTGGTGAACCATGCGCCTCTGTGTTTGATGCCACCGCTGGCATCGCCATGGACAAGACGTTCATGAAAGTTGTCGCTTGGTACGACAACGAGTGGGGCTATGCCAAGCAATGCTTAGAGATGATTCGCGTCGTCGCCAAGAAGTAAGCAATGTCCCATTCCCAAAAAGGCGCCTGAAGGCGCCTTTTTTTCGTCTGGCTCAAACAACCTGTGGATACGCCGTAAAAAAGATACGTAATTTCTCTTGTATTTATGTAACAAAGTTTCATACAATGTAGCCATTCTGAGGAGACAAACATGACCATCAAAATCGGCATCAACGGCTTTGGACGCATCGGACGTATGGTGTTTCGCGCTGCGATTCAAAACTTTCACGACATTGAAGTGGTGGGAATCAACGACTTGTTGGAACCCGATTACCTGGCCTACATGCTCAAATACGACAGCGTACATGGCCGCTTTCAAGGTGAGGTGTCGGTCGACGGTAACCACCTCATCGTCAACGGAAAGCGCATTCGCCTCACCCAAGAACGCGACCCTGCCGCCTTGAAATGGCACGAGATTGGCGCAGATGTGGTGGTGGAATCCACGGGCCTCTTTTTAGACCACGCCAGCGCCGAAAAGCATTTGGCAGCGGGCGCCAAGAAGGTGTTGATGTCAGCGCCGTCCAAAGACGACACCCCCATGTTTGTTTATGGCGTGAACCACGCCACGTACGCGGGTCAACCCATCATCTCGAACGCCTCATGCACCACCAATTGTTTGGCGCCTGTGGCCAAGGTGCTGAATGACAAGTGGGGCATCAAACGCGGCTTAATGACCACCGTGCATGCCACCACCGCCACACAAAAAACCGTGGACGGCCCCTCGAACAAGGATTGGCGTGGCGGCCGCGGCATTTTGGAAAACATCATTCCTTCCAGCACTGGCGCCGCCAAGGCCGTGGGTGTGGTAATTCCTGAAGTCAAAGGCAAACTCACCGGTATGGCTTTTCGCGTGCCAACCTCCGATGTGTCCGTCGTGGATTTGACCGTTGAATTGAGCAACCAAGCCTCATACCAAGAGATTTGCGCGGAAATGAAAGCGCAAAGCGAAGGAGCCCTGAAAGGCGTACTGGGTTACACGGATGAAAAAGTGGTGTCCACCGATTTCCGGGGCGAGTCTTGTACCTCTGTGTTCGACGCCGAAGCAGGTCTTGCCTTAGACGGCACGTTCCTCAAAGTCGTCAGCTGGTACGACAACGAGTGGGGCTATTCCAACAAGTGCTTAGAAATGGTCCGCGTCATCGGCCAATGAACACCTGGGTGTTCACGGCGCGCTTGATGCTGCAGAGGCCGGCTGCTCATTCGCAGCCGGCGTTTGTAATGTCGCGTCGTTTGACGAGCGGTGCGTCTCAGGCGATTCGCTGCCCAACAGCACCAACACACCCAGCACCACAAAAACCGCCGCGCTGAGGCGATGCACCCACATCAGCGGCAAAAGCCGCGTGATGCGTTCGCCAAACCACACCACTGGCGCATTGGCCAACATCATGCCCAGCGTTGTGCCCGCCACCACCCAGAGCCACGACGGATATTCAGCAGCAAGCATCACCGTGGCGATTTGAGTTTTATCGCCCATCTCGGCTAAGAAAAACGCAACAACGGTTGTGCCAAACACGCCAAACTTAGGCGTGACTTCCGCATCATCGTCATCTAACTCGTCAGGCACCAGCATCCATGCGGCCATGGCCAAAAAGGACACACCCAACACCCAACGCAGTGCAGTTGGCCCCATGAGCTGCGTCACCCAAGCACCCAGTCCTCCCGCCAGTGCGTGGTTAGCCAACGTAGCGACCAAAATGCCCCAAACGATGGGCCATGGTTTGCGAAAACGCGCGGCCAATACAAGAGATAAAAGTTGGGTTTTATCGCCTATTTCGGCAAGGGCGACAATGCCTGTAGAGATCAGAAAAGCTTCCATGTTTTGATCCTACCGCGCGGCGTTTTTGAACTTTTGGTGCATTTTTTGCTTACATCTGGTGCAACTCAAAAAACAGGTGCAAAACCGCACCAAAAAAGTTCAATTTTCAAGGATTAGATTTATGGATGCACACAAACAGGGCGCAGATGCTTTGTTCATTCTGCTGGGTGCCATCATGGTGCTCGCCATGCATGCTGGTTTCGCATTTTTAGAACTGGGCACAGTTCGCCGCAAAAACCAAGTGAATGCATTGGTCAAAATTTTGGTGGACTTTTGCGTATCCACCCTCGCGTACTTTGTGGTGGGCTACGGCGTGGCCTATGGCGCCAGTTTCATGATGGGTGCTGAATCATTGGTCGATAAAAACGGCTACGAATTGGTCAAGTTCTTTTTCTTGCTAACGTTTGCTGCAGCTATCCCGGCCATCATCTCCGGCGGCATTGCCGAACGTGCCAAGTTTTGGCCTCAATTAATTGCCACAGCTGTGATTGTTGGATTTGTGTACCCCTTCTTTGAGGGCATCGCGTGGAATCAACACTTCGGTTTTCAAGCATGGATCAAAGCGTTAACCGGCGATGAATTCCACGACTTCGCAGGCTCTGTGGTCGTTCATGCCGTAGGCGGCTGGATTGCATTGCCCGCCGTTCTTTTGCTAGGTGCACGCAGCAACCGTTACCGCAAAGATGGTGCAATTTCCGCACATCCCCCATCAAGCATCCCGTTTCTCGCCTTAGGCGCTTGGATTTTGATCGTGGGCTGGTTTGGCTTTAACGTGATGAGCGCGCAAACGCTCGACAAGATTTCTGGCTTAGTCGCCGTGAACTCGTTGATGGCGATGGTAGGGGGCACACTGGTGGCACTCATCATGGGCAAAAACGATCCAGGCTTTGTTCACAACGGCCCCTTGGCGGGCTTGGTGGCTGTCTGTGCCGGTTCTGATTTGATACACCCCATGGGCGCGTTGGTCGTGGGCGCTGTAGCCGGTGGCATTTTTGTTGTGATGTTCACATTGACGCAAAACAAATGGCGCATTGACGATGTGTTGGGCGTGTGGCCCTTGCATGGTTTGTGCGGCACGTGGGGTGGCATCGCAGCTGGCATTTTTGGCACGCAGGCCCTAGGCGGTATCGGTGGCATCAATTTCACGGCGCAATTGGCTGGGACAGCCATCGGTGTCGCTTGGGCGTTGACTGGCGGTTTTGTGGTGTACGGCGTACTCAAAATGACCATCGGTTTACGCATGAGCCAAGAGGAAGAATTTGAAGGCGCTGACTTGACGATCCACAAAATCACGGCATCCCCTGACCGCGAAGTGAGTTGGTAAAGACACCGAACTGTGGTTTTTCGGGGATGAATTGATCTAAATACTGGTAAACGCTTGGTAATTTAGACAACTTGTGCTCCATAATGGCCGCAGCTTTGCGGGTGCTTGCATCTGCTCGGTTGTATTTGGTGATAGGTCAGTTTCGGTTCGGGACTCCATCGCTTAGTTTTATGTGTTTTAAGGAGTCCCTTTCATGGGCAACAAACTGTACGTTGGCAACTTGCCATACTCGGTACGCGACAACGACCTCGAGCAATCTTTCGGTCAATTTGGTTCTGTGACCAGCGCCAAAGTGATGATGGAGCGCGACACAGGTCGTTCTAAAGGTTTTGGTTTCGTCGAAATGGGCAGCGATGCCGAAGCGCAAGCTGCGATCGAAGGCATGAACGGTGCGCCTTTGGGTGGCCGTAGCCTCGTGGTCAACGAAGCACGCCCCATGGAGCCACGTCCTCCCCGCTCAGGCGGTTTTGGTGGTGGTTTCGGCGGCGGCGGTCGTGAAGGTGGCGGCGGTGGTTTCCGCAGCCCTTACGGCGGTGGCGGTAACGGCGGCGGTCGTCGTGAAGGCGGCGGTGGTCGCGGCGGCTTCGGTGGTGGCAACAGCTACTGATCGATCTGCTTCACTGGAAATCAAAAGGCTCCCTCGGGAGCCTTTTTTCATGGTTTGTTTTTCTCTTTGGGCGGCAATAACGTACCGCGCACGCGTCCTGTCAATTTCATGACGTGATCGAGGTTGTCATACTGCATGCCGTCTTGCGAAGTGAATCGATCCCCCGAACCACGCACCAAGACGATAGGCAGATGTGATTGAACTTGCTCTGTGTCTGCAAACAAGTGCAAAAAATCACTGTGAAGTTCACTGCTTGGTGTGAGAACCCCCTGTTCGTTTGTATGTGCCTCACGAACAACCACGGCCTTATCAAAAAGTTGAGCCTCCGTACCGTCGGCATTAACTAAGCCTCTTTTGGCGACCGCTGTTGTCACACGCCCTTCCACGCTCAGCACGCGGATATTGGGCAGATCAATTTCTAGCGTATCCGTGTCTGGATAGTGGCGCCCCTCAACACCGATCACTTCACTTTTTAAGCGCCCCTCCTCAGAAAAAACTTTCACAGAGAAGTCGTTGAGAAAATAGTCAGGAACATGCCTAAGCGGCGCCTCTGCCTCGGCGTCTTCAATCGAGGGCGTGTTGCGCACGAGCCAATATGTCGTCATCGCCATGAGCCCCATCAAGACCAATGGCAAATAAACCGCCAATCGGTCAAACATGCGACGCACACGCATGAGCCAAGACAAAGAAACAGTTGTGCTCATGCCAAGTAACTGTGCAATAGCTTGGCGTAATGCCCGCTCGCCACCAGCAGCAAATCACAAAACTCACGTGCAGCCCCGTGACCGCCTTCTTTGGCTGTGACGTAATGCGCCACCGCTTTAACCTCTACTTGTGCATTGCTAGGTGCACAAGCAAAAGCCGCACGCGTCATGACCGCCAGATCCGGCCAATCATCGCCCATGTGTGCGGCCTGCGACCAATCTAGGCCCAGCTCTTGCAGAATTTCTTGAGCCGCGGGTGCCTTATCTTCTGTGCCGTAACGCACGTGCGTGATGCCTAGCGCTTGGAGACGTGCTCGCAATGGCACGCTGTCACGCCCGGTAATCACTGCAGGCGTAATGCCCGCTTTTTGAAGCATCTTTAAGCCATGGCCATCGAGCGTGCAAAAGCGCTTGATGCTTTCGCCGTTTTCTGTGAACAACAAGCCACCATCGGTGAGCACGCCGTCGACGTCGAAGAAGGCCACGCGCACATTTTGTGCTCGCAACAACAAAGCAGGGTCAAAGTTCAATGCGGGTGTATGTGTGCTCATCAAATCACTTTCGCGCGCATCAGGTCGTTTGTGTTGATCGCTCCGCACAATGTCCCTTGCTCGTCTACCACCAGCACGCTGGTGATTCGGTGCAACTCCATCAGCTCTGCCGCTTCTGCGGCCAACGCATTAGAGCGAACCGTACGTGGATTGGCATGCATGACCTGTTCAGCCGTGAGCTGACGCATGTCGGTGCCTGTCTCGATCAAACGACGCAAATCGCCGTCGGTAAAGATACCTAAGACTTTTTGGTTGACGTCCACAATCGCTGAAGCGCCAAGGCCTTTGACGCTCATCTCGCGCATCAGATCGCTGAAACTCACACTGGGCAACACGCGTGGCACGGCATCACCGCTGCGCATGACATCGCTCACATGCGTGAGTAAGCGGCGGCCCAATGCCCCCCCGGGATGGGAGCGCGCAAAGTCTTCAGCCTTGAAGCCTCGTGCATCCAGCAAAGCAACCGCCAGCGCATCACCCATGGCCATTTGCGCCGTGGTACTCGCCGTAGGGGCCAAGTTGAGCGGACAAGCCTCTTTGAGCACACCGGTGTTGAGAACAATGTCAGCATGGCTCGCCAAGGTCGATTGCGCGCCACCCGTGAGCGCCACCAAGGGCACGCCCTGGCGCTTGAGCACTGGGAGGATGGCGGCCAACTCGTCGCTCTCGCCACTGTTTGAAATAGCGATCACCAAGTCGGCTTCTTTGACCATGCCTAAGTCACCATGGCTGGCTTCGGCTGGATGTACAAACATCGCTGGCGTGCCTGTAGAGGCCAATGTTGCCGTGATTTTTCGGCCTACATGTCCACTTTTGCCCATTCCCATCACCACCACGCGGCCTGTGACTTTAAGAATGGCGTGAACTGCCTGCACAAAACTTGGCGAGAGACCGTTGCGCAAATGCCGTACGGCATCTGCCTCTATTTCTAAGGTTTCATGTGCCAGTTGCAAGATGCGTTGGTCATCCACCTTTGCACTTGCGCCTGTGATGTGTGCCGAGTTTTGGGTCATGGGTGAATTTTATCGGAGAGGGCGTTTATTTGCCGATGCAAAAACTGGTGAAGATCACGCCCAATAAGTCGTCTGGCGTAAATTCGCCCGTGATGCTGTTAAGTGCGTTTTGGCCCAAGCGTAGCTCTTCAGCCAACAAGTCAAGCGCTGGTACGGCAGCTTGCAAACTGGCATTGGCCAACATCAGGTGTTCATCCAACTCTCGCAACGCTTGCACATGGCGCTCACGCGCCATGAACATGCCTTCTGAGCCGCCGCCTTGCCAACCCACCACATTCAAGAGCTTTTGTCGCAAAGCGGGTAAGCCTTCCCCAGTTTTAGCAGACAACATCAAGTGCATTGTTTGCGTGTCATTTCCTTGGATATCCGGCGGACTGGCGAACTTATGTGCATCGGCCTTGTTCCACAAATGCAGAACGGGCACATGGTTGTCTAATTTTTCGTCCAATGTTTGTTGAATTTGCGCTTCTGCTGCCGCATAGGTGGCGTCATCTTGGCGAGTAAGGTCATGCAAAAACAGCACAGCATCAGCTTGGCTTATTTGATCCCACGCACGGGCAATGCCTATGCGCTCTACCTCGTCCACATCAGGATGGTCACGCAAGCCTGCGGTATCAACCACATGCAAGGGTACGCCTTCAATTTGAATGGTTTGTTGCACCACATCTCGCGTGGTGCCTGCGATGGGTGTGACGATGGCCAGCTCTGCGCCTGCAAGCGCGTTGAGCAACGAGCTTTTACCTGCGTTAGGTTGGCCCGCAATCACCACACGGATGCCTTCGCGTAGCAACGCACCTTGTTTGGTTTGCGTCATGACTTGCGCAAGCTGGTCTTGCAAGCGATGGAGCTGCCCTTGCGCATCGGCTTGTTTTAAAAAGTCGATCTCTTCTTCTGGAAAGTCCAACGTGGCCTCGACCAGCATGCGCAGATGAATGAGCGCATCGCGCAACTGATGTATCTCCTTGGAAAAAGCACCCGCCAATGAGCGGCTCGCTCCTCGCGCTGCAGCTTCAGTGCTGGCATCAATCAAATCAGCGACGGCTTCTGCTTGTGCCAGATCAAGTTTGTGATTCAAAAAGGCTCGTTGCGTGAATTCGCCCGGTTGTGCCAACCGTAAGCCAGCAAGCAATGGTTTTTGTTGTGCATCTAACGTCGCTGCAACTTGCAAACAACGCGCCACGATAAGCTGTAGCACCACGGGTCCCCCGTGCGCTTGGAGCTCCAGCACATCTTCGCCTGTGTAGCTATTGGGACCAGGAAAGTGCAATGCAAGCACATGGTCAATTGGTGCGCCACTTTCATCCAGCAATGGCAAATACGTCGCTTCACGTGGTTTGAGTCCTCGTCCACACACAGCTTGGACCAGGGCACTCAATTGTTTTCCGCTGACACGCACGATGCCCACTGCGCCACGCCCAGGGGCAGTGGCGATGGCAATGATGGGGGCGTCATGTTGAGCAAGCATGGTTTGATTGTCTAGAAAAAAACCCGCCAACCGATGAAGGAGGCGGGCTTTGGGCTTAGCACGTGTTCGTTTAGAACTTTGGCAAGTTGAATTGTGGTGGCACACCCATACGCGTATTGATCACCCATTGCTGGGCAATCGACAACACGTTGTTGGTGATCCAGTACAGCACCAAGCCCGCAGGGAAGAAGAAGAACATCACGCTGAAAGCCAACGGCATGATCCACATCATCTTGGCCTGCATAGGGTCTGGTGGCGCGGGATTCAATGCCGTTTGCAGCAATGTGGTCAGCGTCATCACCAAAGGCAAGATGAAGAATGGATCTGGAGCAGACAAGTCATGGATCCAACCCAACCAAGGGGCATTGCGAATTTCAACGGTCGACAACAACACCCAGTACAGGGCAATGAACACGGGGATTTGCAACGCGATAGGCAAGCAACCACCCATGGGGTTGACCTTCTCTTCGCGGTAAATCTTCATCATCTCCATTTGCATTTGCTGTGGGTTGTCTTTGAGACGCTCACGCATTTCCATGATTTTTGGATTGATGGCTTTCATCTTGGCCATGCTTTGGTAAGCGTGGGCATTCAACCAGTAGAAAGCTGCTTTGAGCAAGACCACCAAGCTAACAATCGACCAACCCCAGTTACCCAAGATGTTGTTGAGTTGATGCAACAACCAGAACAAGGGCTTGGCCAAAATGGTCAACCAACCATAGTCTTTGACCAGCTCCAAGCCTGGGTAAAGAGCTTCGAGTTTTTTCTCTTCTTGTGGGCCGGCATAGAAAGTAGCAGAAACGCTCTTCGTTTGGCCTGGCTTGATCACTTCCAAAGGAGAGATCGCGGTTACGCGGTAGCAGCAGTCGGGCATGGTCGAGCCGATGTCCACTGCATCAATAGAGATGTCACGATTCATGTCATCAGGCAAGATCCAAGCACTCGCAAAGTAATGCTGCACCATGGCGATGTAGCCGGTGTTGGATTGTTTTTCGACATCGACTTTTTTCTTCTTGATGTCTGCGAACTCGACCTTTTGGTACTTCTTGGCTTCCGTGTAAATCGCAGGGCCTGTGAAGGTCGAATAGAACGAGGACTCACCCACTGGCTTATTGCCATCACGCACCAATTGGAAATACAACTGGGGTGCTACGTCTTGTGAACCTGTGTTGACGATGTCGTGCTTCACGGCCATGTCATACGCGCCGCGTTTGACGGTGTAGGTCTTGACCAACTTCACACCATTCTGTGCAGCCGACTCAAACGTGATGGACAACTCGTTGTCGCCGTCTTTGAGTTTGCGCGCGCCGGGACGAACGGTCATCACTGATTTGTGTGTGGGCAATGCCACGCCAGGAATGCTTGAAATCAAGCCTGTTTGTGCGGTGTAGATGCGTTCTTTGCTGTCATCCAACAACACAATTTTGTGGCCAGGCTTTTGTTCGTCTTCGTGCTTCAACAACTCGACGCGAGCCAACGTGCCGCCTTCGGTATCAAAGCTGAGTTTGAACAAATCTGTTTCGACTTGCACCAACTCTTTAGACGCAGCACGTGTCTCAACTGCGGGCACTGACACTGCAGCTTGCGGGGCAACTGCTGTAGGTACACCTGCGGCTTGTGGCACAGCTGAGGCTGCATCAGCCGCAACTTTTACTTGTTGTGCAGGTGTTGGAAAAAATGTGGCTTTGTTTCCGTTATGGACTTGCCATTGGTCCCACAAAAGAACCATGGAAAAACCAAAGATCACCCACAAAATGGTGCGGCGAATATCGTTCATGAAGTTTTCTTTCCGGCGTTGGAAGAGGTCAAAGAGCTAAACAAAGCAGGGGGAACAGGATCGTGCCCGCCTATGCACCAAGGATGGCACCGTGCCAAACGACGCAAGGTCAAATAACTGCCACGCGCAGCGCCGTGCAACTCTAACGCTTGCAGCGAATACGCCGAGCACGTGGGCTCAAACCGACACGAAAACCCAAGCCAAGGGCTCAAGAGCAAACGATACCCACGCACCACCATCATCAAAAATGACTGCATCATGCGGCGCTCACATATCCAAACAATTGTTTGAGTTCTTCACGCACTGTTTGTTTCAACACATCCGAAGATGCACTCACAAACTTTTGGGGATTAAACGTTGCCCGCAAGCGAACCACATAGGCTGTAGGTTTCAAGCCCTTTTCAAACTCGTGCGAAACCGCATGAATTTGACGTCGAATCATGTTGCGAGTGACCGCGCGCTTGGCCCACCGTTTAGGTGTGAGCGCGCCCATCATCAATACACCATCGACAAACAGGGCCGGGGTTTCTTCAAACCCAGACCCTGTAGAGGCTTTGGCAGGGTGTTGCCACTGGTGCAACACAAAATGCGGCGTACGTGCCACAGTCCCTGCCGACATGACGGCCTGAAATTCTGACCACTGCTGCAGACGTTCCACGGCGCTTGGGTCGCGGGCCTGTTCAGTGGTCAAAGATTAGACAGCCAGACGCTTGCGACCTTTGGCGCGACGAGCGTTGATCACAGCGCGGCCACCGCGTGTTTTCATACGGACCAAAAAGCCGTGTGTACGGGCGCGGCGAGTTTTAGAAGGTTGATAAGTGCGTTTCATGATTTTTCCAAAAAGCTAAGCCCTGAAGAGATCAGGGAAACCAATGATTATCTCAAATTTTTAGGGTACTTGCTGGCTTTTATTCATTCTCTTTTTAACTGGTTT